>JAOUFY010000020.1 GCA_029857955.1 Spirochaetia bacterium
TCCAATCGCGTTCAGAAGTTTCGCTAAAGGCAAACTTTGTTTTTAAATTTTCGCGAATTGAGTCGGTAATACTTGCTTCCAGATATTCATAATTTGCGTTTTTATTGATGTTTTTAAAAGGTAAAATGATAACCTTTTGCATATCCTCGGCGTAAAGAGCAGCTTGAGTTGAAGAAAACACTAACCCCAGAATAAAAAGAATGATCCTGCGTTTATTCAACTGGATACTTTGCCATGGAAGCCAATCAAAATCTTTTACAAATTTCATCCATAATTCCTTTTTTGTTGCATAAATAAATAGACATCAATTGTCAACCCATTTCTTTTAATTTTTTTTATAGTTTTATCTTTTATAAAAATAATTGAAGTCTCCCCCAGGCAATTAATCATCTTGCATAATTCCCTTACAAGTTTTTTTGTCTTCCACTACAATATGATCTATAATCCGAATATTTATATACTCAATTATATATGAAAATGAAGGCATTCCAGTTCATATAACTTGGTTTGTTTATTTCCTGTTGCTAAACATATCATTTTCAAACCGAAATCTCAGTATCGGGGCACTCAATTCCAACATGATCATTTCTTTATGCACAGATAATACTGCCCTGCTTTGTGAAAAACTAACATGTTTTTCAGGGGTTGTCTTCCCAAGTAATTTCCTGGGAACGTTTTTTACTCTTTATACTTAAGAATTTGTGCAATGATTGACCCAAATCCACATTTATTTTAGCGTTTTTAGTACCGCGTCTTTATAATAATTTCATAATGACGCGCTACTTGGCAAGCCTGTTTATTTTGAGCCTGCGTAAATATTCTCATAAAATGTACTTAATATACTATACAAAACCATTGTTTAATACTTAACAAATTCTCTTGTTTCACAAAATTCAAGATTGATGCGTTGACTGCTTCATGTTTGAATTAAAAAAAATTAGACAGACATTGCACTAACATATATAATTGCGTTTGTCTTCCGGATTCCGGAATCTGGAATGTTTATTTACAAAAAAAATCATCGTCTCAGTAATTAAAGAGGGGAAGCGTAGGATCGCCGGCCAATGGCCGGAAGCCGAAGCGGGGGGAGATTTTCTCCCCTTTAAAATAGTGGAATAAGGAGGTTTATTTTTTTTTGAGATACCTGTCCATCTCTAAAGTATTCCTTACATCAATTTTGCCTTTATTAGTCTCAATCATCATCAGAAGCGGAATATGATTTATCGCAGCAAATTCAAACCCCCTTTTTTCGCCCATGGCAAATATAGCTGTGGCAAGGGCATCTGCCTTCATACATTCATTTTGAATGACGCTGACAGAGACGAGATTACCTTCAACCGGTTTTCCTGTGTGAGTGTCAATGATATGAGAGTATCGTTTATTTTTGTTTTTTAAAAAATTTTTATAGTTACCGGATGTTGCCATGGATGTATTTTTTAAAAGAATTTTTTTTAAAATCAATGATCCTGTTTGTGTGCTATTTTTATTATACACCGGATTTTCAATTCCTATGATCCAGTCATTTAAAATATTTTTTCCGGAAGTTTTAAATTCACCACCGACATCAATCATGTAATTTTTAATCTTCCTGGATTCCAGATATTCTGCGATTTTATCTGCCGCATAACCTGCTGCAAGCGAGGCCAAATCGATAACCATATGAGGATTTTTTTTATAAACATAATATCCGTCGTTAAGATGCTTGATTTCAAGGTTTTGATATCCTGAATTATTTTTTGCCATTGCAATACTTTTTTGTTCAGGCAGTTCCGGCTGAACTTTTTCAATACCTTCCACATTCCAAAGTTTTGACAAGGCTCCTGCTGTAATGTCATAGTAGCCGTCGGTTTTTTTAGATAATTCAAGCGCATAGGCAATCATGACTCCCAGCGAATCGCTGACCTTAATCCAGTCTTTGCTGTTTGCCTGATTAAGTGCAATTAACTCAGAACTTTTTTGATAAAGCGAGGTTGTATTTTGAAAGTCTGTAAAAAACTTATAAAGATAAGAAGAGAGTTCTGCTTCAGTAAATGTTGAATCGGCAGGATTGTATTTAATGGTAAATTCAGAGCCAAGCGCCCTGCCCTGAATTTCAATTAATTTTAAAGGCTTCCTGCAGGAAAAAGCAATAATAAAAATCATTACTGCTACCGTCACGATAAAGAAAGATGATTTAAAAAGAAAAGATTTCGTCAGGTAAACCTGTTCGGACAAAATCAACCGCCAAAATTATCGAACATTATGTTCTCGGGTTCAACCCCCAGGCCATCGAGCATTTTAGTTACGGCTGACGTCATCATGGGCGGACCGCATAAATAATATTCAATGTCTTCCGGCGTCGGATGATTTTTTAAATACTTATCATAAAGAACCTGATGAATAAAACCGGTGTCGCCTTTCCAGTTGTCTTCTGGCAGGGGTTCCGACAAGGCAACGTGCAATTTAAAATTTTCATGCTCCTTTTGAAGCTTTTCAAACTCATCCATGTAAAACATTTCCCGAATACTTCTGGCTCCATACCAGTATGATATTTTACGCGTTGAATGAAGACGTTTTATCTGGTCAAAAATATGAGAGCGCATCGGCGCCATACCCGCGCCGCCGCCTACAAAAATCATTTCGTTGTTTGTATCTTTAGCAAAAAATTCACCGAATGGCCCCATGATGGTGACCTTATCTCCGGGCTTTAAAGAAAATATAAAAGATGACATTTTTCCCGGAGGTGTATTTTCGGGAGATCTCGGAGGAGGCGAAGCAATTCGCACATTGAGCATGATGATGCCTTTTTCATCGGGATAATTTGCCATTGAATAAGCCCTTAGTACCGGTTCATTTACGATGGATTCATATTTCCAGATATTATATTTGTTCCAGTCTTCATGGTATTCTTTTTCGATTTCGAAGTCTTTATACTTCACATGATGAGGCGGCGCTTCGATTTGTATATAACCGCCTGCTCTAAAATTTACAGTTTCATTTTTCGGAAGTTCCAAAACAAGTTCTTTAATAAAAGTCGCCACATTTCGATTGGATCTGACCGTACACTCCCATTTTTTAATGTCAAAAATTTCATGGGGTATTTCTATTTTCAGGTTTTCTTTTACCGACAACTGACACGACAGGCGGTAACCTTCGCGCGCCTCGGCTCTTGAAATGTGAGTTCTCTCCGTGGGTAAAATTTCGCCGCCGCCCTGAAAGACTTTTACCCTGCACTGACCGCAGGTACCTCCGCCGCCGCAAGCGGAAGCGACAAATATTTTATTGTCGGCCAATACATTTAAAAGTTTTCCGCCGACGGGTACGTCAATTGCTTTGCTTTTATCGTCGTTAATTAAAATATGTACCGTGCCCGAAGCAACCAGTTTTGACTTGGCTATTAATATAATGGCAACCAGGGCCAAAACGACGAAGGTAAACATTCCAACGCCGGTAAAAACAAGTACAAGTTGCTGCTGGCTCATCATAACTTAATTCCTGAAAAAGACATAAATGCCATGGCCATTAGACCTGCAATGATGAAGGTAATTCCCAGGCCTTTTAAACCGTCTGGCACATTGGAATATCGTAGTTTTTCGCGAATACCGGCAAGAGAAATGATGGCCAGCGCCCATCCTGTACCCGATCCAAAACCAAAAACAAGGCTTTCGCTAAATCCATAATCACGTTCTGCCATAAACAATGAACCTGCCATAATAACGCAATTAACGGTGATTAAGGGCAGAAAAATTCCAAGAGCATTGTACAAAGGAGGAAAATACTTATCAAGAGTCATTTCAAGAATTTGAACAATCGCTGCAATTACGCCAATGTAACTGACCAGACCAAGAAATGACAAATCTACGTCAGGGTAACCCAACCAGGTTAATGCTCCCTGACGAAGCAAGTGATTGTAAATTAAACTGTTTGCCGGCACAGTGATGGTTTGTACAAAAACTACCGCAATGCCTAGCCCCAGGGCCGTTTGCACATTTTTAGATACCGCCAGAAAAGAACACATGCCCAGAAAAAAGGCAAGCGCCATATTTTCCATAAAAATGGATTTAACAACTAAACTTATATAAGCTTCCAGCATATTAACCTTTTTCTACCTGTGATGGATTTAATGTGCGTACGATCCAGATGATCATGGCAATTAAAAACAGCGCGCTTGGCGGTAATACGAGTAAACCGCTTGGCATATAATGTCCGCCGTTTTGAATCGTTGTAAAAACTGTCGTACCAAAAAGTTTACCTGATCCAAAAAGTTCCCTTATAAAGGCAACCGAAATGAGAATCATCGTATACCCAAGGCCATTACCAATGCCGTCAATAAAACTTAAAACCGGAGGATTTTTTAAAGCAAAGGCCTCGGCTCTGCCCATTAAAATACAATTGGTAATGATCAGACCGACATAAACCGAAAGCTGCTTGCTCACCTCGAAAAAATAAGCCTTGATAAACTGATCTGCCACAATCACCAAAGCAGCTATAATCGTCATTTCAATGATGATTCGTATACTCGAAGGAATATGATTTCGAATTAAACTTAACGAAAAGTTTGAAAAAGCAGTTACCACGGTTACGGCCATTGACATAACCATTGCTGTTTCCATTTTCGAGGTTACGGCCAAGGCTGAACAAATACCCAGAACCTGATATATAATCGGATTGTTATCCAAAATCGGTCCGAACAATGTTTTTTTTATTGTACTCATAATGTTTTCCGTTTCATTTCGCCCGGGAAAGACTTTCCCCTTTTAAATTCTTAAAATATTTTCCAAACCCGTTATCTGACGCCCAGAAACGAATTAGCTGAGAAACGCCCCTTGACGTCAGTGTTGCGCCGGAAATTCCATCGACCTTGTATTCTCTGTCAACCGTACGGGAATCAACACTGCCTTTGATCACTTCAATTTTAATTTCGTTTTCGTCTCCATATATTTTTTTACCTGGCCAGATGGCTTTCCACTGCGGGTTTTCAATTTCGCCTCCAAGTCCAGGCGTTTCCCCATGTTCATAAAACGTCAGGCCTTTTACTGTATTAAAATCATTTTCAAGGGCTAAAAAACCATAGATCGTAGACCACAAGCCCTTGCCATAAACCGGTATAATGATATTCTCAAGTTTTCCTTCTTTAAATACAAGATACGCCAGCTGATATCGCGGAATCACATGAATACCGGCAATGTCGTCTTCTTTTGAAAGTACAATGGAAGTTTCTGGCGATTTTAAAATATTTTTTAAATTATACTTTTCGGGAGCAATGTAGTCAGATGGAGTTCCTTTTGTTAAATCTACAACAACAGCGGTGATTTTAGAAAACTCGGATTCAATATTTTTTGTTTCAACATCTTTACCTATTGCCAGCAAAACGTTTCTTTTTTTATCAAGTTCAATATTTTTTTCCTGCATTGGACGCAAGATCACAACGGCCATCGACACGAGAATCGAACTGACAATGGTCACCAGAAGGGCAACGCCGATGGTTTTACCTGTGCTATCTGACGGCATTTCTAAGTTTTCTCCTGTTGATATTTTTACGAACAACAAAATGATCGATTAAGGGCGCAAAGGCATTAGAAAATAAAATCGCCAGCATCATCCCTTCAGGAAATGCCGGATTTACAACTCGAATTAAAACAACCATGATCCCGATCAAAGAACCATAAATATACTTACCTGCATTAGTCATGGCTGAACTTACAGGGTCGGTTGCCATAAAAACAGTTCCAAAGGCAAAGCCGCCAAGTACAAGATGCCATAAGGGAGTCACTAAAAACATAGAATTCGAACTTGAATTCATGGCTGCATTAAACAACGTTGTTAATATAAACATCGATGCCGTAACGCTGGCCATGATTCGCCACGAACCGATTCCCGTTATAATTAAAAAAAACGCTCCCAGTAAAATCGCAAAGGTTGAAGTTTCGCCCATTGAGCCAGGAATAAATCCCCAGAAAGCGTCTAGCCAGTTTACATGCAGCGCGTCAAATATGCCTGATGAGGCATTTGTATAACCTGCTGCAGCGGCAAGAGGCGTTGTGTGCGTATAGCCGTCAACGGCAACCCAAACGGAATCTCCAGACATCTGCGCCGGGAAATTAAAAAATAAAAATGCCCTGCCGACCAGCGCCGGGTTAAAAACATTCATACCTGTTCCGCCAAAAACTTCTTTGCCGATCACAACGGCAAAACTAATGCCGATGGCAACCTGCCACAGCGGTATTGTAGGCGGCAATATTAAAGGAAAAAGTAAACTCGTTACTAAAAACCCTTCGTTGATTTCATGTTTTCGAATGATGGCAAAAATAGTCTCCCAGACTCCGCCGGCAAATAATGAAACCAGATATACAGGTACAAAATAAAGCATCCCGTAAACAAAATCATCTTTAATAGAAGACGGATTAAAGCCCCGTCCCAGAAGAGCCATGATCGATGCGCGCCAACCTTCCGGCGTTTTACCAAGTTCTTGAAGGGCAAGATTTGCCTGAAGACCGGTATTGTAACATGCCATGATGGTTGCCGGAACCAAGGCAATGATGACCATGGTCATGATTCTTTTTAAATCAATACCGTCGCGGATATGTGACGCGCGGCGGGTTACATCGGAAGGAGTGTACAAAATGGTGTCGATCATCTCGTAGAGGGCTTCCAGCTTGTGTAATTTCCCGCCTTTATCAAAATGGGGTTTTATTTTATCTAAAAATTTTCGCATATAACTAATTTAAAAAAGAAAAGTTTAATACTTTTTCTCACTAAAGAACACAAGGTTCACCAGAAAAAAATTTTTTATTCTTTATAGTTTTCTTTATTCCCCCTTTCGTATTCTGTTGAGCATGGTTCTAAGTAAATATCCAAAATCGTCTTTACCCGGGCTGACGAAAGTACAAAGAGCAAGATCTTCTTCTTCAAGCTCAAGAACACCAAGTTCCTCAGAATGTTCGATATCGCCCATTAAAATCGAGCGCAATAAAAATACGGGATGAATGTCCAACGGCATTACCTTTTCATAAATTTCAATGGGTACCATAGCGCGTGATGAACCGTTTGTACTGGTGTTAAATTCATAAGATTTTGGTTTGATAAAATTTGACACATAAATATTTTTCGCTGAAAATTTATTAAAGCCAAAGGAAAGCCAGCCAAAAAGTTTTCTCTTGCGGCCTTCTTCTATAAGTGAAATCTGATGATGATAACGGCCTAAATACGCCATTGAGCCGGCGGCAATACTTCCCGACATTAAAGAACCCGACACCTGACGAATTTCGCCGACTTGTTCACCACTTTTCTTTCGACCGGCAACAAGGTCGTCAATCGAAGCGCCAAGGCGCGTTTTAACAAAGGCGGAGTTTAAACATGCCGGGCCGGAAACAGAAACCAGGCGCTCGGTGAGTAATTTTCCGGCGATGAACAAATGCCCGACGGCAATTACGTCCTGATAATTTATATACCACACATTTTTATGGGGTCCAACCGGATCTAAAAAATGAATGTGGGTACCGACGTTACCGCTGGGATGCGGACCTGAAACATCGACATGAACGAGGCGATTATCTGAATTCTCAAAAAGTCTCATTGAAAATTCCGGCAGTTTCATGCCTTCTCTTTTTACAAGCCATGTTTTACCGCTAGTTAATTTTGAAATTACATAGGCACCTGTTTCAAAATCTTCCTTATGTTCGTCAATAAACATCGACGGAGGTACGCTGTGCGGATTTGAATCAACGGCGGTGATAAAAATTGAATTCGGCTGATTTAATGTATCCGATGACGGATCAGCGATTGTACCAAACGGCCTGTTTCTCAAAGAAGTCCATAATCCGGAAATTAAAAGATTTTTTATAATTTCATTTTTAGAAAGTAATTTAAGTTTGTTTTGATCGTATTTTGCAAACACTACTTCAGAGTCAGCGCTTCGTTTGGCATCTTGTTCTGAAAGGGCAATAACAATGGATTCAAACCTTCGTTTTTCTCCGCGATTAATTTCAACGACTTGACCTGCGCCCGGCGATGTAAATTTTATTTCAGAATGTTCTCGGTCAAAAAACAAGACCTGCCCGATTTTTACGGTGTCTCCAACTGAAACAACAATAGAAGGTTTCAGCATCGGATAATCATCGCCAAGCAAAGCAACCCGACGAACATCTGCCTGTTGAACAGGTAATTCAGGGGCGCCGTCAATTTGCAAATCAAGCCCTTTTTTAATTTTAATGCGATACGATGATTTTTCGGTTAATTTAGCCAGAGTTTTAGTCATAAATTCCGTTGAGATTTACTTAGTTAAAATCAAAATCATGAAACCCTCATCATTGTAAAGTTTAATTTATATGTTTTTAAATAAAAAGGGGAGACGGGGAAAATTTCTTCTAAAAGAGAATCGATTCTCCCCTCGCCTCAAATGCTTTTCGGCTACCCCTTAGGCATTTATCTTTTATAAGAATACATTCTCAATTATCAGGGTCAAAATACAGAAATGGAAAGATAAAATGGCAAAAGGTCATTTTTTTCATTTTTAATCTATACTATCCTGTTAAACTTCTTTGTCTACTCTGTCGTACACCTGATAGTTAAGAAGGCTCTTCCAAGCTTTCTAAAAAATCTTTTTATGGTTGTACAACAGGAACGACTTTTTATTTGATCATTCCATCGTATGTTCATGACTCAGGAAGAAATATTATGGATGGGAACCGGAATTATTCTTGTTATCCTTGAATTTATTTTACCGGGACTGGTCGCTGTATTTTTAGGCAGCGCCGCCATTTTGGTGGGGTTAATGATTCATTTTGACATAATTCATGGGGTAATACAATCGTTTGGCGCTTGGTTTGGTTTATCAATATTTTTAATTTTAACAATACGTCAAATTGCCGCCAGATTTTTACTTTCTGATTCGACGTATAAATACACAGAAGAAGATGAAGCCGCCATTGGGCAAATTGTCAACATCACTGAAACTATCCACAGTAACAACTCAAATGGTCGCATACGTTTTCAGGGTACAGACTGGCCGGCGCGCGCAGTTAAGGGAACCATTAAAAAAGGCGATCATGCGATCATTAAATACAGAGACAATATATCATGGGTAGTTGAACCCCATGTCATTACAAAATCAAAAAAAACCAAATAAGGAGTTTTTAAATGACTTACATTACATTACCGATTCTGCTGATACTGTTTATACTTTGGAAAATGTTTATCATTATCCATCAAAGACATGCAGGAATTAAACAAAGGTTTGGAAAATATGTGGCAACTCTCGAACCTGGATTTCACTTTCTTGTGCCTTTTATCGATGAAGTCGCTTACAGACAGGAAATGCGAGAGCAGGTCATTGATGTTCCACCCCAACAGTGCATCACCAGAGACAACGTTCAGGTACAGGTCGACGGTATTGTTTATCTTAAGGTTATGGACGCTTATAAAGCCAGCTATGCGATTGAAAATTATATTCGCGCTACCGTAAATTTAGCTCAAACCACCATGCGTTCTGAAATTGGTAAGTTAAGCCTGGATCATACGTTTTCTGAACGCGACGAAATCAATACCAACATAATCAAAGAAATTGACAAAGCATCTGAACCCTGGGGCGTAAAAATGATTCGTTATGAAATTAAAAACATCACACCCTCAAAAATAATTCTCAATACCATGGAAAAACAAATGGAAGCGGAACGTCAAAAACGGGCCGACATCACCAATGCCGAGGCAAGTAAAGAATACAAAATCAATATTTCTGCAGGCGAACGACAAGAAGCCATAAATCTTTCTGAAGGAATCAAGCAGCAAACCATCAACCATGCTCAAGGTCGCGCTCGCGCTATTGAGGTTGTCGCCACAGCCACTGCCGAGGCGCTTAAATTAGTAGGAGAAGCCATTAAAAAACCAGGAGGTTCAGAAGCCCTGAAAATGCGTATAACAGAGCAGTATGTTGAAAAACTTGGTCAAATTTTTAACAAATCAGAGGTAACCGTTGTTCCAATGCAGCTGGCCAACATCAAGGGTTTTTTTGACGGCTTGTCCAGTATGACCGGCGCAATGTCTTCAAAAAAAACAAATGACCAAAGCAATGCTTCAGCTGACAATTAATTTAAGGAGAATAAAATGGATCATATTGATAACATCATCGCGTTAATAAATCTTGCTATATGGGGATTTTTATTTCTTATATTTATATTTAAACTACTTACCTCCATTCGAATTGTACCTACTCAATCTGCATACATCGTAGAACGCCTGGGTAAATATAAAAAAACATTAAACGCAGGTATCCATGTCTTAACGCCGTTTTTTGACCGCGTTGCTTTCATTCAAGATCTAAAAGAAGAAACCATTGAGGTTCCGCCGCAGATGTGTTTTACCAGAGATAACGTTCAGGTTGAAGTCGATGGAGTAATTTACATAAGCGTCATTGATCCGGAAAGAGCAAGTTACGGTATAACTGACTATCGTTTTGGATCAATTCAGCTTGCCCAGACCACCATGCGTTCGGTTTTCGGAACACTTGATCTCGATACAACTTTTGAAGAACGTGAAGTGATCAATGCCAAAATTGTCAATGTACTTAGTGAAGTCGGATCTACCTGGGGTGTACGGGTTCACCGATACGAAATAAAAAATATTGTACCTCCAAATTCGGTAAGAGACGCGATGGAAAGACAGATGACCGCTGAACGCGAAAAAAGAGCCAAAATTGCAAAATCCGAGGGAGAAAAACAAAGCCGCATAAATACTTCAGAAGGGGTAAAACAAGAATCCATCAACCGCTCTGAAGGAGAAATGCAGCGAGTAATTAACGAAGCAGAAGGAACAGCCAGCGAGATATTGGCACTTGCGTCAGCAACATCAAAAGCCATTGAAAACATTGCCATGGCCATTACATCGCCAGGCGGTCAAGACGCAGTTTATCTGGACTTAAGCCAGAAGTACCTGCAACAACTTGATAAATTAGGAAATGAAGCCACGCAAATAATTTTTCCGGCGGATCTTCGTAACCCGCATGATTTATTGCAGCAAGCAGGTATAAACAAAGTAGCGACAAAATAAAATAAACTGGTACAATATCTGTTTCATTTATACATGTTCAAATTTGAAATGGCTCCGCATTAATTTTAAACATTGTGAAGAATGCAAACTTGTTAAGTATCAATCTATGGTTTGTGCAGTATATGGTACATTTTATGAGATTATTTACGCAGGCTCAAATTAAACAGACTTGGCAAGTCGAGCGTCCTTCTGGGCAACTTCTTTTAAAGTGATGATCAATTTTTCTGTTTTATCAGAGAGGTCACGCTCGTTTTGCGATCTTTTTTAGCCATATACTCAACAAGAAAAGGAGAGGTAAAAACAATACCAATGATGACAATGATAAGGTTTACATAAAATCCAATCTCTTGTCAACTTGTTCAAATCTCAAATCAACTTTTTCAAAACGTTTGTTCATGTCATCGCGCAATTGATTCATTTCAACATGCATCTGGTTAAAATCAATGCGTAAATTTTTAATTTCTTTTAAAACATCAGCTTCGCTGGAAATATTGTCGAAAAGAGCATAAAACTTAAAACGATAAATAATTTTTTCATACTATTATATTGTTAAAAAATTAATATTTTTGCAGCTGATCATCAAAATATAACTCTTATTTTCTATATTTCTTATATAATTTTATACCCAACATCAACAATACTCCAAGGCCAATCACCCCGGTAATGGCAAAAAAAAGAGATATTGTATTTTTTAAAACAACGATAAACACAATGGTAAATAAAAGTATAGTTGGTACTTCATTGTACATTCTCAGCTTTTGAGAACTCATATTTTGAGAAATATTAAATTTGGGGTTTGAAACCTTTTTTATCATACGTTCTATACTTAAATGATATAAAATCAGTAAAACAATCAAAGTTAATTTGGCATGAAACCAACCGCCAAGCATTACATCGGGATTTGCAAAAATCAGCAAAATTCCAAAAATTGTCGTAAGTACCATTCCCGGCCATGTGATGATGTACCACAAACGGCGAGCCATCAGCAAAAGTTGCTTGCCGAGTATGCTTTTATCAGGCTCTTTTTTCTCAGAAGCCTCAACCATGTATATAAAAAGCCGTACTATATAAAAAAGTCCGGCAAACCAGGTAACCATAAATATAATGTGCAGCGCTTTTAAATGTAAATAATATTCAGTAAACATATGTCCGCATGAACCTCAGATCAAGAGCGTCAATTCATTTTCAATATACTATTCTGTTGAAGCGGCTACATTTTATTAAAGTATATTCGCTCATGTTAAATAGATGAAATGTTTAAAATATGGACAATTGATCTTTGACAGGATTTTCTTTTTTAATTTTTTCCTGCGATTTTGAAGGAACTCTAGTCTCCGGTTTAATCTCGCTAAATACGGGTTCCTGAATCCAAATACCCTCTTCTTCTAGTTCTTTTAAAAGTTCTCCGGCACGATGAATGATAGAAGCGGGAATTCCGGCCAATTGAGCGACGTAAATACCGTATGACTTATCTGCTGTGCCTTCAATGATTTTTCGCAAAAAAACCACTTTGTTATTTTCTTCCAGAACTTGAACGGTTAATCCGATTATACCTCGGTCGGCTTCAATTAAATTACCAAGCTCGCCGTAATGTGTTGCAAATAAGGTCTTTGGGCGGCCATATCTGCTGTCGTTTAAAAACTCAACCATGGCGCGGGCAATACTTATACCGTCAAAAGTTGATGTACCGCGCCCTATCTCGTCTAGCAAAATCAACGAACGCGATGTAAAGTTTTGAAATATTCTGGCGCATTCAGCCATTTCAACATAAAACGTACTTTCGCCCCTTGCCAGTCTGTCAAATGCCCCAATACGCGTAAAAATTCTATCGGCTAAAACAATTCGTGCGGTATCTGCCGGCACAAATGAACCGGCCTGCGCCAAAATTTGAATCAATCCAACCTGGCGGATGTAAGTTGATTTGCCTGCCATGTTTGGTCCCGTTAAAATTGCAAGATGGCGATTATCCGAATTTAAATGAATATCATTGGGAACAAATACCTCATCTTTAAACAAATGTTCAACCACAGGGTGACGTGAATTGACAACTTTAAGGTCTCCATCTTCATAAATTTCAGGGCAAACATAGCTCCTTTCAAAAGCAGTACGCGCAAAGCAAAACATGACGTCACAAAAAGCAATTGCCTCAGCCCAGTAACGTAACTGGTCCATGTAACCAAGAGTTTTTTCAACCAGATCTTCAAAGACAGATTTTTGAAGATCTATGATTCTTTCACGAGCGCCTAGAATTTTATCCTCAATTGTTTTTAATTCCTCGCATGTATACCGCTCCGCGTTTACCAGCGTCTGGCGACGGGAGTATTCCGGCGGAGACTTGTCTGCCTGCCCTTTTGAAATTTCAATGTAGTAACCTATAACTTTATTATAACGAACCTTCAGGGTATTGATATCTAATCTTTCTTTTTCGCGTTGTTCAAAATTCATAATGATGTTACCGGCATCCCCTCCAAGATTGAGCAGTTCATCAAGTTCAACGCTATAACCCTGGCGAATAAATCGTCGCTCGTCTAAAAGCGGCGGCAAATTTTCCATATAAAGTGTTTCATTTAATAAATTATAAAGGTCAGCCGGAAAATTTTCAGATAGCCAATGTTGTTTTAATATCTCTGGTAACTCACTTTGTGCATTAAAGTCGTCAAGTGTCTGTTGTATTGCAGAGAGCGTGGTCAAGACATTTCCCAAATGACGCACTTGAGGGTGATTTTGTAAAAGAGAAATAATCCTTTCAATATCGTACACATGTCTCAGGCGCGTTTTGATTTTTTCAACGAATTCTTTATGTTCCATCGCGAAAATGACCGTGATTTGCCTCTGTCGAATTTCAGTAATGTCTGTTGAGGGTTTCATTAACATCTGAATGAGAAGGCGTCTACCGCAAGCGGTTATCGTTTTATCAATAACCGAAAGAAGCGAGGTATCCTTGTCGCCTGACTGGCTTGATACAATTTCAAGCGTCTTCAATGCTGTTTCGTCAAGGTGCATGATCTTACGTAAATATTCCTTACGCGGTTTTTTCCAGATAGTATGAAGCTGGGGAACAACTTCATGAATGTAAAAAAGTAAAAGAGCTAAAACGTCCGATTCCGCCTCTGATAATTCAAGAACCTGAGAATTTTCAACGGCAAATGATTTTTGCAGCATCTCTTCTTTTTTTGACACCGGAGGAAGTCTTCGAAAATATAGCGGGATCCCCTCTTTTTTTATCGAGTTTCGGCTATCGTCTCCCATGACGACTTCGCGAATACCCCGTGTAGCCAACAATCCAAATCGAACGTTACCGGGTTCTTTCTCAAGCCAGATATCGCCGGTAGAAATATCTGCCGATGCATAAAAAGTAAAACCGCCGCTATCAGCAAAAACAGCTGCGGCAATCAACCTGTTTTCACCCTGAGACAGCATATTTTCTTCAAAAATAGTACCCGGCGTTAAAACACGAATTACTTCTCGTCTGACAATCATTCCCTGGGCTTCTTCAGGGGTTTCCATTTGCTCACAAATGGCGATATTTCGACCATCGTCTAAAATCGGATGAACATAGTTAGCAACGGCGTGATGCGGCACGCCGCACATGGGAATACCGTCGCCGCGTTTCGTTAACGCAATGCCGAGAACTTTTGAAGCATAGACTGCATCATCATGAAACATTTCATAAAAATCACCCATTCGAAAAAAAAGAATCTCGTCTTTATATTGCTGCTTAATGGCCAGAAACTGACGCATCATTGGCGTAACCCTTTCTTCAGTTTGATTTTCTTGAGAGGATTTTTCAGCCATGAGCGCCTTCATTTGTTTTTTTATCATATTCCCGAATGGTTAAAATAAAACGTTTCATCTTTGTTAAATCCTTCTTACCTGGTGTTGATTCAATTCCACTTGAAACATCATAGGCGGGGGCATTCGTTATATCCATCGCTTCGTAAATATTATCCGGTTTTAAACCGCCGGCAAGAAAATACTTTCGATTAAGGTTTCGAACAAGATTCCAGTCAAAAGTTTTACCAGTACCTCCATACAAGGTTTCGCCAGCCTTCGATACAACACCGCCTGTATCCAGTATGATCCAGGGATGATTTTTAAATTGATCGATCTCGCCTCCCAGTGGTTTTGCAAAAGATCCTTTGTCTGCGAAATTTTCTGGAACAGAATATACCGGAATTATTTTATCAAAAGAATAATTTTCACAAAACCATTTATATAACTTACTTTCGCTGGGGGCTTGAAAATAAACAAGATTGAAATCAAGATGACTGATCAACTCTTTTGCATAGTCAATTTCATTGTCAGCAAAAACTAAAACACATGGCTTAAAACTGCAAGATTGAATAATTTTTTGAGCAATTTCTGGTTCGCAAAATCGCGGGCTTTTGGGATGCATAACCATTCCCAGTAAATCCGCCCCCAGCCAAACTGCAGCACGTGCATCATCGATCGAAGTAAGTCCACAAACTTTTATATTACGATATTTTATTGACACAGTAAATTTAACCACGTTTGAAATCGGATTAATCACCGCACTGTCAAGAAAAAACCTATACCGTATTATGTATCATTTTGGTTGACTCCACAGCTCTTGCATGTAGGCAGGTGTATGGAAATCTTTTATATAATCAGCATTTCCCTTCTAGGCTTTTTTTTATTGTATTTACTTGTTAAAAGTAAAATTACGGACATTATAGAGAATAAACTCAATTTACTTTACAAAGACAAGATATCAGCTGATATTCAAGATTTTTATAGTGAACTAGAAAGTTATTCAGCAATCATCGACAGTCGTATCGGCAGGCTTAAAACCCTGACTGAACGTCATGAAGCAAATCTGAAAACATGGGAAAATATTCAAATTGAAATTAAAAAATCAAAATCAGGAAAGGAACTGCTTTCATATTTAGATGAAAATCAAAAAAGTCTTAAACCAGATGATGACTTGATTAAAAATCTTAAAAATGAAATTACTGCAGATCTTAAAAAATACCTTGCGGCAAAACTAAATCTGACTACAGATTCAGAAAATATTAAAAGTGATTCTTTAAAAAATAAAATTCCAGTCAACACAAAAACTCCATTCGATAAAGACAAAAATGCCGCGCCGCTAAAAAACGAAAACATCGATAACGAATACAATGTTGCTGAACTTATTTTAGATGATATCGACGCAAGAGAGGCTAGAAAGGATTCCCAATTAAAAAGAACTGCAGTAAAAGAAGATTCACCTGTAATGACGAAAGCAATACCGGATATTCGTCAACAAACAGAAAATCAAAATACAGATAATGATAGTACATTTTTAAATATTCTTGGGGCAGTAGGACGCGCACTGACTCCATTATTCATGAAATCTGAAAGTCCAGCTAAAAATTTAACCACATCTTCAGTACCTGAAAACAAGACATTAAATAACAGAAACTTCAATGATCTTCTAAAAAAAGAAATTAAAACTTCCGATGCAATTTTACAGACGCGAAAAAAAGCATCGGATGACTCTTTTCTAAAAAATGCGCAAATTGGCGACGCTAAATTTTCAACAATTGAAACTCCACCTGAAATTCCCGCTCAAAAATTTACAAAATCAATGGAGCCTGCTGAACTAATGAAACTAATTGAAGATTTAAAAATATCACGCTTAAGACCTGATGCATTAAAAAATCTATTAAGCCATGGTTTTAAAATGGAACAAATTGCAGAACTTTCCAATGTACCCTTCAGTGACCTTGAACTTACCAGAAATCTTTATCATATTTAAAACAAATAATGGAAATACAAAAAAAAATTATTTTAGCTTCCCCGCGCGGTTTTTGCGCAGGAGTACATCGCGCTATTGAAGCAGTGGAAAGATCTATTAAATTGTTCGGTACCCCTTTATATGTTCATCATCAAATTGTTCATAATCGTCATGTAGTTGAAGATTTTATAAAAAAAGGAGTAATTTTTGTAGAATCGATTGAAGAGGTCCCTGATAATGTTCCTGTAATTTTCAGCGCACATGGAGTAAGCCCTGAAATACGCAAAAAAGCTGCAAAAAAAAATCTCAAAATAATAGACGCAACCTGCCCTCTGGTTACCAAGGTACACAACGAAGCATTTCGCTATGCTCAAGATGGATATGAAATCTTATTGATCGGTCATAAAAATCACGTAGAAACCATAGGTACATATGGCGAAGCCCCAGACAAAATCCATATTATAGAAAAAATCGAAGATATTGAAAATCTTGATTTTTCACGCGACTCTAAATTGGCATATCTTACCCAGACGACCCTTTCGATAAATGATACTAAAGAAATGATAAAAATTTTAATGGAGAAGTTTCCAGATATAAAATCCCCTGGTTCCAGCGATATCTGTTATGCGACAACAAATCGTCAGGAAGCCGCTGAAAAAATTGCAGATAAAGTTGACCTTGTATTTGTCATTGGTTCACAAAACTCATCTAATTCAAACCGTTTAAAAGAACTTGTAAAAAAACTCGGCAAATCAACATACCTCATTGATAATGCCGATAATATAGAAAGTAAATGGATACATTCCAGTATCAAAGTCATTGGAATCACAGCAGGAGCATCCGCACCGGAGGAGCTTGTAAAAAATACTGTAGACAGACTAAAGAATGAATTTAAATTTTTAGAAATTGAAGAGATGGTAATTAAAGAAGAAAATATCATGTTTCAACTACCTTTAGAATTACTTAAATCTCCATAATTCATACTTGATTTTATTGAATAATTAAGGCAAATTTTGCAATTTTATATTATGGAGCTGCAATTAATAATAAGAGCGCATCCCAAAACTTGGGCGGGCTCTTCCGGTACAGGGATTACCGGCACAAAATCCATGGATGGGTTTTGGGACGCTCGCTAAGTAAAAAAATTTTTATGAAAATATTTTATAAAATTATCATTTATTGTTCAGTATATTTCATTGTCTCGACAAATTTATTTTCGTCTCAAGATGATGAACTCGAAAAAAAGCTGAATATTAAAATGTCGCAATATTACAATCAAAAAAAATATGAAGCCGTTATAATAATCGGAAATAAACTTCTTCAAAAAACAAGCGGTAAAAATAAAAAAACTGAAGATTTATTGATTAATTCATATAAGCAGCAAATTGAAGCTTTAATCAATACACGTCAAGCAAGCGTACTTTATAATAATAATCAAATCCTGCAGGCGAAAAAAACCATTGATAAAGCAGAGTCAATTTCTCCAGACAGCGAGATCATCTTAAATATAAAATCCAGGATTTATAATAGTCAAATGAAAATAAATCCAATGGCAAATATTGATCCGGCCAAAAAAGAAGAATTTGATAAACTTCTTGTCTCGGCAACAGATGCGCTCAACAGGGCAAAAAATGAAGAAGCGCTTGGCTTATTTGCCAAAGCTCTTTTAATTGTACCTGGTTCGCCTGAAGCCATTGAGGGTTACAATCTAGCTTTAGTCCGAACGAATAAAGAAAATTCATCGGGACGAGTACATGAACTTCTTGTAAAAGCAGATCAACTGATTGTTCAAACCAAATATACTGATGCAATAAATGTATTTGATGAAGTTCTAAATTATGATCCTATAAATACCTACGCAATTAATAAAAAAAATGAACTAAATCGTTTAATAAAATCAGCTTCTCAAAATGCCCAGAAACAGGAACTTGCAAAGGAATATCTGGAGGGTGCAAGACAACATGAAGAAAAAAATGAATATAACCTTGCCATTGAAAAATACAATCTTGGTTTTGGCCTTTTACCTGAATTTGCGCCATGGAAACAATTGATTAAATTAGCTGAAAAAAAGCAAAAAGAAAATGAAGAAAAAAAGTTCTCCCGAAGTCTTGATGATATTGCAAAAAGCTATCAAAAAGGAATTTATTATCTTGCCTCTGAAGAATTTTCCAGGGCAATTACAGAATTTGATACTGTTATAAGTATTTCAAAACAATACGGGCAGGAGCAAACACGAAAACAGGCCGAAGAGTTTTTGCAAAAGGCAAGAGACAATTTCAACAGAAAAGAAGAAGAAGTAGTTGGAGAAACAAATCCATACTACAAAATGATAAATAATACAAAAATTTTAGGTTTAAATGCCTACAATAAAAAGGAATACAAAGCAGCGAAAGAATATTTTGCTTCTATCCTTGAACTATTTCCTAAAAACCGTTTTGCCCGAATTTACTTTGTAAAAAGCGATATCGAACTTCAACCCGGCTCAAAAAATCAAATTATCCAGAATTTTATATCTAATATAAAATCTTCCATGGAAAGTGAACCTGCAGAAGCAAAACGTTTGTTAACGATTTCAAGAGAGATTTTTCCAAACGATCCTGAATTAAAAAATTTATATGACAGCATGAATGTCAACAAGCAAAATATTATTAAAAAATCGACGATTCCAATCAATGTATTAAACAATTGGTATGACCAGGCCTTTGCAATTTTAACGCAGGAAAATGATTCAAAGAAAGCAAATGATCTGTTAACGAAAATCATCAATGCTGATCCTACATACATTAAGGCAATTACCCTTAAAGCCCGTATCGAAGGGCGAACCCAGATCGCAGAAGTACGTGCAATTTCGCCAGATGCACAAAAACACTATTCAGAAGGTCTATGGCATTATGGACAGGGTCGTATACAAGAAGCTAAAAATTCATTTGAGCAGGCTTTAACAATTGAGCCAAATTATCAAAATGCTAAAAATGCCAGAGAAAAATGCATAAAGTATTTACAACAATCAAAAGGCACATAGTTGTTACCATAATCAATAAATAAATTTAATTAATTATTTTTTCTTTTTATGTTGTCCCGGCAAAAATAATTTTTTAATATCAGGCAAGTACGTCCGAAACTGTTCTTCACCGTCAAAAATTATTTTTTTATACTTTTTAAAATCAAACACTGAATACTGGTTGAGATTGTAATTTACAAAATAGTCCATACTTTTGGTTCGTAACCGAATTAACTCACGGCCTTCAAGATTAATTGCTCTGGAAATGATTTTTAATATAGGGGGGTGTGTAAAATATTCCCACCAGTTTCTGACAGAAAACTTCTCGCGTAAATTCTTCGGTTCAAAAAGCTCTACTATTCCGCTATCTTCCAGAGGCGAAACATTGATCGATATTATTATTCCGGCTCCTTTTGCACGAATTAAATTATCAGGCACATTATTTAAGATACCTCCATCCGCCAGTAAAAAGTTTCCAATCCTTTTTGGCGGAAAAATCCCCGGAAGACTCATACTTGCCAATACAGCTTCCCAGATTGGTCCGCTGTCAAAAATATGTTCTTTTCCGCTTAAAAGATCAACGGCGCTTGTGGCAAATGGAATTTGAAGTTCTTCAATGTTTTGACTTCCAAAAGCATCCCGTAACATTCGTTCTATATTAATTCCTCTATAAAAAGAAATTAGAGGTATTCTTGGTACAAGAATCGGTTTTGATAATGGGTTAAAATATTTCCCCATAATCTTTAGAATATTCGAATAAGATTCTCCTCGCGCATAAAGTGCGCCAATGACAGCTCCAAATGAACATCCAGATACATAGTCTACGGTTATTCCTTCTTCTTCGAGGACCTTTATCATTCCGACATGAGCCAGCGACCTTGCACCCCCACCGCCTAAAGCCAGGCCTCTGGTCTTGGAAATAAGAAATCTTGAAAGGGTCTCTTTTCTGATAAATACCTTGTTTTTGCCCGAATACGATTGTTGCGGTAAAGCATGGCTATCTTCAATCATCCGTATGCATCGATCATCAAAATTTCGAATGGTTTCTTTCCAGTATTGAATAATTTTTATTTTATTTTCATTGATATGATTTGGATTTTTCTCCCACAATACAATTTTATCTGCCTGCTTTACAACACTGCTCATTTCACATTTATCACAATATTCATCAAAATAAATATGCAATATAGGATACTTCTTGCGTAAAGAAGACAAAGACGATATAACCTCTCGAGGCGTCATTTTTTCAAAATGTTTAATGTTGATTAATTTAAGTTCAGCATCAGATGCTACCTGCCCTGACTGCATGATCACCTTAAGATTATCATGATAATGGTTTAATTCCTCAACAGGTATATGACAAATCAAACGTCGGGCAAAACTGGTTTCCTTACCGGTAGACAACACATCCTTCATTCGCCCGCTTATGAGACCTATCAGATTTTGAGCCAGATTCTTATCTTTTGCTGCATATTTTAAAAAAATATTGCCGTCGATCACATACAATACAGAATCAAGGACTGCCTGAGCAGAGCCATAATGAGGCGATTTAGTAAGAATACTATGCTCTGAAAAAACTTCACCCTGACCAATGTACCGAAACTTCTCGCCAGTAGATCCAAGGCGTATAATCACTTCGCCATAACGAACAATATAAATAAATCTAGACGGATCTCCGCTCTGGTAAATATATTCATTTGTCGGCACAGAAATTTCATGCATCTCATCAAAAATATTTCTGATGCTCGCCTGACCAAGTCCTTTAAATAAAGAAACAGAACTTAAAAATTTATAAATTTCAGATCGCATTTTTTATAATACCTGTTTTTAGTCCGCTTTTCATGATAAACAATATTTTACCAACATACAATTAATGAAAAATGATAGACTAAATACTCCCTGTTTTTTTTATATCTTCTTTATGGAAAATAACTTAAAAGAAAAAATTAAAACCTCTATTAATAACGGAAATTTGACAAAGTTGTTATTACTCATCGCTGTAGCCGCTATATCCTTTTATCCATTTTTTTCCATTCAAAAAAAACTTAATGAAAGTATTGGCGATCAACCAAAAATATTGCTTGGTTCATATATTTTTATCGCATCACTTGCGGTTTTGCTGGTTGTGCTTATTATTAAAACAAGACCTAAAAAAGATCAATAAAAAACCGTGTACGAATATTTTTACTTACAATTCAATCAGGTTATCGTTCAGTTCATTTTTATCATCAGATTGAACCGGATAATGTAACGACATTAAATTACCGCACTTCTCGACAGCAGTGACAAATCCATTACACATCTTCTGGTTATGAACATTTTCAATAAATTCATCAACGATGATTTGCCATGCATCTTTGTCCACTTTGTCATTGATTCCTTTATCTGCGATGATTTCTACACACCGCTCGGCCATGGAAACAAAAAATAAAACACCGGAATGATCTTTTGTATTAGCTATTCCCCGTTCTAAAAATTGCTCCATGGCTAATTTTTTTACACTGGCTCTCCGGATTTTCTTCGGCACAATCAACATCTTGATCGATTCAATTTGAAATACCAGGTACATAACTACAAATATTAATAATTGAATATCTAAAATAATCTTTGCATTTTTACTGGTAAAAACAAGTATTAGCGGTATCACCGCAATTAATACACCAAAAGCTGCCCATATTATCGGGAATAAAAAATAACTTTCACTCTTACCAGCGATTATCGTTACAAATTCACCAGAGGTTTTACGCTCAGCATTTTTTACTGCATTTTGAATTTCTATTTTTTCTTCATTCGTTATGTATTTCATAAATTACCAGCTGCCCGATGCGCCGCCGCCTCCAAAAGAGCCTCCGCCGCCTGAGAAGCCTCCTCCACCGCCACCGGAAAACCCGCCTCCTGAAAACCCGCCTCCGTAAAAACCGCCTCGTCCTGTATAATGATTACGCCCAAAAAACAATCTTATTAAAGGGATAACAAGAATAATGATCCATATAAAAATATTAAACCACATAGAAGAGAAGTGCTTGTCCCGATGACCATCGGCGCCAGGCTCACTTTTTGCTACAGCCTCATCAATTTCTGAAATCTGTTCATCACTTAAAATTTGAATGATCGTCTGTGCTCCGCGCAAAAGCCCTTCTTTATATTTGCCGACTCTAAATTGAGGTTTTAAAATATGCTCAATGATGTACTTGCTTCGCGCATCGGTAATTTGACCCTCAAGACCATACCCAACTTCTATCCGCATTTTTCGCTCTTTAATCGCGACGAGCATCAATATACCGTTGTTTTTGTCTTTTTGACCGATTTTCCATTCTCTGGCAAGATTTACAGAATAATCGCTGATTTCATAACCGCGCAAATCACTTAAAACGGCAACGACGATCTGGGTTCCCGACTTGTCTTCAAAGTCCTGCAACATTCGTTTTAGTTTTTGAACGCCGTCATTACCTAGAACGCCGATTTCATCTACAACCCTGTCTGTAAGCGCAGGATAAAGACTTTCTGAAAAAACCGGTGTTTTAAAAAACAAAACAAACGCGGCCAGCGAGAACAATATTAATTTTTTTTTAAACATAGAAGGTTTTATTTTGGCTATAAATTGGCACACGCAGCATTTTATAAAAACCTGGTTGTGTAAAATATTTCTTCGATACCATTTGTATCTTTTTCAAGTATTTCGACAGGCTCATCAAACCATTTCGGTTAGCGAGCTTGTCGAAATATATTAAAACAAGGGAGTGCAAATCAAAGCTTGCCAACTTAGTCAACAACCGCTGATTAGACAACATTGATGTTAAAATTTTACCTCAGGCGCTGTTTGAACCGCATCTTCAACAGTAAAATTTTCTTTTACCACTGCATCCTTATACATCAAAGCTCTCCACCACGATCCGGGGACCGTACGAATTTCTGTATTGTATTTTTGTACTGCAGAAATGTAGTCGCGTCTGGCAACTGAAATTCTATTTTCAGTTCCTTCAAGCTGAGATTGTAATTCAATAAAATTTTGATTTGCTTTTAAATCGGGATACTTTTCCATCACCACCATAAGTCGTGAAAGGGCCCCGCTTAAATTTGCCTGATTTTGTTGAAACTGGGCAAAGGCAGCTTTGTTCGTAAGAATGTCAGCAGGAATATTGGTCTGCGTTACTTTCGCACGCGCTTCAGTTACCCCGACAAGGACTGATTTTTCATGAGCAGCATAACCTTTTACAGTATTTACAAGCATCGGAACCAAATCGGCCCTTCTTTTATACTGATTGAGTACCTGCGACCAGGAGGCCTTAACCGCTTCATCATACGTAGGAATATTATTTATACCGCAACTCTGGGCGCTAAATATCAGTGTTATTAACAAGAGAAAAGCAGAAAACGAAATATTTTTTTTAATTTTAAAATTTTGGTTCATAGTAGACTCCTATCATACAAGATTTATATGGAATCGGCAAAGAAATTACATCATATGCGCCATTTCATTACCTTTATCAGGTTATAATTCCCAAGAATTTATTTAACCCAGTGAATCTACAAAGAAATTATCACTGTAGACGTCAAGTATAACCTATTTTAGTTTACGCATCAATACACTGAAGAATTCTGGGCGCATGGATAAGGAATTGCTTGATATTCTCGTATGCCCGAGAACCAAAAAAAAACTCGTACTGGCAACTGACGACATTATAAACATATTAAATAAAAAAATAAACTCCGGTAAATGCCATGACATAAGCGGTGAACCGGTTAAAGATACGGTCAAAGAAGGTCTTTTTCAACCAGAAGATAAAACATTTTATTTAATTCGCGATGGTATACCGTTGTTAATTTATGACAACGGAATTAAAATCGACTAATAATGAACCTTCTTGATTCTATAAACAGCCCTGAAGATCTCAAACAACTAGGGATTCATCAACTTCCTGAATTATGTGTGCAGATACGCGATTTTATGCTGCATACTCTCAGTGAAGTCGGAGGGCACCTGTCATCGAATTTGGGGACTATTGAGCTAAGCGTTGCTCTTCATTATGTCTTTAACTCTCCCAATGACAAACTCATTTGGGATGTAGGCCACCAAACCTACACGCACAAGATTTTAACTGGCCGAAAGAAAAAATTATACACCGTACGTAAAACCGGAGGCTTAAGCGGCTTTCCCAAGAGTGAAGAATCTGTCCATGATCTGTACAATGCCGGACATGCCGGAAACAGCATCAGTCTTGCCCTGGGAGAAGCCGTAGCTCGCGACCTTCAACGCAAACAAGGCTCTGTTATCAGTATAATCGGAGACGCTTCGATTGCCTCTGGAATGGCTTTTGAGGCAATGAACCATGCAGGACATTTAAAAAACCCATTTTTAGTGGTTTTAAACGATAATGAGATGAGTATCTCCAAAAGTGTCGGAGGTCTAAGTTACGTATTGACCTCAATGATCAATACAAGACTTTATAGAGGCTGGTCCAGAAGGTGTTATAAAATTGTTCGCTGGCTGCCGTTTGGTATCATTTTCGAACGACTCTGGATGCGTTTTGGCAGCAGCATGAAATCAATCATTACAGACCACCAGTTTTTTGAAGAACTGGGTTTTCGTTACCTTGGACCATTGGAAGGTCATGATGTAATAAAACTTGTGCACATGCTTGAAAAACTAAAAAATCTGGAAATGCCAACCATACTTCATGTCGTAACTCGCAAAGGTAAGGGCTATAAGCACGCAGAAGAAAATCCAACATTATATCACGGTGTTTCGCCTTTTGAGCAAAGCACCGGTCAAATGAAATTAGATACAAAAGAAAAGCCATTGAGCGAGCTTGTCGGCGAGACTTTGACCGTATTATCCAAAAAAGATCCAAAAATTTGTGTCATAACACCGGCCATGGCAGAGGGATCAGGCTTGATTTCTTTTTCAAATACATTCCCAGATCGTTTTTTTGATACCGGTATCTCAGAACAACATGCAACAGCTTTTTCAGGAGCTCTTGCAAAATCCGGATTAAAACCTTTTTTATGTATATATTCTACTTTTCTTCAAAGAAGTTATGACCAGCTCATACACGACATTGCCCTGATGAATTTACCGGTAAAACTCCTGATTGATCGCGCTGGAATTGTCGGCGGCGACGGGGAAACACATCAAGGACTTTTTGACATCTCTTATATGTATCCTGTTCCAAATTTACATATACTAAGTCCGTCCAACCCGGAAGAATTGCATGAGATGCTGATTTATGCAAGTCAATATAAAGAAAGCGCCATTGCCATTCGCTTTCCGAAAAGACAAATTTCAAATGATTTTTTAAACTCCATAAAAAGCATTAAGTTAAAACCTGTTGATAAAATAACTTCAAAGGTATTGCAAAAAGGAGATGATGTAGTTATCTTCAGCGAGGGTTTCATGGCCCAAACTGCTCTTGATGCGGCTGCAGTTTTAAAAAGTGAAGGTATATCTGTCGAAGTAGTTTCACTGAAAACCATTAAACCGCTGGACACAAACACCTTAAGTAAATCTTTAAAGGGCAAACGTTTTGCATTTTCTATTGAAGATCATTATGTCTCTGGCGGCGCAGGAAGTATCATTGAAAGCGAACTGACCGACGAACTTGCCAATGTACATTTTCATCGTTTTGGTTATCCTGATAAATTTATTGAACATGGAAGTATAACGGATATTCAAAAAATATACAAACTCGACGCAAAATCCATTGCAAACTCAATTAAAGAGATCATTCAAAAAAAAGAAAAGCCTGAAAAAAGACGTTAATCTTCAAGAGTTTCTTTGGGTCGTTTTTGATAAAGTAGCCGCTTACTGTTACACTTTAAAACAAATTCAGGAATTCAGATTAAAAACACGTGGGGTTAGCAGGTAACCGTGTACCTGCTTCAGGGGCGCGTTAAGCCCCTTTTAAGTATTTTGAAATCTTATTTTGTAATTCTCAAGAATATATCTTTGATCTCTTTAAACGGCAATTGATCCGCGCGAAGTTTAATTAATTCTGTCTGCATATCCATAATATTCTGATGCCAATTTTGAGTTTCGGCAACATTTTCAAAAAATGGATTTTTTGTCAAAACGCTGTAAAGGTTTTTACGTTTACCCCAGAAAATCCCGCGCAGAAAAACTTCAAACATTTTTATGTCATCGATTTTTTGATTTCGTTTCCAGGTCAACCACATGGCATTTACATCGGGTACAGGATAAAAATTATTTTTACTGATGACGCGGTGATCAACGATATCTCCGTTTGCCTTGACAAACAAAGCAAGAGAATTGCCGCTTTCTTTTAAAAGCCGCTGGCCTACTTCTTTTTGAATGCCCATCACAAAAACGTTTATGCCAGATTGACCGATCAGTTTGGAAATGATGTCAGAAGTTATGTAAAAAGGAAGGTTCCCCATGACCTGGGTTATTTTATTTTCATTAAAAAAACTATCTGATAATGACAAAAAATCCTCATTAAGTACCTGAACATTTTCTTGAAACGACGATGTTAAATACTCTGCCATTTTAGGATCTTTTTCGACAGCAATGACTGAAAATTTTTTATTCACCAGATATTCAGTTACCGCTCCAAGCCCCGGACCGATTTCAAGAACAGGCTTTGTTATATCGAAATATTTTTCAAGAGAAACAAGGCTGCTCTGACTGACGAGGAAGTTTTGACCAAACGATTTTAATGCGCGTAAATCCAGCGACGCAAGAATTTTTGAAGGATGTATCACAGATAAAATTACATTACGTTTTTCATCTGGGCCAAACGACCGCGAAGGCGCATAATGGCTTTTGTATGAAGCTGCGAAACGCGAGATTCAGTCACCTCTAAAACCTCGCCGATTTCTTTTAAAGTAAGATCTTCATAATAATAAAGAACCACAACCTTTTTTTCTTTATCCGGAAGTTTTTTAATCGATTCAATAATTAAATTTTTAATTTCTTCCCGCTCAACCATCACGTCAGGATTCATGTTTGACGGAGATTCGATGGTTTCTAAAAATGAAAGCTCATCTGAATCATCATTTCCATGCCAGACATCATTTAAAGAAACCAAACTGGTTCCGGAAATTTTTGATACCAGCAAATAAAATTCTTCGATCGGCATATCGAGCTCAGATGCAATTTCTTCATCTTCGACAGTTCGACCAAGTTTATTTTCAAGCTCAACAATGATTTTTTCAACCTGTTTGGCCTTTTGACGAATCGATCTTGGAATCCAGTCAATGGTTCGTAATTCGTCAAAAATTGCGCCACGGACTCTTGTCATGGCATAAGTTTTAAACTTTACTTCTTTCGCTGGATTATACTTCTCAATGGCATCAAGTAAACCAAAAGTTCCATAACTAACCAAATCATCAAACTCGACATTGTGCGGCATTCCAACGGCAACTTTACCTGCCACGTATTTTACCAATGGGGCATATTTTTTTATAAAATAATCGCGTATATCCGAATTTTTTGTTTTTACATAATCTTTCCAGAGATCACTTTCTTCAATTTCATCAAACTGTTTAGATTTTAACCCCATCGTCAACCTTTCATCCTGAAAATATTATGGGCATCTCTAAAAAAATGAATTCGCTGGTATATAGGGTAGCCCTTGAATTACCAAAAAATTCAGTTTTACAGAAAAAACCTTATGTCCCTATATAACTCAAACCAAAACACACCTCTAATCATAGATGTCAAGGCTTTTCTGGATTTCTAAAAAGCTGAAATTCAACTTTTTAAACAATGTCTGAAAGCTGCAAGGCTGACCTAACTTCACAAATTACCGTGAAAATTAAAAGATCCATGAAAATAGATATACACCTTTTAAATTAAAAAAGAAGCATCCTAAATTATATATGGATAGTATTCTGGAAGTTTTACGATCATCTGCCATCATGTTCATTGCTGTTGACCCTATCGGTTTAACTGCTATTTACATTGCTCTTACTGAAAACGAATCTGATCATGAAAAGAAGCGAACCGCTCTATTATCTTCACTTGCTGCATTTTCTGTTGGGCTTTTATTTTTATTTATCGGGCAGCCTATTTTTAATCTCCTGGGTATTCAAATGGGCGACTTTAAAATCGGCGGCGGAATTCTTCTGGTTACACTCTCCATTTATGACATCATCAATCCGGGTAAACGCAAGCAAGCCGATTCGGTTTCGGCGATTGTTCCGCTGGGCGTTCCTTTTATTACGGGGCCGGCTGTTTTAACTACATTAATTTTTCTTCTGGATAATTTTGGATATGTCAGCACCATAGCTTCGTTTTCAATCAATATATTCGTTGTTTTTTTAGCTTTTCACTTTTCAAAATTCATACAACGCGCCATTGGAATTGAAGGTATACGCGGATTTGGTAAATTAATATCGATACTGCTTTCTGCATATGGAATCATGATGATACGAAATGGAATTGTAGAAATACTTAAATTAAAAATGCTAATTCAATAATGCTTTGCTGTTAAAATCTCTTTTTGACGTATTTTTCTCTGAACATTTTTTTCAACAAATATTTCCTCAAAACCATCCGATGTTCTTTGAAAAGGATTAAATCCTGTGTAATACATGATTGACGACCAGGTAGAAGGAGTGGGCGTAAAAATTTGAACCTGTTCAGGATTTAATCCCAGATTTTGAGATGTATATTCTTTAACCTGTTTCATTTCTTTTTCTGAACACCCTGGATGAGCGGCTATAAAGTAATATGTAAGAAACTTTTTTTTACCGCCAACGCCTGATTTGTTTATGTTTCTAATATGATAATTTTTGGAATTCTCATTTGACAATTTTTCAAATGCAGTAACAAATTCACCCAGACGGTCATTATCTGGTTTACCCATGAGTTTTAAAACATTTTTGTCAGTATGCTCCGGCGCTATTTTCAACTGCCCTGATGTATGATTTTCTACTACTTCTCGAAGATAATCATGCCCGTATTTATAATCATCCATAATTAAATCATAACGAATCCCCGAAGCGATAAAAATATGTTTTACGCCAGACATGTTTTTAAGTTTTTTAAGAAGATTTAACTGTAAAAAATGATTTGGTTTTAACGTTTCACAGGTTTTCGGAAAAACACATCGTTTATCATCGCAGACTCCTGCTTTAATTTTTTTCGTACACTCATAACCATACATATTTGCCGTTGGGCCGCCAACATCGGCAATAACCCCATGAAACTTTGGATGTGAGGTAAAAGAAGCGGCTTCTTTTAAAATAGATTCTTCGCTTCGGCTTAATATAGTACGTCCCTGATGAACCGTTATAGCACAGAAATTACATTCGCCATAGCAACCTCGGTGCGTAGTGATTGAAAATCGTATCGTATCAAGAGCCCTTACCTTACCCTGTGAAGCATAAAAAGGATGTACATCTCTTTCAAAAGAAAGATCATAATATGAATCCAACTCGAGTTTATCGGCCAATGGCTGCGGAGGGTTTTGAACCAAGTAGCGGTCGCCAACTTTTTGATACAATCCTTTTGAGGTTTGCGCTTCATTATTATTGTAAAATGTACCAAACATTTCAATGAAACATTTTTTAGACTCGGTTGTCGAAGTCGAACAATGCTCAAAAGAAGCTAACTCAATGTGACTTTCGGCAATTTTCAATTTTTCAAACTCCAGATGATTGCAAATAAAACTCACTCCTTTAATTGCACAGACTGTGTTTCGAATATCAGTAGAACTATTGTCAATACCCCTTTTAAAAGCATCAGCCAGCTTAAGAACAGCTTTTTCACCCATTCCATACACTAAATAATCTGCTTTTGCATCAAATAAAACAGGACGACGAACCGAATTGCTCCAATAATCAAAGTGAGTTATTCTGCGAAGACTTGCCTCAATACCGCCAAGAACGATTGGTCGGGTGTTTTTAAAAAATCTACGAATAAGGTTTGTATATGCCAGTACCGCTCTATCCGGTCGCCTGTCATTTTTTTCACCGGGGGTAAAATCATCCTGCTGGCGTCTTTTATCGGATGCTGTATAGTTGGCCACCATGGAGTCAACGCTGCCGCCAGTAACCCCCCAGAACAAAAGAGGCTCCCCCAAACGACTGATGTCTTTATCATCATCTATATCGGGTTGGGCAATGATACCAACCCGATAACCTTTCGAGTGTAAATATTTACCAATCATCGCAGCGCCGATATAAGGGCTATCGATGTAAGTATCTCCTGTAACAAGAATCACGTCAAGCTCTACGTAGCCGAGCTCTTTCATTTCATCGCGCGTAGTAGGCAAAAACAATATCAATCTCCATAAAAATTACAACTTTTCATTTTAATATGATTAAATACGTATTTATGTCAACATTATTTTTGCCCATTTATTGGAATTGTAAAAGGAGGGGCTACATTTTGTAGTACGGTGATCATTGAAAAGGTACATTTTTCAGAATTTTATTAAATTAACATCTTTACACTTACAGGCGCAACCAAGTAGAAAAATAATTGAGCTATCTTAAAATCGATTTTTTAGTGTTTGAATTGTAGCATATATTTAAAACGTGAATCAAAAAACCCTTATTTTTAATCATTTTGCCCCTGCCGATTTCCAGGTTTTATAAAAATTACCATATTTTCAAGAAGTTCCAATAAATTAAACCTATAAACACACTCTTGGTTGACAGATTGACTTATTTTACAAATTTGACTTATGGCAGTACCTAAACGCAAGACATCACAACATAGAAAAAGAATCAGAAGAGCGCACCACGCAATTGGTAAGCCCAATCTGAGACCTTGCCCAAACTGCGGCACATTTGGTATTCCTCACCGAGCATGTTCTAATTGTGGTATGTACAAAGGTATGCTAATCATTGCTCCGAAAGTTAAAAAAGTTAAAGAAGATAAAGGCAAAGCCTGATATTTTAAAACCAACTATAACGTAAGATACGCATCGTAAAGAATCCCAAAATTTGATGGATGATTTTTCATCCGCAGCTCTACTCTCACAACGCCAGAAGTGTCACGGATATAGGGAATTTCTATTGTTAACGGTGTTTTCAATGACACCCCATAGCCTATTTCGACCGTTTTATAATAAATGTTATCAATCCAAATTTCATAGCGTAATATATTTTCGTAGTGTTTAAAATCTGTCGATAACGTTTCTTCAAATGGCGGAGAATAAAATGCGCCTAAATCGAGAACAAGTTTCCAACCGTTTCGTTGATCATCTCCTCTTTGAGAAATTGAAGAGGTTAAATTAAAGCCAAGACCAGGCGGATGAAAAATAATTCCACGACGATACTGATAGCCGCCGTCAGGTTGATCTTCGGTAACAGAAAACCCTTGAGCCGTACACCATGCCATTATTTTTTTTTCTGACCAAATTACCGCGTTTTCAAGTCCATATGTTATTTTATGCTTGTAATCTTCGTTACCAAAAGGAAAAGCGAGAACACTTTCTGGTAAAATGTCATCATTGATCTCACTATTGATTTGACCATATATACGAATAAACGAAAAAAGTAAACTGATAGTAAAAAAAACATATATAACTTTTTTTTTCATCATTTGATTCTATATATGATCGGAAAGATCTGGAAATTTACTTACTTTTTCTTTGGATAAACTTCTTTTGATAGTCAATCAAACCTGGATATCCGCTTTCATTTATTTTTGAAATTACATATTTCAGGCAATCTTTTACAAAAGTTGGACCGTTATATATAAACCCCGTGTAGACTTGAACGACAGATGCGCCCCACTGTAACCGCCTTAAAATATCTTCTTTGCTCATAACGGCGCCAGAAGAAATTACAGGCACCTTGCCTTTGCATATTTTTAATGCTGATTTTAAATAGAGCTCTGATTTTTGAGCAAGGGGAAGCCCTGACAATCCGCCGCCGGCTTTTCGAATATCGTCTGCAACATACCTTGTAATGGTTTCATCTGAAGTTGTATTCGTTACAATAACTCCATTTATCCCTGCCTTTAAAGCGGAGTGCAATGTTGTTTCAAACTCCCGTATAGATGAGAAATCCGGAGAAAACTTGATGAACAGGGGGAGATCACTTGTTTTTTTACATTGATCAATTAAATCTTTAATATATTTTTTATTTTGAAGCAGTCGAAGACCAGGAGTATTTGGCGATGAAATATTAATCGCAATATAGATAATTTTTTTTTTAACATCTTTATATCGCGACAATTCAATTGTTTTTAAGATTTCAACATAGTCGTCAACAGCTTGTTCAACCGGCGTTTCTTTAGATTTTCCAATGCTGACAGCAAAATAAAAGCGGGCATTTCGCAGATTTTCAAGGCCTTTCTCAATTCCAGGGTTGTTAAAACCCATTCTGTTAAACAAAGCATACTGAGATGGAACTCGAAATAATCTTGGTCTGGGATTTCCTGTCTGGATTTTTTTAGTAAATGTTCCAACCTCGGTAAATCCAAAACCAAAAGAGTTAAGTCCATTTACCATGTCGCCGTTTTTATCAAATCCCGCAGCCATGGCAATCGGATTAAACAAGCTAACATTACAAAGATCGATATCCAAAACCTGACTTGATCGCTTGGGTTTAAAAAATAAAAAAAGAAATCCTTTAATTTTTATAAAATATGATACAAAATGGTGTACCGATTCCGGATCAATTTTAAATAAAAAATAGCGAATAGTTCGGTAAAATAATTTTGTTTTTTCCATGAATATTATTCTTTGCAAAATATGATAGTTACCTTTATTTTTAAAAATTAATAAAAATTTACTGACCAAAGTTTTTATTAAAATCTTTTTTCTTGCCAATTTCGTCGTCGGAAATTTTTGATTCTTCCTGAAGAAGCTCAAGAAAACCGCGAGTTTGTTTCACATTGCAATCACATTTTTCAATTTTAACGGCTTTTTCACCATCAGGAGTTTTTAACGGCATGGGAACATACGAAACGGTAATATCATCATCTTTACCTGGACATTCCTCATTTGGCAGTCTTCCCTGAGACGAACAAACCTGAACCGTATACACATCTTTAGGTATAACATTTGAAAAAGGTTCAGCTTTTCGCTTTTCAGATGCATAAACATTTTTCATAAATTCTCCCCAGACAGGCGCGCAAAGCACGCCTCCGGATTGATGTTTACCAAGAGTTAATGACCCCTTGTCAATGCCCATCCACACTACAGCCGCGAGGTCTTTTGTAAAACCTGCAAACCAGGCATCATTCCACGAACTGGTCGTACCTGTTTTACCGGCTCCTGGTCCCGTAAAACCGCCAATCTGTCTAACTCCGACTGTGGCTGTACCGTAGTCCATTACGCCTTCCAGTAATTTTCTTATTATAAAATTTACCCCTGGTTCAATGAGCTGTAATTTAGATTCGCGTTGCAGCTTGTTTAAATTTTCATAAACCTGTTTTTCTGGTTCATATATAATTTGTCCGTCGCGATCTGCGATATAAATGATTCCATGAGGCTCAAGATACTTTCCCTCATTTGCAATTACAGAATATCCACGAAGGAGTTCAATGGGAGTAACTTCTGATGCGCCAAGAGCAAGAGAAGGATTTTTCTGAAAACGGTTTTCCTTTACCTTCATGACACGGCTGGCAAATTCTACAATTTTCTCAGGTCCAATTAAATCATAAACCTGGGCAGTAACAAGATTTAACGACATAGCAAGGGCGCGATACAATAATACATATCCTCTATATCCGGAAGTGTAATTTTGAGGCGCATACGATGAGCCGTCAGGCTGCAAATCCATAATTGGCGCATCAATAAAACCGCTGGCATAATGAACGGCTCTTGCCTCAAGAGCGGCGCCATAGACAAAAGGTTTCATGGCGCTGCCGGGCTGCCTTCTTGCCTGTATTGCCCTGTTATTTTGGTCCGATGACTTAAATTCTCGACCGCCAATCATGGCCGTAATTCTTCCTGACGAGGGTTCCAATGAAATAAAAGCGCCCTGTACCGCCACGTTTGTATTTAACTCTTTTGAAGATCTTAAAAATGCCACGGAATATTCATTCATGTTTGACAAAGGAAATCCAGCTGTAAGTAATTCAAATCCATCAAGCAGATCATTTTTAAATTTTTCTCTAAAATCATCCTCAAGAGAGTACTGACGACTAATCGTCGGCAAAGCTAATACTCTTTGCAAAGACTGGTACAATCCAAAAAGATCAAGGTTAATATTTCTCAAGTTATTGTTCGATTCCCTTGCGATGTTTTCCTGCTCAGCAAGTCTTGGCAGCAAAGCTTTTTCGGCAATTCTCTGATGATTTAAGTTAATGGTTGTATATACATTAAGACCGGTTCCATATACACGATCTTCACCAAACTTTTCAACGAGTTGCTGACGAATGTATTCTGTAAAATATGGAGCTTTATCTTCTTTTTCTCCGTATATGGTAGAAGATTCCGGAGTTACAGCAACCTTCTCCCAGTATTTATCCCAGAAATTTTTATAGGCCTCATCGGCTTCGCTTTGAGAAAGATATCCAAGCTCGACAAATCTTCTTAAAATAATTTTATTTTTTTCGTATGAAACGTGAAAATTGCGTATCGGAGAATACGTATGAGGCGATTTAGGTAAAGCCGCAAGAATGGAACCTTCCATTAAATTTAATTCTTCAACAGGTTTATTAAAGTAAAACTCTGCCGCGCTGGAAATACCGTATGCACCATGACCAAAATATATTTGGTTAAAGTAAAATTCAAGAATTTCATCTTTTGTAAATTCTTTTTCAACTACAAGCGCTAAAATTGCCTCGTTAAATTTTCTCAAAAGATTTTTTTCGCCTTTTGTAAAAACCACTTTTACAAGCTGCTGGGTAATGGTCGAACCGCCCTGAACAACGCCAAGATGACGAATATTGGTGATCATCGCCCTTACAATCCCCCAGAAATCGATACCAATATGATTGTAAAAATTTGTATCTTCAACAGCTAAAAACGCGCCAATGACAGGCGCCGGAATATCAGTAAGCTTAACCAGTTTTCGCTGATACTGGAACAATTCAGTGACAACTTCACCGTTTACATCATAAACCCGTGTAGGCAGATTTGGGCTAAAGGCGGTTAATTTTTTCAATTCATGGCTTGAATCTATGGCATGAACAATGTATCCAAGAAAAATGCCCCCAATGATTGAGATTGCTAAAAACGCCTGTAATGCGTATTTTTCCAGGTTCGGATACGTTTTCTTCTGATCTGCCATAAATCCAGTCATAATCAACGATTTATTGTGTCATGCAAATTAAATAGAAGTGAAACAAAGAAAATAAATTTATAAATTTAAAAGGGGCATGTCTGCCCCTTGATTGCAAAACTCGGCATCTCGATACATTTGCGGTCATTGAGTACCCTGAGCCATTGGCGCAGGTTGTATCGAAATGCCGCAAATACTCAATGCCCGAGTTTTTCCATCAACCCCTTTTTAAGGGCAGGGATGCCCAACCGCTATGGAGTATTTGGATGACAAGTAACACTCTACGATTTCCCGGTCGGTGTATAAAGGATATGCCACGCTAAATGTATTTAGCGGCGAATTAAATTGCAATAGCTCTGAAATCTGACCTTGCATGTAATATCCAATAGATATGGCGGAAAAAGTGGAGGCTCCGAGAATCAGGCTGCCGTTGTTAAATCCAGCTACAGATCCTACATTTAATCCAGATAGTGTGCCGTTGATAAACATTGCGCTGCCAATACCGCCATTGTAAGTATTGCTCACCAGATATGGCGTATTTCGTACCAGAGCTGGTGATCTATGAATCCCCGTAACAAAGGCACTGCCAAAAGTTACATAATTTACTGCCGTTACTTGTTCTACAATATTGAAGATATAGCCGCCATAAATACCGCCCAATGTATAATTCACATTGAATACACTCTCAGGGACTCCGGTTCCGAGTCCTGTCAACTGCGCTACATAAAAGAATGCCGTCGTTGTTGAAGCAAATGAAGCATCAGGAGTTGTACCGCTACCGAGCATATGTTGCGTAATTCCGTTAAAGGATACAGAAGGTTTGCCGTTTATGCCGGCAGAAGTATAGATCGGTTGATTCGCTGCAGCGGGTTGAACGAAGTTATGGCTGATATTTCCAACACCGCTTTGGTCGTTCCACCCCGAAACACAGTTAACACCGCCCGCACAGGCGCCTGCCGCAAAGGTGGCATGTGCTGCATCAAGGTGAAATTTTAGACTGCTGATCGCCGGCATCGCACTCCATGTGCTTACCTGCATTGGGTGATAACCTGAGAGTGTTCGGATTTCATTTGCCGTCAGTGCGCGGTTGTAAACGCGGACATCGTCGATGGTTCCGTTAAAAGAGTAATAATTAGGACTTCCCATGTTGCCAATGTATACTACAGGATTGGCTGTAGCCATGGTATATGCTGCACCGCTCATTAATGAACCATTCACATAAAAACTTTGCGTGTTGTTGCCATTATCAATTACACATGCCAGATTCCAGGTATTGTTTTGAGTAAGACTGGGGAATGTAGAAAATCCTCCGTAAGTGGTGTAGATCGTTGCAGTTTTATTGTCATTACTCACATTAAATCCCATTTTATCAGACCCTGCATAGTATACAACTCCATTATAGATTGGATCAACATAGATACCATTGGGTTTATACCACGCACAAATTGTTCTTGCCGCATTTCCAATAGGAAACCCCGAAGAAGTGGTTGTATTTAGCCAGTTTCCACTCGCAAGAGTCCCCGCAAATATATATGCCCCATCGCCGGCTCCAAATCTGCCGCCTGCAGCGGCATATACTGCGCCATTATTCGTAAGGTTATTATTCCAACCGCTGGTATCTTTTAAGGTATCACCAACGCCTCCGTTATCGGTAAAATCATAGCGGGCGACCAAGCCAGAAGGAACCTGCACGGCAAGCTGGCGAATTTGATCGGCAGTGAGGGCATTGTTGTAAATACGAACGTCGTCGATTTTACCGTGGTATCGAAAAGCGCCAGGGAGTGGATCAGTTCTGTCAGCCAAGACTATAGCATTTGTCCCGCCAGGCGCCGGTGTTGCCAGTGTGTAATTAGCAGAACCTTTTTGTTTCCCGTTTACAAAAAGCTGCGTGGCTGTTCCAGTATGAACAGCGCAAACATGACTCCATGTATTTAAAGGCAGACGATCAACATCTACGACCTGAAAATTTCCCACCCATGCCCATGCCATACCTGTTGAGTCGATCACAATACCAAATTCCTGGTAATTATTTGAACCCGGTAATCCGTAGGATACAGGGACAGATGTATTCATAAAATCATTCGGACTTACCCATGTACAAAGGGTTCTGGGGTGATTCCCTGTGGGTAGTCCCGAATAATTGAAAGTAGAGTGATATCCTGTTACATAGGAAAACGCACCAGAAAGTTCCCCATCTTTGCCAACAACTGCAGTTGTCCCACCTGCATTTGCAATAGTGATTCCCAACGGTCCAGAATCCAACGCATTGGATGTGTTGATTACGCCATCAAACATATAGTGACTCAAAAGCCCTGTGGCGCCGGTGTTGCCTAGATTGGCCGGCAGAGCGTCTTGCGCAAGCTCGTTGAGTTCGCCTTCGTTTAGGGCGCGGGCGTAGACGCGAACGTCGGCGATGGAGCCCATAAAAAAATTACCATCAGATCGTTTGCCAATAAGTAGAGGTAATCCAGAATCACCCAGAGCGACGCAAGTATTTGCGGAGCTGATCAATTTACCGTTGGCATAGAGCTTAATCGCTGTACCCGACTGTACCGCTGCCACGTGGGTCCATTTGGTTGTATCCACCGTGAAGTTTGCAGCGCCTCCACCAGTATTACAATTCCATACTATCGTTTGCCCCGAAGCGCTATTGAATAGTTCCAGTGTCCAGCCATTGTAGGCTGGCAGACCTAAATTGTCACGTTTATCTACAATAGAATAAACCGCTCCGGGCACTGGCAGGCTCGAAGGTTTAATCCACGCTGCGACCGTAATCGTATTTGAGGTATAGGCTGCGTTCTGGAGAGCAGAAATATATTGCGCTCCATTAAAACTATACGCTGAATCGTTTCCAAATCGACCCGATGATGCCGTCAACGTTGGCCATGCCGTCGACGTTCCATTATTTATGTTACCCGGCGCTGCGGTTGGATTATCACTGTTATAATCATTCGCATTCCCGTTCAGCGGCCAGTAGCCCACAAGACCGCTGTCGCCAACCTTGGCAATAGTCGTTCCTGTACTAAAAATTAAATTATTGCCCTCGCTCGCAATTCCCCCCGGATTGCCAAATTTTGCCATTACACCCTTTCCTGGCGTAAAAATGGCAGCAACTGCGCCATCGCCGGCAATGGTGGATACTACATGAGCCGTACCGCCTGTTCGATCCATACGAATGCGGCGAATACGGGGGCTATTCCATTCTATCACATACAGATCGCTACCATCAGAAATAATGCCATCAGGGGAATTAAACGAGGCTGTCGCTACCGAACCATCTCTAAACCCGGCAACAAGAGTTCCGGATAACGTACCAACGGCTTTCGTTGAAATATTTATGGAACGAATTTTATTGTTATTACAGTCAGCAATGTAAAGAATTCCTTTTAATTCAGCAATTCCACAGGGCTGATTGAATGTCGCTGATAAAGGCGCGAGGTTATCCAAATCTCCGGCGGCTCCTGACCCTGCCAAATCTGAAATTTTACCCGAGGAGATATCCAATGACTTGATTTTATTTGCCCCTCGATCGGCGATGTAGAGAGTATTCCCAACCAAAGTTATCCCCTCTGCCCAAACCAGTGTCGAAGCGGCGCCTTTTATCAATGTGGTCACCGCCCCTGTGGCAATATTGATCTTGCGAATAGCATCATCAGCGTCATTTGCAATCGTGCTGCTACCAGACTGGCTAACGTATAAATTGCTTCCGTCGGTTGCCAAAAATCTCGGATTATTAAATGTGGCGGCTGCTCCAACCCCATCCAGAGATCCGGGGGTAGCTGCAATACCTGCAAGGGTAGCGCCAAGACCATTGATAATCCGATGATCCGCCGTGGTCATATAGCCCGTACCATTTGCAGCCACAAGGCCAACAATACTGGCAGGCATCGTAGCAAACGAAGTGACATTTCCCTGATACATGCGATAGTCCAGCGGCGCAGCAGGTATTACCTGGAAATGTCCCCCCACCATATACCCCGCAACACAGTTCACATTCAATGCGATCAATACGCTCGAAATTCCAAATTGGGCTTCTTTAATAGAGCATACTTTATCTGCTGGCGAGCTGGTTACGGCAACCTGATACGATGTAGCACCAAACAAAACATCGGGGAAAGTCCCTGCCGCAGAAGGAGAAGTAATGGTCAGAGATGATGTGGTTGGTGGACTTAAATTCATATTTTTAAGTGAAAAACTTACAGCCTCTGTACCAGCGAGACCAACTACTGAAACCATCATGCTATAAGGAGAAGCATTTAATACAATAGACGCTGTAGATGTTACAGGGTTTAATGCCATATCTTTAAAAGGGTTGGCCTGGGACGGAATTGTTAGCGGCGTCAATGCGCCGACTGCATCAACCAGATCAGCAGCTAGAATAGTGTTTGTAGAGCCAGTTACCTTTATTTTTGTTTGATAGCAAGTTGCAGTGTCTACCCAGGTTGCATCCGCCGCTAGAGTTGAAAAAGCAGTAGCATCGGCACCTGCAATATTTTTATATCCAAAAAAAGTTCCATCGAGCTTTGCTGCAGCACTGCATGCCAACCCGTTAGCAGATACCGCTTCGGACATCGTTATTACGACTGAATCATTGGCAAATGCAGTTGTTCCCGGAACTGCCGATGCAATGACCGGAGCGGCCTTGTCCAATTCAACCACATCTGCCGTTAATAAGGTACTGGTCTGATTTGCGACACTTCCAAATAAAATATTCCCTGCCTTGTCTGTCACGCCTGTTAAGCTCGAAGTTAAATCGGGCTTGGCGCCGGTATCATATAACCCAACGGTTGCATTTTCCTGGATTTGTAAATAAACGATATTATCATTAGCAATCTGCGTAATTCCGGGAATAACGCCATTATCGATTTTACAAAATGTCGTTACCTGATCACAATAGCCGGCAACAAACCAGGCGGTGGCAGTAGTACCAAGGGCGCCGACAACATATCCTGGAAACGTAGAATCCGTTACAGATTCTGAAAAGGTAATTTTATAATGATCAATTTTTCCGTTATTGTCCGTATCCAGAGTTTCAGCAGAAATAATGATTGGAGCCGTGGTATCTATCACAATGGTTTTCGCCGACGAAATAGTGATTGCAGGCATTGCCAAGTTAGCATTGTTTAATGCCGCATCTTGCAATGTGCCTGCTGATAAAGCCACTGCCGTTACATCCAAAGCAGCAGAGATTTGCCCTGAACCCAAAATACCTACCGTATATGTCGCGCTGGCTGTTGTTGCTGCAGCGATGGCGGCAATGCTAACGACGGTACTTACCCCATTATTTAAGGTTAAATTTAATGTACCGCCGGCAAGAGTTACCGGTTCTGAAAAATTCATCGTTACATTTATCACGGAGCCTGGCCCATAAGATCCGCTTAACGTAGTTGAGCTAAACGAAGTGATCGTTGGAGCTGTGGTATCTATCACAATGGTCTTCGTTGGTGATAGAGTCGTAGCAGGCATTGCCAAGTTAGCATTGTTTAATGCCGCATCTTGCAATGTGCCTGCTGATAAAGCCACTGCCGTTACATCCAAAGCAGCAGAGGTTTGCCCTGAACCCAAAATACCTACCGTATATGTCGCGCTGGCTGTTGTTGCTGCAGCGATGGCGGCAATGCTAACGACGGTACTTACCCCATTATTTAAGGTTAAATTTAAAGTACCGCCGGTAAGAGTTACCGGTTCTGAAAAATTCACCGTTACATTTATCACGGAGCCTGCTCCATAAGAGCCACTTAACGTAGTTGAGCTAAACGAAGTGATTGTTGGAGCTGTGGTATCTATCACAATGGTCTTCGCCGACGAAATAGTGATTGCAGGCATTGTCAAATTAGCATTGTTTAATGCCGCATCCCTCAATGTGCCTGCTGATAAAGCCACTGCCGTTATATCCAAAGCGGCAGCTGTTTGCCCTGAACCCAAAATACCTGCCGTATATGTCGCGCTGGCTGTTGTTGCTGCAGCGATGGCGGCAATGCTAACGACGGTATTTACCCCATTATTTAAGGTTAAATTTAATGTACCACCAGTAAGAGTTACCGGTTCTGAAAAATTTACCGTTACATTTATCACGGAGCCTGCTCCATAAGAACCACTCAACGTAGTTGATGTAAACGAAGCGATCGTTGGAGCCGTGGTATCTATCACAATGGTCTTCGTGGGCGATATCTTGGTGACTGGTAGAGCAAGGTTGGCATTGTTTAAAACTGCATCCTGCAATGTACCAGCTGATAAAGCCACTGCCGTTATATCCAAAGCAGCAGCTGTTTGCCCTGAACCCAAAATACCTACCGTATATGTCGCGCTGGCTGTTGTTGCTGCAGCGATGGCGGCAATGCTAACGACGGTACTTACCCCATTATTTAAGGTTAAATTTAAATTACCGCCGGTAAGAGTTACCGGTTC
>JAOUFY010000021.1 GCA_029857955.1 Spirochaetia bacterium
CGTTAATTCTGTCCATTATGTCTTTGGGAAGTTTTGATTCTTCTTTTAAGGGTTTCATGCGACCAATATCAAATTCTTCGACTGTATATAACGCACTATTTTCTTACTAAAAAGTAGCCGCTCCCTTAATGTGGAGACTGTAATTATAAAATATTTCTTGCCTGCTAATGAAGAAAAAAAAAAACTGACTTATAAAAGCGACTGGATTCTCAACTCATGGTCGTTGTAAACAAATAGGATATAATATATGCCACGAAAAGTTATTCTTGCCGCTAATTGGAAAATGAATTTAACAATGAAAAAGTCTACTGACCTCGTAGATGATATATTAAATAAAATGAAAAACAAAGATAATTGTGAAATTATCTTATTTCCGTCATTTTTACACATCCCTGCAATTATGGAAAAAATTAAAGGTCGAAATATTGGTCTCGGTGGACAAAACCTTTATTTTGAAGAAGTTGGAGCTTATACTGGAGAAATAGCGGCATTTCAGCTTGTTGATGTGGGCTGTACACATGTGCTTATTGGTCATTCTGAAAGACGTCATTATTTTCATGAGGATTATGAAACCGTTAATAAAAAAGTTATTCAAGCGCTTGCTTCAAATTTGAAAGTTATGCTATGTGTCGGTGAATCGCTGGAAGAGCGAGAAAATAATGTAACCGAAATGGTTGTTGTAGATCAAATTGTAAGCGCCATGCAAAATATTTCGATAAAAAATTTAAACGACATTTCCATTGCCTATGAACCGATATGGGCAATTGGAACTGGACGGAATGCAACTCCTGCGGATGCTGCTCATGTACATAAAATCATACGTAAAGCTCTGGGGCGTATCTTTAATACCGATGCTGCGGCTGGAATTTCCATTTTATACGGCGGTTCGGTAAAACCTGAAAACATAAAAGAGCTCATGGCTGAAGAAGATATTGACGGAGTACTCGTTGGCGGAGCAAGTTTAAAAGCAGAACCGTTTCTTGATCTCATGAAACTAATCAATTAAGTCATCTTAAAAAGTTGATGCCATCTTCAACTTTTGAATGATTCGCTCTTAATTTTTTATCGTGTAATTCTAACGTCATATGATCTTTTTTTCGGATGGTATAAATATTACCCTCTTCAAGATTAACCTGAGATAAAAGATTTAACTCATGTTCGCCAACAACGCATAAATACCAGGTACCTTCGGTAATTTTATTTTGTTTTGCTAAAACTTGAACATCAAAATACTCCGGTAATTGAGAAATAAAATTATAATTTCGGGGCAGTCGTAATAGATGAGGCAGATTCATAGCCGATTCAATTTAATTTATAATTCGACACCCCTTGATGAAACTACTTTTATAGTAGTCATCATTTAAAGATGCCTTTGTCATTCCTTTTGAAATTGTAATAAATAAAAAATCCATATTATTAAGATATATTCCCATCGCTGTAGGTTCTTTACGCCGTGATTCTGATGAAAACAAGATCAAATCACCGGTTTTTAATGATGAGGTAGACCTTACGGTATCAACCATACAATACGAATTATATGTATAAGGTAACTCTTCAACTTTGGTTTTTGTTACAATCGAGATCAAGCCAATTACGTCTGCTCCAAAATCTTTATTCATCCGATAACCATAGGGAATGCCTTCTCGGGAAGTTAAAAATTGAAGCAGTTTTTCATTCTCAAATTGACTTTCCAGTTTTTTAAACTTTTCGCGAATTTTAATTTTGTTTTTATGCTTTATCCAGAAATCATCAATTTTTTCTTCAAGTTCGGTTTTTAATTGCTCTTGATTAACCTTTTTACCATTACTGTTTTTTTCTTCTTCGGGATTAAAAATATGATTTAATATAAAAGTTCTATCCTGAGACTTGTATGTTTTACTTGTATTTAGAGCATAATCAAGTGCTTCAATATGACTTTTGGTTTCTAACGCATTGTTGATGTAATAATAGCTTAACGCTTCGGTACCAGCAGGAGTATAACCTCCTTCCAATGCTCTAAATAAAATATCAAAAATATATTCTTTATCGAGACCGGTTTGCAATAAATGTTCTAAAATTATACCATAAGAAATATAGTCCTCTTTACCGACTGACATTGACGGAATTAATTCGTTCATATATTTTAACGTTTCATGCTTTAATCTTCCGTCATGATAAGCATAAACTGCAAGATTAATGGTTCTATCCATCAGCCAATCAGGATAATTTTTAAAACAAGCCTGCGGTAAAATATATTCTAAAACATCTATTCCTTCCGCAGCCGTTACAGGAGGCAATTTTTGCAAAATAAACCTGATACTTTTAAATTTACTTTCTTGAACCGATTCAGCACAATACTTTTCAAGAAGATTTTTTATTTTTATCTCAGACGTTGTTTCCCCGTATGAAGGACTGCTGATGAATATAAAAAAAAATGTATAGATCGAAATGATAAATAACTTCATTAGATAGCATTTATTATAATAAAGACAACCCATCAATAGGTTTTTTTAAATTTTTAAAAAAACCTATTGGGGATTCGATGACATTATGCACTAATATGTTTATTCAACATATTCATGTAATGCTGTTTTGGACTTGCGCCCACTGCTCTTTCAACTAACTGTCCATCTTTAAAGATTATTAATGTTGGAATTGAAGTTACGCTATACTTACCGGCAGCGCCACTGTTTTCATCCACATTTAATTTAGCTATTGTAAGTTTATCTTTGTATTCAACTGAAAGTTCGTCCAACACGGGAGCAACCATGCGACACGGAGCACACCATGGAGCCCAAAAGTCTACCATAACTACCCCTTTTTTTATTTCACTGTCAAAATTTGAATCGTTCAATTCTTTAACTGCCACAATTACTCCTTATATTTTTTTGTGATAACGTTGAACTTTAATATCTGATTTCAATCTGTAAAAATGATTATCTTCGTAAAGATTAAAATTTTAAATTTTTAAAGCTTACATGCTTCACTATTTTTAGATAGTATATTAAATAAATTTAATATTGGCTAAATTTCCTTAAACTTAAAGATACTATCATTGAAAAAATTGTATGAATTGCATTATTTTATCTCATACGTATATTACAAATTTGTTCAACAATATACTCAACAGAAGCCATTTTCCCTTCACCGAGGTCGCCGCACAAAGCTTCTCCGGTTTCAGGAGAGAGTATGCGATAGCCATACTCTCTCAGTCTCGTCAGATTAAACTGTACGGCCGGATGCTTGAACATGACCGGATTCATGGAGGGCGCAATCCATTTGGGGCCACTAAATGATAAAAGAAGCGTAGATAAAAGATTCGGCGCAGAACCAACAGCAGCCTGGGAAATAAAATCAGCGCTTGCCGGCGCAACGATCATTAAATCACAATTTTCACGAAGTTCAATATGAGCCATGACCGCTCCATGATCTGTATCGTGTACATATACCGGATTATTCGAAAGAGCGGTAAAAACAACAGGGGAAATCCACTGAGATGCTGTTTGTGTCATCACTACATGTATGTCAAATCCCTCTTTTTGCAGTAAACGTACTATTTCACAACTTTTGTAAATAGCAATTGAAGCGCTTACCCCATAAATAATTTTCATAGGACAAAATAAAATTCATTTCACCGTTTTCAATGATGTTTTATCGCTGTTTACACTTTAAACCCCTCCTATTTCTGTTAAATTTCTATATCAATTGTGCAGTATACCTGATTATTGAGAAGATACCTTGAGACTATAAAAAAATGTAAATTTCCAATAGAAGCCAACAGCGGTAATTCTAATTGTGATCAGCTGTTTTTTTCCATATTTTTTCACAACTTCCAGGGAGGCGCCAAAAAAAGATCCCAGGCCGGTTGATCCGGATCAACAGATCATGTTTGCCAAAGCCCTGAAATACCAGAAAATCAAGACCGCCCTGGATAAAAATACTGACCTGCCCGGTAGCGCAAAAATAAACATCACCGACCCTGATTCCCTGTTTATGAAAAGAAACGGCAAAATTTCACAGAGTTACAATGCCCAGATGGTCTCTTCAGAGGGTTATATTATAGCGGCGGATATTGCGACGGGCAATGCCGAAAATGACATGGAGCAATTATCGAAGATGATTGAACAGGGCCGCATCAATACAAAAGTTAAACCCGACAAGGTATCTGCGGATGCCGGTTATTTTCATGGATCAGGTCTTGAATACCTGCACCGTGAAAATATCGAGGGATTTATCCCATCCCCCGATCAGGTGTCCAAGGAGCGCAAGGATGAAAAGGATTCAGGCTTTGAGGCTCATTATTTTCAATATGATGAAACGCAAGATGAATGGATATGCCCACAAAACAAGCCTCTTACTTTTCAACGCGAGCAAATTCGGGATGGCAAAAAAACCACCATCTATCAGTGCCAACCGATTCATTGCATAAAATTTCCTGACAGGCAAATATGCTGCATGAAAAAGGATGATATGCGAAAGGGATTCAGGAGATTGGAAGTCGATGAGGACGCAGATTTGAAACATGCTATGATTCACAAGATGAAAACACAGGACGCTAAACTGTTCTATAAAAAACGCGGTTCCCAGATTGAATCAATGTTTGGCATTATTAAACAATCCAGAAAGTTTCGGGAATTTCTTCTCCGGGGCCATGATAAAGTCCCAACTCAGTTAAAAATAGCCTCTATTGCCTTTAATTTTGGAAAAATGATCCGCGAAGGTCTCGTATAGTCAGGAAAATTCTGAAAATAAATCCCTGCGAAAAATTTTCTACTTCTTACCTCGAAATTCCACCGCCTAGCCCCTGGTTGGCGCACAGGCTCGCGGATGAGCCAGGAAGTAATCACTCTAAAAAATGCAATCATGAATAATAAATTTATCTACGAAAAAACGTTTTTAGCCAGCCGAAATAACGTTTTTTATGTTCATCTAAAAATTCGTCAATTAGTTTAGATACTCGATCAGGTCTTTTTAAGTATACCAGGTGTCCGCTGCCTTCAACGATTCGCAGTACCCCACGGGGCATTTTACTTGCTAACGAACTAGCAAAGTCTGTTGGAGTAAGTTGATCATTTTCTCCGTATATCATAAGAGTTGGTTTTGTATTTTTATGTACTTCATCTTTGATCGATGCGTCAAGAAAGCTTTCCATATAGTTACGTGCAGCATATAACGGATGATTATTGTTTACTTGTTTAAAGTGAGACCATTTTCCAGGAATATGTTCATTTATATTCCATAACTTGTTTTTTCTTCCATCATACGGAAACTTGCCTCGCATGGCACGATATAATAAATGCAGTTTAAGTGCAGTTTTACCAAACGTCAACATTGTGGTAATTTCTTGGGTACGTAAGGAAAAATCAACAAGAGCTGAAATCAGAATGATATTTTCAATTAAATCAGGATTGCGGGTTGCAATATCAAGCGCAATGTAAGCTCCCATTGAACTTCCGACTAAATGAATGGTATTGCGTTCTTTTTTTAACTTTTTTAAAAAAAGCGTTAATGCTGTAGTAGCATTTTTTACTGTATAGTTTTCACCGGGATTTTTGTAACTGCGTCCATGACCGGGAATATCTGGAATTATAACTCTATACTTTTCGGTAAAGTGATCAATGTATGAGTTATAACATAGTTTGCCATTTTGATACCAGCTATGTATAAAAAAAATTATATCACCTTTGCCTTCATCTATATAATATATTTTTTTATCTTCGCTTTCACTAAGCGGGAAGTAAGGCATATTCGACAATACTGTAAGATGGAAGTAAAAATGCAACCTTTAAATTGTCAGCCTTTTACTGCTCGGAAACGCATCTTGCTGTAATTGGTTTTGCGCTTTTAATTTTTTCGGATATTGAACCATCTCTAAATGATATCGTTTGCACATTACTGTTCTCATCTTCAGAGTTGATTAAACTAGACGACCAATATCCTAAAAAATTAACTCCTAAATCAGAATAGGGCGCAAAGATAACTTTAACAGCTGGTCTCTCTCTTTTGTCGACAATAGTTTCAAGTTCTTCAGCCGTTGGCAGTCTCCACGATTTATCGCCAAGTTGTAAGTTCTTGCAATATTCCACTGATTCATTCCAGTTGTTAGCTTTTCTTACTCCCCTGCATGAAGGGTCATTTTTTTGACCCATGGTGCATTTTTGCCATGTAAGTTTTGTAAAATTATCAGTTATAGTTGCATTTTTATTATCAACAAATCTGATATACGACTTTGCCATTTTTCTGGTTAAAACTATTTTTTGAGTCTGTTCTTTTTTTGGCTTTTCGGCATTTTTTGCCTGTTTGGATTTTTCAGCTTCACTTTTTTCTGAGGCTTGTTTTGCCATTTTTTGAATTTCAGAAATGATGTTTGCTGCAGCTTTGTCAGTGGCTCCAAAAATTGTGCTGTCTACTTTATTTGACACCACTTCCAGATCAGCAATTTCATCAATGGCTACATAGTAAACATTTGTATGAATGTTCATAATTTGTGCTTCTTGGTCAAAATCATAACGACCAAATATTATTATATCTACATTAAGTTCTTTTGCGAGAATCTTTAAAAGACCAAGTCGTTCATCTGTTTTTTTGTTTGATTTTTCAGATATTTTTTCTTTAGTTAATTTTTGCTTTGCAGTATACATGATTTTGTCAATATCCGCTGAGCTTACTCTTTCATATGTAAAGTTTTTTTGCATTGATGTGTCTACAGCATCTCCGAGGCTTCCTGACATATATTGAAAATTTTCAGATTCGGTTTTATCATCAAAGTTTAATATGGCAATCCGAGCCAGATCACTCTTTTGTTCAGTTTTTTTATCTTCATTATTTTTATCTTCTTCTGCAGAATATACTAAAAACGAGCCTGAAACCAGAGAAATAAATAAAAAATATTTAAACACTTTTCTATAAACTTTCATCTTGACCTTTCTTTATCAGGAGCATTGATCCTGAATTTATTTTATTTTTGTTTGACCAATTTATACGTCATTGGTTTTTAAATCAATTTATTTTATTTCAATAATATATTAGGTCAATTACTTTTTATATCGTAAAGTGTACTAAAAATTTAATTCAGTAAAAATTACTTTACAAAGCTAGTTAAGAAAAACATAGTTATCCATGTCAACGGCAACAGATGCGTCTTCACAAAAAAAAATATCCTTTTTTGCTACCTCCGATACGGAATGTCCTGTTTGTAAAGCCGGTCATCGGAAAGAAGAATTATTTTCAGGCGGCGGCCGTCTTGTGGCCGGTAAACTTACGCCGGAACTTCGGCGCACGTATCTTGAAAATAAAAAGTTTGGAGTTATATATCCGCTTGCTTATGTGATGCAGGTTTGTCCGGTTTGTCTTTATGCCGCTTATCCTAAGGATTTTAACAGATTAAATATTGATGAGATTCAGGCCATCAAAGGTTCAACAGATCACCGCAGAAAACTAATGACGACGGTATTTACCAAAGTTGATTTTAAAGAAAATAGAAATCTTGTTCATGGCGCGGCATCTATGATTCTAGCTGTAGATTGTTATCATTTAAGATTGCCCAATATTGCCCCAACGCCTAAAAAGGCAGTTTCCAGTATTCGCGCGGCCTGGCTTTTTGATGATCTTTTTCAACTGGCCAATTACAGGCCATACGACAAGGTCAGAGACTTTTATTATATGGAAGCCGTTAGAAATTACATGAAAACCCTTGACCTGATGCAGTCCGGTAAAGAACCTCTTGAGCAGGAAAGTTATGTTCTTGGTCCGGATCTTGACCACAACTGGGGATTTGACGGCATCATTTATTTAAATGCCTATCTTACGAAAAAATATTATACACAGCTTGCCGAAGGCAGGGAAGAACACTATAAAATTCTTGATTATGCAAAACGGTATCTGTCGAAACTTTATGGCATGGGCAGATCTTCAAAATCCAAGCCGTCTATTATAATTGATATGTCAAAAGAACTTTATGATGAAATAAATGCGCTTTTAACTGAATTAGCGCCGAAAACGTAAATTTTGGGAATAAATTTAATTACGTGTATTTTCAAAGTCGAATGAAGACTTATAATGGTCTCCGAAAATATTTCGCATTAATTGCGTTTATTGTTTCCATTATTGTTGCATCAAAGATTTCACCAAATGAATATATATTTTCTCCGGTTGCAAAATCCAGCGCAAATATATTGTTTAATCCGGAAGATCCTCTTGAAAATCAATTGTACCTGGGCAGCGCTCTTGGGTATTTTAACCGTCCTGGTTTTTATGGAGGTTATAATCGTATAACAAAAGGAAATGAATTCTGGGGTTCTTTTTTTCTGCCTCGTTCAGAAGGCGTTTTCGGCGTTACGTATTTACATTCAGCAAATGAATCATCAGAAAAATTATCGCACGGTCTTATACAGCTTGGTTTTGGAAAAAGCTTAACTGAAAATCTTTCGGTTGGATTTTTTATAAATTATTCGTACAATGATTTAATAAATGTAAATAGTATATTTTCCATTGAACCGGCATTTATTTACAACATGGATCGAAAAGCTAAACCAGCAAACGTATTCGATATTCATAATTTTTTTATATATTCTACAATTCGGCAAATCAATGTGTATAATTCGTCGAAGGATGCATTTAATCCGTCATTTCATCTGGGGTTTGGCGCAAAACTGCTTAAAATAAATGAGTTTTATGCAGGTCTTCAAGTCGAAGATTCTATTGATGTTAAGCGCCGAATTACCCCTTTGTCTATGGGAATTAATCTTGGGTATTCAATTTTTCAGGTTAGAGGGGGATATCGACTTGAAGTACCGCTGGATAAAAACAAAGTACAAGCAGGCGATTTTACCCTGGGGGGCGGTATCAATTATGCGCCAAAAAATTCCTTGTCGGGTATATCATTTAACGCTCAATACGGCATTACAGGTTTTAAAACCGGAATGTTTGAACATTTTATGGCTGCCGGCGTAATTTTTAATTATGAAGACAAAACGGCTCCTCAATTGAAAATTACTACAGATTACAATTATTTTTCGCCAAATGGGGATGGAAATCAAGACATCGTTGTTTTTCATTTCGATATAAAAGATAAAAGCCCAATAACCGAGTGGAAACTTGTTATAAAAAATGACCGAGGTGAAATTGTTAAAACTTTTGCGAAAGATCATAGAAGCAGAAGCGTTTATTTTCCTTTATACCGAATTTTTACCGATCTTTTAAAACGCAGCGAATATCGTTATATCCCCGATAACATCATATGGGACGGTTCCTCAGAAAAATTAAATACAATTGCAAGCCCATTGGTTAATCAACCATTGATTAAATTACCAGAGGGCCCATATTTCTATGAAATGTCTGTAACAGACGAAAAAGGAATGACCAGTAATAGTTCAAATGGAACCATTCACATCGACAATACCTATCCTGATATTGCGTTAAAAAGAGAAAGTAAAAGCGAAAACGTGTTTCAAAATAAAAGTGAAAAAATATTTTTAGCAGTTTCACAATTTATCTCAAGTCGTGATGAGGAGTACTTTACAGGTACAATTTATAACGACTTCGGTAAAGTTGTAAAAAGTTTTAACTGGAAAAATGCTGCGGAGGTACCCCGTCTTTTAACGTGGAATGGAATGGACAACAAAAATATTCCCGTCAAAGAAGGAATTTATCGTTATGAGCTTAAGGGAATCGACGCTGCAGGAAATCAAAGTATTTTAAAAATAGATCATATAAATATTTTTTGGGGCAATGTTCTTTGCGACGTAATTTCAGATACGCCCGGCATTAGTCCAAATGAAGACGGTTTATTTGACAAGGTTAATTTTACGCCAGAATTTATTAATAACGATAATACACAAAATAATCTAGCTTCGTGGAAAATATACCTTACCCGAAAAAAAATAAAAGATTTAGAAGGTTTTATAAATACCAAAAAAATAAATATAGGCGAAACTTCCGATGCAAACGTAAATTTAGATCCAAAAATTCAAGACCCATTATCGTTAGAATATATACATATCTGGTCGGGAGACAAGAGCAATTTTTCAAATCAACTGACATGGGACGGAAAAAATAAAAACGGCAATTTATCGGATGGATATTATTACCTGACACTGGTTGTAAAAACTTCAAGCGGTTTATATTTTAAATCAGAGGGTACCGAAATTTCATTGGATACAAAGCCTCCAAAAGTAATCATTGTTCCTGAAGAAAACAGTCTAACACCTGACGGAGATGATGTTCATGATCGTATGTTTTTAAAATCAGTTTATCATGATCAATCTGAAGTTAAAAACTATGCATTGACGTTATATGAGATTATAAAAATCAATGGTATAAAAACCCGAGTTCCATTTAAAACCTGGACGGGAAAAAGAACAATTCCTGAAAAGTTTTATATTGACGGAATCAGCGACCAGGGATTGGGTATGGAAAGTTTAAAAAAATATGAATATGAAATACAAGTATTCGATATTTATGAAAATTCCATAAAAACCGCAATCGGCTATTTTCACACGGGAGTAATTGTAAATAACTATGGATCATTTTTAAAAATAACTTTGACGGGATTGGATAAAAATAATATTTATTCTTTTGCCAATTTACTTAAACTAAATCAAATTTTTAATGTGTGGGTGGGCGATTATCCTGACTATAGAATTCGCGTTGAAGGTCATTCTGCAAGCGCAGGCGATGAAGAAGCCAACATAAAAGAATCGGAGCAGAGGGCAAAAAAAATAATGCAGTATTTTATCAATAAAGGAGTATCGTCAAATAAAATCGGCTTTCAGGGTTACGGGGAAGTTTTGCCATTGACTGAAGTTGAAAATGCAATTAATGATTATAAAAATGACAGAGTTGATTTTATTTTAATAAAATAAGACAATAAAAAGAGGCAAGCCTGCCCCTTACGGGGCTGTCTAAAAAGTCTCACCGCAAAGGCGCGAAGGGCGCAGAGTAAAGAAATAAAGGGATTTTTCTTATCATTTTCTTTAATTCCTTTGCGTTCTTTGCGTCTTCGCGGTTCAAATTTTGACTTTTTAGACAGCCCCTTTACCCCTGACAAATTATAGTTATAGATCGATTTTTCAGATTAACGAGGTATAAAATAGTTATGGAAAACTTTCAACAAGGGCGTTTGACCAGAGACCTTCCAAATTATAAAATTCTCTTTTTTCTTTAGTAAAGACATGAACTATGATTTCACCGTAATCAAGAGCAACCCAACCGCTTTCAAAATCAAGATCATTTGGCACATGCGAACTGTAGATTCCCTGTTTTTTTAAGAAAAAAACAATATCCTGAACGCATTTTCTTAAATGCGTATTTGATAAAGAAGTCGCAATAATAAACCAGATGTCGTATTTAAAATGCTGTTTTAAATTTAACATCAGTATGTCTTCAGATTTATTTAAATCTAAAGACTTGCAAATTTCAAATCTTATTTTACTGAAGTCTTCAGAGTCAACAAGGATTTGTTTTGTTTCACTGGATTTTAAGTTTTCCATAGTCCTTCCCAAGTATTAATGTCATGTCTGTAAATGAAGATTTATTGATAAATGCATATTTTTTTTCAATGTTTAATGTTTTTGCAATGCTGTTAAAGTAATATGTGTTGCCGGCAACGTCAAGTAATATGGTATTTTTATGGTCATGTGAACTTGCATTGGAAAATTCAACAACGACGATACCTTTTCTGCCGATTGAGTTTTGAACTTTTTTTGCCAGATTATTTACATCGGTTCCATTTTTAATTTCCATTCTCGGCATTCTTGACAAAAAAGGATTTTCATGCTCGGATAAATCTTTTTTGAAATTTTTTAAAAAAAGAGCAGTTGAATCCAGATCGGCAAGAAAACCATTTTCAATTCTTTTAACTGGAATTTCTATGCTGGTTAAATGCCAGCCTTCTGTTAAAGCAAATTTTTTACTTAATTTATATAGCTCAGAATTTGATAAATTGGTATCAACCAGTTTAGTAAAAAGTGAAAACATTTTTATATCTGAAAGTAAATTAAATTTATTTTCGCGATCATTCCATGTGTTATACAAAAGAGTGTAATACCGAAATAAATCCATAGCCGGTTTTGTTTCATTTTGAACAGGGGGATTTAGTATTTGAGGAACCATGCTCCCTGTAAGTATAAATTCGCCAAGGGGGATTTGTTCTCCTTCGATCAGGCCCGGTTCCCACATAAAAAATGGAACTCCTTCAATTAAGTCTACAATTTTTGATAAATTATCAACATCAGTTTTAATATAATAAGGAATTGGAATATTCAGCATATTGGAAATTTCTTCAGACACATCGCCAGGTTTACTGAAATTTATTTTTTTTTCAAGAGTAGGCTCATCGGCCTTCATTTGAGTTTGAGGTAAAAATGAAATAAATCCAATTCGTTGTGATTTTGGATAAATTGTTGCGACGCTTAAAAAAGTCACTCGGTCATCTTTTTCATTTACTTTCTCTTTACAAATCAGTAGAATTCCAAATGGATTTTTTTCTCTAAAAAGTACATCAACAGACGTTTTGTTGATATATTCAATTAATTTATAACCGCCAAGAACAAGAATTAAAAAAATTCCAATAAAAATTATCAGGCTCTTGCTAAAATTCTCAGAACTTTGCACTTTTTTCTCAATTGTACTGCTCATATCTTTTTTTCGCTTAATAATATATTATAAAAGTTTATCGACTCAGGTTGAACAGGCAATTTTTCAGAGAGGAGGTACTTAATTGTAGTACTGGCTTTTTCTAAACACAAGTCTTGAAGATTTAACTTAAGCAGCTTCATTGAACTTGCAGAGTTTTGAGAAGCAAGAAAATCGGCGCTAAAAATAATTCTTGAGAATAAGGGCATTTCTGCACATCCTGTCGAATGATGTGAAATTGCATGTGAAATATCGTCATCCTTAATATTAAATAGTTCCCCAATAAAAAAAGGGGCTGATTTTGAATGGTATATAGCTTTTGGTAAATTTAAAAGGTTTTGACATTTGTATTTTATAAAAATTTCAACATGAAATTCAGGCGGCTTTTCTTTTGTTATATCATGTGAAAGAGCTGCTAAAATTAGTTTATTTATACCTTTGTTTTCAAATTTATTTTGCGAGGCAAGTTGTATGGCAAACTCAACGGTTTTCAACGAATGTTCATAACGTTTGGTTGAAATATTCGTTATTAAAAAATTGTTTATGATTTCCAGATCAGCATTTGACTGACAGTCATTATGATTTAAAATATCTATCAATTTTAACATAATTAATTTAATTGCATGGAATTTGTAAACATTGCACAGGGCAAAGCATTTTTTTTAAAGAATGAAAAAAAATATAGAACAAATAATATTTTGTTGTCAATTAGAGACGAATATATTAATGGAATACCTGGTCAGGGCTAAAGCATGAATGAAGATGAGAATGGTAAAAATCAATTAGATGTGAGAAACGCATGGATTACCGGAGTAATCTCAACTTTTGCAACGTTAGCAGCTTCAATTATTGGAACCTATAATGAAGCTGTTAAATTTACTCTGGGTTTTGATACTTGGACCCTGCTTGATGTTCTTCTTATGGCAGGACTGACTTATGGAATTTATCGGAATAACCGGTTTTGTGCATTGACAATGCTTATTTATTTTGTAGCATCAAAATTTATTTTAGCAGCATCAACCGGAAATTTTCCCGGAGGAATACTTGCTCTGGTTTTTATATATCTTTATTATAAGGGCGCTGTCGGAACTTTTAAAATTTATCGACATAAAGCCGGAGTCGATGGATATTTTAAAAAAGATAATAGTTTAAAATTAATTATTTTTTCTTTTTTTGTAGTAATGATAATTGTCGTATTGATCATCATCGGAGCGCTTTCTCCTGGTACTGAAGTGATCCCTGGAAAATTTCTAAAACAAAGATATGCAAATTTTATTCGTGAAAAAAAATTAATTGATACAAATGAACAAATTGAATACTGGTATAGTGATGCCTTTTTAGATTTTAGAAAAGGTTTTTATTTTATAACAAATCGAAACGTTGTACTATATAATTCAGAGTGGGACAGGCCGTCTTATATTATTCCCTATGCTTTGATATTGGATATTAAGTTTAAGCATAACCCGTCTTTTTTCGAAGACAGCAAGATTATAATTTTTCTTATAGATAATTCTATAGTAGAGTTGCCTGTTTCCAGTGATAACGACGGAGACAAAAAGTTTTTAGAAAAACTTCTTCAATTATGGAAGAAAGGAAAGCTGAGATCTAAAAATCCAGTGTTGTAATCTTTAAAAAACGTCTGTGTTAAAAATAAAAAGATTGACCATAGAAATCCACTTCCTATTAACGCTGAATGGTAAAAAGTCCGTATACTAAAAAAGAATTACAGGAATTCAAGGAACTTCTACTCGACAAGAAGTCAGTTCTCATTAAAGAAATTCAGGATCAGTCAGAAGAAGTGACCAGTGAAAAACTTGATGAGCCGGGAGATCTGGTTGATATGGCAACTGAATTACTCGATCAAGAGATGAATCTTAGTCTGACTACAGCTGAATCAAATACAATTAAAGAAATTAACGAAGCTCTTGAAAGAATAGAAAAAGGCACTTATGGTATTTGCATAGATAGCGGTGAACCGATTAGCAAGGCCAGGTTAAAGGCTGTGCCTGAAGCCAAAAGAACTCTTGAGGCTCAAGAGAAATTCGACAAGAAACAAAAAGATCAAAAAAAACGTTCATCAATGGCATAATTTGAGAAAATGCATGTAGAGTATTATCCGGATCTGCTTGATATCATCAAGTCACTTCAATATGCTCTTAAAAATTCTAATCCAGACAAGATACTTTTTAATCGATGGAATGAACCAGGACCTTTAGACATAGATCTGTCATTTTCTCCCGTTATTAGCGAAAAAACCGTAGAAGAATTTATAAAGCAGGATGTCTGTACTTTTTGCGACCGACGTATCAGTTATAAAGCAAATCAATTTTCAAAACCTGTTGTAAAACTACCTTATCTTATTTTGGTTCATAATACATTCATCATGTCGGATAAACAATATTATGAGTCGGCATCTGTCGATTCCCTGTTTCGAAAAATGATTAAGGGAGGCTTAAAGTGTAATGAAAACGAAATGCTGATTCGAGAAATTTTGCGTTGTCACTTTGGCGGTGCTGACGAAAAAAATAACCAGTATGTGCAAAATTGTCTTCAGCATTTGAGAAAAGATATTGACCGGTATCAAATCAAGGGAGTTTTGATTTTAGGTCAGGCGGCATCTTTATTGTTTAAAAATGACACAGCCAAGATCAATAAAATTACAGGTGAGATTTTTGATTTTGAAGGTATTCCGGCAATGATTTGTCCGGGTCCAAACAGACTCGATTATATGTATCAGAAACACATGGATGAAGAAAAAATAAATACAGAAAGACGTACTATTTTTAATTATCTAACTAAATTTAGAACTGAAGTTATGTATAAATAAAAAAACCGGTAATACCGGCTTTTTATTTTTTATTTTATCGGGGTGCAGTCAAAAAAAATGTTTTTACTGCAGAACTTGGAGACGGCGGGAGTTGAACCCGCGTCCTGATGCACAAATAAAGACTTTCTACATGTTTAGTCCACAGTTACTTTTTCAGAAAAACCCATCCCTGTGAACCAACAGGGCTTTTCCAATCAGATGTTTTCTCAAATCCATTTATCTGCGTCGCGGATTCCAGCTTCCGTGAGTTTTACCACCTGGCAGACCAGAAGCGAACTTACCAGATAGTGCAGGCGCTATTAAGCAGCCATTGCAAAGTTATTATTTTCGCCGTTTAAAGCGTTTTTCCTTTTTAGAAGAGGATACTTCACATGCTTTTCCTTCGTCTGCCTACAACAGTCGATACCAATTCGTCCCCGATTTCAAAGAACATTATCAATATATACACATTTTATGTGAATGTCAATTAATTTTTTAATTTAGTGACTGCCGTAATATTTCTACACAATAAAAAACAGACTTGTCGCGCACGTTCAAAATTAAAACTCCATTCATTATGAAAATCGGCGTTTTAAAAGAAATTAAAAATGAAGAAATGAGAGTTGCATTAACTCCCTATGGCGCAGAAGAACTGCATTTAAGCGGTCACGACGTTTATGTTCAAAAAGATGCCGGCAAGGGAAGCGGTTTTACTGACGAAGAATACGTCTTGCACGGAGCAAAAATATTATCTGACGCTGAATCTGTTTTTAAAACCGCCGAGATGGTTTTGCATGTCAAAGAACCCCAGCATTCGGAATATAAAATGATTCGTAAAGGTCAGATTATATTTACGTTTTTACATCTTGCAAATGAGCCAGAATTAACTCAGGCTTTAATAAAATCAGAGTGCGTTGCCATTGGTTATGAAACAGTAACTCATAAAAATGGCACTCTGCCCATTTTAGCGCCTATGAGTGAAATAGCAGGCAGAGTGGCGATTCACGAAGGCGCCAAATTTTTGGAGATGCACCAGGGCGGCTCAGGAATTCTTTTAGGCGGTGTTCCCGGCGTTGAACCGGCAACGGTAATGATACTGGGCGGAGGAATGGCAGGATTAAACGCCGCTAAAATTGCTTCTGGAATGGGCGCAAAAGTATATATTTTGGATAAAAACATCGATCGCTTGCGTTATCTCAGCGATATTTTACCGCCCAATTGCATAACGTTGATGTCGAGCCCCGCAGAAATTCGACGCCTGTTGCCGTTGTGCGATCTTGTGATTGGGGCTGTTTTAATTCCTGGCGATAAAACACCGCGGCTGATCACCAGGGAGCAGCTTAAAACCATGAAAAATGGCTCGGTGCTGGTAGATATTTCCATTGATCAGGGAGGTTGTTTTGAAACCTCACGTGCAACAACTCACGACAACCCGATTTATATCGAAGAAGGTATCGTTCACTTCTGTGTAAGCAACATTCCGGGAGCTGTACCGAGAACATCAACGATGGCTTTAACAAATGTAACCCTGCCTTACATTAAAGAGCTCTCCGACAAAGGATGGAAAAAGGCTTTAAAGGAAAATGCCGGATTGCTTAATGGCGGCAATGTCATAAACGGAAAAATTGTATGCGAAGCCGTTTCTCGGGCGTTAGGTCTTTCGTTTGCTAAAGCGACTGATTTTTTGTAAAACATAATACTTTTAAATTAGCAGGGGCTTAACGCGCCCCTGGAGCAGATCACGGTTCTGCTCTACCCCACGTGTATAAAAAGTGTAATGGGCAAGCGAGGGAAAAAACTGCCCTCACGGGCGCAAAACGTGACGTCAATAAGGGAACATGAATGCCATTGCTTGGTAGAAGGGTGACGTTTTGGCCCACATAGCGCGCCAAGACAATCGCACTTTATCAAAATAGCCATTCGGCAAATTCATTTACACGATTATTTGATTTACGACATGTTCTATGATATTTTGTTATATCATGCATGGTAATAAAGAATTTATTCGAAGTATTCGCAGAGATTATTTAAAAGATGACCTGTTAGAAAAAGATATTTCAAATGATCCGATTCAGCAATTCGGAAAATGGTTTTATGAGGCCCTCGAATCAAAACTGGTCGATGGAAATGCAATGACTCTTGCCACCGTTTCCGAAAATCGCCCTAATGCCAGAATTGTATTGTTAAAATCTTTTGACGAAAATGGTTTTGAATTTTTTACTAACTATGGCAGTCAAAAAGCCAGAGAAATTGAACAAAACCCCGAAGGTTGTCTGTTATTTTACTGGGGCGAATTTGAACGACAAATTCGAATCAATGGAATTATAAAAAAAATCAACCGCGAAGAATCTGGCATTTATTTTTCTCAACGCCCCCGCGACAGTCAAATCGGAGCCATTGCCTCACGTCAAAGCGAAAAACTGGAAAGTAGAGAGCTTCTTGAAACAAGATATAAATCCATAGCTCAAAAATATGAAGGTAAAGATATTCCGCTTCCTGAATTCTGGGGCGGATATGTATTGGTACCAGATTATTTTGAGTTCTGGCAAGGTAGACCCAATCGATTACATGACCGGATCACTTATACAAAACAAAACAATATCTGGACTATTTCAAGATTATATCCGTAAACAATTATGAAAACGGGAGTTTTGTTAATAAATACTGGTTCGCCTGAGTCGCCTGATGCCAGGGATGTTAAAAAATACCTTCAGGAATTTCTTATGGATGAAAGGGTCATTGATATTCCGGCCTGGAAACGTAAGTTGCTGGTATATGGAATCATTGCTCCCTTTCGAAGTAAAAAAGTATCGAGGCTATATAATAACATATGGACGTCTAAAGGTTCGCCTCTGGTAGCTTATACCCATAGCCTTTCAAAATTAATTGCAAAATCAACGATGCTGCCAACAGAGTATGCCATGCGCTATGGCGACCCTTCTATTCAAAATGCTATAAAATCTCTTGCTGATAAAAAAATAAAAACCATCATTGTTGTTCCGATGTTTCCTCATTACGCGATGTCAACGTATGAATCCGTTATAGAAAAAGTCAAAAATGAAATGAAGGCCTTTTCTGATATAAAAATTAAAACGATAAAACCATACTATAACCACCCTGACTATATCAATTCACTATACGAAAACAGTAAAAAATATTTTAAAAATAATTTCGATCATATTATATTTAGTTACCATAGCCTGCCCATTCGACACATCTATAAAACAGATGATACAAAAAATACATGCCTGAAATTTCAAAATTGCTGCGACATTTATAACCCGGCTCATGAAAAATGTTATAAAGCACAGGTGTTACAAACGACTAAACTTTTTATTAAAAAAGCAAAATTAAATTTTGAAATAAATTCAAAAAAATTAAGTTTAACCTATCAATCCGCAATGCGAGGCGATTGGTTAAAACCGTCAACGGAAGAAAAAATTGTTGAACTTGCAAGAAATGGATATAAAAATGTGCTTATCATATGCCCGGGCTTTGTTACCGACAATTTAGAAACAATAGAAGAAATTTGCATTCGAGGCAGGAACAGTTTTTTATCTAATTTTGTTTCTACGATTGATGTAACGAATGATAAGAGCAAACAAAAAAAAATTATGCCTGAATTTACTTTTATACCTTCATTAAACCTGAATAAAACCTGGGTTAAAACACTTTCAAAATGGATCAGGGATGAGATTTAAAAATTTATTATTTTTAATCAGTTTATATTTTTTAATAGTGAACTCTTTTAACTGTTTTTTTTTATCATGCGCTGGAAACCAAATTAAGTATTCAGATCCGGTAGAAATGTTAAAAGATAATTTCTGGATCAATAATAATACATTACAAGTTCAAGTTGAATACAACAGCACAGAAACTCTGCCATATACAATGCGAAGGGAGACTTCGTGCAGTAAGGCTAAAGAGTTGATTGACGCTCATGTTGAAACTTTATACCCGTCTATAAAGGGCATGAAATACAAAGTATATGTATACAAAACAATGTATCACAGCAAAGCCGACTGCCAACTGGTGGTGCACATTACCATGGCGGAATTAAAGAGCAAATTACAAAAATAGTTATTATTTAAAAAGCAGGATAAGGTGAATAAAAGATGATACCATTAACAATAGAAGCAACATTACCGGGAAATATACCCATTGGCGGTAAAAATCCATTTTTTTTAATTGCAGGCCCATGTGTCATCGAGTCCGAAAAGTTACTCGAAGAAACCGCTGAGTTTTTAACCCGGTTACAAAAAAACCTAAACATTGGAATTATATTAAAATCTTCTTATGATAAAGCCAATCGCAGCAGCGCGTTATCGTTTCGCGGCCCTGGTATCGATGCAGGGCTTGCTATGTTAAAAAACATTAAAACAAAATACGGCTTTCCGATCATCACAGACGTTCACAGCCCTGAAGAGGCCGAAAAGGCCGGCGAGGTATGTGACTTGCTTCAAATACCGGCTTTTTTATGCCGTCAAACAGATTTAATTCAAGCAGCAGCAAAAACCGGAAAATGGACAAACATAAAAAAAGGTCAGTTTCTTGCCCCTACAGATGTCATGCAAGTGGTTGATAAGTTTACACGGACCGGATCAGATAAATTTTTAATTTGTGAAAGAGGTTATACGTTTGGTTACAACAACCTTGTTGTTGACATGCGTTCTCTCGAACTTATGAGAAAAGAGGGTATTCGGGTTGTGATCGACATTACTCATTCCACACAATTACCCGGCGGCGGACTTCAAACAGGAGGTCAACGAGAGATGAGTTTTCCTATCGGGCGGGCGGCTGTTGCCGTTGGCGTGGAAGGTATTTTTCTTGAAATTCATCCTAACCCTGTAAACGCCATGTCTGACTCAACAACGCAATTGTCATATGAAGATGCTGAAAAATTAATTTATTCTCTTTACAAAATTGACAGGGTTGTAAAAGAATAAAATATTCACGCAACAATAAAAAACTGAAGTTACTCAGCCGAATTAATTGCAAAATACTACCCCTGCCGAATACCTTGTAACTGTAAAAGGTAACCATGGAACCGACGTCGTACAACGTATGCGCATAACTGACATATTTCCATGGCCTGAATCAGCAAGGCGAACATACAAAGCTCCAAGCTTTCCGCGAGTCCTTGCGGTTAAATGAAGTGGTCGAACAATGACGTGAATACAATAGCAGATAAATTGTCTTTACTGTAAATCCATATTTTAGAAAGTAGAATCGCGAGACACGAGCCCCGCCGAAGGCTGGCGCAGCGTGTACCCGCTGTTTAGGCTGTTTTAAGTATCGATGAAACTAAATAAGATTATTAAAAAAGAATTGGGATTTGAGTATATTTACTCCATAAATTATAGAGAAGGTTATTTAAGAGCTAGTATTACTATATTTACAGACCTGTTGAATAATCTTAAATCGATAAAATATGTATCAACAATATTTGGCGTTGCTCAAGTTGATAAAAATAATCATATTGAATATGGCTATCTTTGGGAAAATGAGAATGAGGTAGAAAAATTATCCTACCTTTCTAAACATTATACAGCATTATTTGATAATAAAGTTGAGGCAATAAATGATAATCAAGTAAATGATATAATAAATGATTGTTTGAAATGCGCTGATGATTTAAATTTGATTAATTTTATCAGGAAAAGAGGGACAATAGATGAGAAAAATATTTTTCCTGATTTTGAGTTTTCAATAGAAAATTCAGAACCAATTATATCGACTAAACAGGCAGATGAAAATGGTAATCAAGAAAATGTTGTAATCTTAGAGAAGAAACATCCTCTCGATAAATTTTCAAAAGTAATTAAATTATATTTCAATAAATTTTTAAACATTATATTAATGGTAGCAATCGCTTTTTACTTCAGTGTCAAATATTATCAAAATAATTTTAACAATAAAAATCCTTTGGTTAGCATTGATGATGCTCATAATTTGGTTAAATTAGGTAAAATTGAGGATGCCATAAAAGTATACTGGAATTTGTTATATCAAAATCCTGATCAATGCGAAATTGGTGTCGAATTAGCGAATTACTTATTTTTTTCAGATTCAAGTTACGGCGATACCTACCAATGGATAAATCAAAATTATTATACCTTTAATCCGAATATGCAATTAACACTCGCATATTTAGATCATAGGAGAGGGTTGGATAGAGAGGCAATGCTAAAATTAGACCAATTAAAAGATATTAAAAAAATGGAAAAATGTTCATTGCATATTATTGGTAACATAAACCTGAAAAAAAATACTCAAAAAGCGATTGAAATTTATAAAAATATTATTGAACTTGAGCCAAAATATGTTTATCCATATATCAATTTAGGTAGTATTTATTTATATTCTGGAAAAGAAGAGTTAGGAAAAGAGTATATTGAAAAAGCAAAGAAATTGGATAAGGACAATTATTTTTCATATTACATATATGGGCGGTATCTTTATGAAAATAAAAAATATTTGTTAGCAAAAAAAGAATACGAAATTGCTTTAAGGAAAAATCCAAAAATAATTAAGGCAAAATATGAATTGAATGATATAGATTTTAAAATAGAAAATGAATCCAGAGCCAAATCAAAAACTCAATAATGACCGATAACGTTTGCCGACCATGCTGACGTTTTTCAAACTGAGGCCCCGTTTTGCGAGCATCAAATGAATCTCTTTTAAATGCGAGTCAAAACGGATAAGGCCGAGGTTTGAAAAATGTGGGTGAACAATTACAAAAATATAAATGAACTTATTTTACCTTTACGGTAAATCTCTAATATGGAAATTCGAATTGTGAACCCCGAACAGCCCGAAGGGCGCGTAGCACAGGTCGGCTGTTATACGCTGGTGTGAGTATAATTATAGGTTATAATAATTCGCCCTTTCACTACCGTAATGGATGTTGAAGGTAATTTGTATTATTTAATGAAAAGCAAAACTCTTTATACATATGAATAATAAATAATCTCGGCCAGGAAATTTGGTCGAGCAATAGTAAAAAACTATTGCTGAAATCAATCAATAATTTTATAATTCCATAGTTGTAATATAAACTTGCGAGACCCGAGCACGGCGTAAGTCGCGCGCAGCAGATATTCGCCATTATAATATGCGGCAGTTTCGTACACCACCACTTTCTGCAGGGAGGCAAAAATTGGTCACATTATGAATATCAGAAGAAAATCGTTTACATGGACTCGGTAATAAACAAATTTTTTGATTATTATGTATTCAATTTTCATTGAAATTAATTCGATTGCTTTAATCCGGTATTTTTATCAAACGGATATCTATGCACTTTGAATAATTTGAAAAATCAATATCTAGAGTAAAAATTGGTAGATTATGATTATAGGCAATAGCACAAATTAAAAAATCTATGTGTGAACCTTGAATTCCTTTCTTCATGCAAATATTAAAAAAATCAGCGGCAGTCTCATAGTCCTCAGTAATAATTTTAATATCATCAAAAGGAGTCAGGTGATCCCGAAGTTTTTTAAATGTACTTATTTCGTTTATGCCGGATAATATTTCTTGCCGAATAGGTCCAATTAATTGGACTCTAGAGGCCTCGATGAATTCAATAAAAATACTTTTAACATTATTTTCACGGTGAGTTAATGGCTTAAATTTTTTTCTTAGGATTAAAGACCATACAGAAGTATCAACTAATACTTTCATTATTTTCTATTTTTCCGATGTTCCTTGTAATCATATTTTTCATCATATTCAATGTTTCTAAAAAGCTCTGTAATTTCTAATTGTTTTCTTCGTTGAATATACTCTTTTAGCGCACTATTAACTGTCTCTTTTTTACTTTTATGACCGCCAATTTTTTTTGCTTTCACTAAAAGTTCTTCATCTATTCCCAAATTTGTTGCCATATCGCCTCCATTACACATTAGTTTACACATAGAAATGTGTGGCGTCAATAAGTTTTAGGTATATTCCAATTGTATTTTGGTAAAGATTGATATCGAACTAGGACATCGATAGTAAGTATCACGAAAATTTTCTTAACCCCCAAACCGCGCACGATGTGCGGCGTATAAATAATCTGACTGCCATTTTTATGACATACATTTTATGAATATTCCATTTTCTCGGTTTCGGGTCTTGACAATACCCCGGCGTATTTTTACTTAAACTCAACGAAGACCCTGGCCTTGATACGCTTCAAAATACAGCCGACAAAAGCGGTAAAATCAAGGCCATTTAGCCTGATTTTATTTATCGCATAAATACACCGCAACGCGGCGGGCCTCAATAAAAGCGTATGGGGTACGCAGAGCACGGGGCTGTCTAAAAAGTCTCACCGCAAAGACGCGAAGGGCGCAAAGTAAAGAAATAAAGGGATTTTTCTTATCATTTAATTCCTTTGCGTTCTTTGCGTCTTCGCTGTTCAAATTTTGACTTATTAGACAACCCCTGCTGTGCGTCAGGGGAAAGGCTTTTCCCCGTTAATTTTTTTTGTAATTATTAATTTAACTTCCTGCACCACATATACACCGTTTACGAACACATAAATCCTTTTACGGTTTTTCCCTTGACCCAAATTGGCCTACTATTTATATTGGTGACATTACTTCTTTTAAAAATTTATATATTTTCATTGACAACTTATTTGTTTTATAATAGTCGTTAAACTATAAAGGGAAAAAAGATGAAAAAAACAAAAAAGCAGTCAATCATATCTATTCTTATAATTGGTTTTCTAATCAATTTAACTTATAACTGCGGTACAAAAGGTGCGAGCGGGAGTAACGCTAGTAGCGGCGGTGGCGGTGGCGGCGGCGGAAACAGTACTTACAGCATCGGCGGAACGGTAACTGGATTGACAGCTGGAGATTCGCTGATATTACAGAATAACAGTGGCGATGATTTATCGATTAGCGCGAATGGAGCATTTACATTTAGAACAAAATTGACTAATAATTCAAAATACAATGTACAGGTATTAAGCGCCACTGTCGCTGGCGGCGGGATATGTACTGCAGGATATAATTTTGGTGCAGTTAACTCAAGCAATGTAAGTAACATTACAGTACTTTGCGGATTAACAACTTTTACATTAAAAGTTAATGTGACTGATGCCGGCGTACTGGGAGCCAATCTCGAATTCCAGAATAACAATTCTGATAATCTACTTGTCCCAACAAAGGGAATTGCGACCAGCTTTACCAGACCGATGGTTTCGGGATCTCCCTATATGGTATCTATCTTAACCAAACCCACGGGTGAAATATGTACACCAAATTCGACCGCGGATGTTAGCGGAATTATGACAGCAAATACTACCGTAAACTATACGTGTACAACTGCACCCAACGCCTGTCTGGGACCAGGAACAAGTTCGATAACCGTTAATTTTACTCGAAGCCATTCGTATGATGTCAACAGTGCGACAGGGGGTGGACATAAAATCTATTATGATACAATTAATCCTCCTTCAACAAGTTATTATATATTTGTACCAAATACTGCATCAACATATTCTGGGCAGATACATGGACTAAGTTCTGGCTGTACCTATTACGTTAAGGTTGGTAGTTATAGCGCCTTGAATCCGACGGGTAATGTACTATCAGCCGTCGCCAACATAACCATACCATAAGACAACAAATGTAAAAAAGGAAATATATATGAATTCTAGAATAAAAATAGTGAATCTTTTTCGACCGTTGACGTTTATTACTCTAATGATTGTATCCATGCCTAATAATTTAAAAGCAGCATCGTTAACCATGAGTAATTCAGTATCAACTATCGATGGACAATTTATCCCCGATCAAGTGATAGTGAAATATAAAAATAATGTTTCGAATTACTCAGCTCTATATCAGACCTATTGGAAAGGAGGGGAGTTAATTAAAACTTTGAATTATACTCCGAAAGGTCAAGGCCCAATACAAATAACAAAAACTATATCCGGCTTAAGCGTATCGGAGACCATAGCTGAATTGTCTAAAAATCCGGATGTGGAATATGCCCAACCGAATTATATCTATCATACATCCACCACTGATGCGAGGTATGGCGATCTTTGGGGTTTAAAAAATACAGGCCAGGGTGTAACTGGCGCTAATTATCCTACAGCAACTCCAGCAACATCGGGTACACTTGGAAAGGATATCAATGCAGAGGGCGCTTGGGGAATTATAACAGATTGCAGTTCAACGGTGGTTGCCGTTGTGGATTCCGGAATAAATTATAATCAAGAAGATTTAGCGGCGAATATGGTTAATGATTCCTATAGCTGCCCGGGTGGTACGGGTACAAAAGGATGTGATTTTGTTGGAACTGGAGATGCTGATCCGATGGATTTTTTTGGACATGGCACGCATGTTGCCGGAATTATTGGCGCCAAAGCAAATAATACGGTAGGAATAACCGGCGTCTGCCAATCAGCTAAAATTCTTGCCGTAAGGGTCCTTGACGCAACAGGGTCAGGGGTTACCTCGGATATCGTCGAAGGTGTGAACTTCGCCGCCGGACAAGGCGCCGGTCAAGGTAAGGCAAAAGTAATCAATATGTCTCTTGGCGGAAAAACTTACGATACTTTATTCAATGATGCAATTACAACTGCACAAAATAATGGGGTGGTTGTGGTTGTAGCCGCCGGAAATGGATTGTTAAATCATAGTGGTGTCGGGATTAGCTTTTATCCCTGTGATTATACCCAGGATAATATTATTTGTGTTGGCGCAATTGATCAAAATTACAACTGGTCAAATTTTTCAGATTATGACAACAATGCGACGGTTGCCAATAGAAAAGTGGATATAGCCGCTCCCGGAACGAATATTTTAAGTACGTATGTTGCCCCAACCTTGACGACTCTTCTTACGGATAACTTTGGCGCCGGAACACTGAATTGGCAAAAAACCGGAAATTGGGGATACGTTAACTTTACTTGGGGTGGGGCAGCAAGGGACACAATTGCAAATCCAGCCAACTTTAATGGTACTACCAACTTTTATAACTCATATGCCGGTGATTATATCTATAAGCAATTTAGTATTCCCAGTTCCAGTAATGTTCGCCTGGATTTTTATGCCTATATAGATTTACAATACCTTTTTGACGGCTTATCGATTTACCATGCAGTTTCAGGTTCACCATTTAATAGAATTGATAATATAATGAACGGTTATTTAACAGGATCCACTGGTCCAAATGCTTATTTATTTTCATATGAACTGTCAATGTGTGCGAATCAAACAACCTGCAGTGTAGGTTTTTATATGAATTCAAATGCATCTACTCAGTTTACAGGCGTAGATATTTTTTTATTAACATTAAGTACGCTGGATACAACGGTTATTAATTCGTATGCCGTTGAAAATGGAACTTCCATGGCCAGTCCATTTGTTGCGGGAATTGCAACGATGGTGCGGGCAAGAAATCCGGACTATACGTATACGGATACCGTAAATGCGTTAATGAAAGGCGGTGATTTGGCTGTCGATGCACAATCAAATACAAAATCAGGCCGAGTTGCCGATGCATACGGGTCCCTGGTTTATATACCGGATGAAAATGTAATAACGTTAAGTACCCCATGATCTTGAAGCTAAATGATTTTGGGGTTTCTATTTATTATCAAGTTGTCATCAGCTAAAATGCATAAGAGAAGTATTCAGATAAATTTTAGCCGTAGGGGAACCACGGCTAGATTTATATTTTTATCGATATTATTAACAAGTTATAGTTTACATGGGGCGGCGAAAACGCCATCTAAAAACTTTGAGCAAACTTCTTTAAAACAAGTAAATTCTAAAAATAATTCAAAAGGCCAATTACAAAATACTGCCCCGGGTGAATACGTTGTAACTGTAAAAGGTAACAATGACGCCAATGTTGTGAAACATGTTTTTTCGAAATATTCAGTCGTTTCCGTGACGGGTCTTGACAATACCCCCGGCGTATTTTTACTTAAACTCAACGAAGACCCTGGCCTTGATACACTTCAAAATACAGCCGACAAAAGCGGTAAAATCAAGGCCATTCAGCCTAATTTTATTTATCGCATAAATACACCGCAACGCGGCGGGCCTCAATAAAAGCGTATGGGGTACGCAGAGCACGGGGTTGTCAAAAAGTCTCACCGCAAAGGCGCGAAGGGCGCAAAGTAAAGAAATAAAGGGATTTTTCATATCATTTAATTCCTTTGCGTTCTTTGCGTCTTCGCTGTTCAAATTTTAGACAACCCCTGCTGTGCGTCAGGGGAAAGGCTTTTCCCCTTTAATTTTTTTTGTGATATCTTTTTACTTTACATTGTTCAAAAACAAGTTTCGCTTCCAATACATAATTTTCATCAGCATAAATCATACCGGCATTCATTAAGGCTCTTGCGTATTCGAGAAGATTTGGAGTTGTTTTTAAATGCTTTAGTGCAAGTGCAATTTCAATTTGAGCTTGCTTATGATCGTTGCGTAATTTTAATAACAATGCTTTGATACGTAAAGATGGTCCATACAAATAATTAAGTTTCTTAGCATTGGATTTAAGCGCTTTATATGATCGTAGAAACAATTTCAATGCCCTTTTCTTCTCTAAAAATGACTCGCTTTCAATTGCAAAATATGTTGTTTCACATATGATTACCAGACAGTAAATTATATTTGGTAATTTAATTTTATACTTTAAAATTTCAATATATGATTTTTCTGCTGCCTCAATTGCCTTATCATGAAATCCTTCAAGCGTAAGAACATTTCCCATTAAAGCATATGTATTTGACGTTCCGGATAAATCGCCTGTTTCAATAGCTAAAAGAAGTGCCTGATCAAGATCTTCTTTTATTTCACTGTACTCTTTTAATCCAAGTAAATATTCATTATAAGGAATTTGACAAAAAGCCCACCCTATTTGCATCTTTGCATTTACATTATTTGAAATTTTCTTTAATTCATGTAAATCGTTTAGCGCATGATGTAAATTCCCAATAAAAGTTTTCGCAATGGTAGAAATGATCAAACTTGATAATACTTCCCATAGCTCTCCGATTTGTTTAAAAACGTGTATTGATCTTTGTTCACATGAAACAGTAAAATCAGGATCGTTGGTATAAAGACCATGTAATCCGTATCTTTGTAATATGACCCCTTCAACATATTGAAAATTACTGGTTTTCACAATTTCCATGCTTCGTTCGAAATATTTTACCGAAGCTTTTTGAAAACCTATCGCATCGAGCATCGTTGCATAATTGGAATAAGCAATGCACAGATCATATTTTGATTCTGTTCTTTCTGCAAGGTTTGCATATGAAAATGCACACCATGCGGAACTTTCTACATTTTTAAAAAAATATATTTTCGCAAGCACCACAAATATTTTTGAACGTAATTCATATTTTTCTGTATTTTTTTTTATTTTTCGAATAGTTATCGGTAAATATTTATGAATTCCGCGTACTACAATTTGCCACAATAAAGCCATTATCGTAGATAATTTTCCATCCGGAGTATGTGTTCCCAGCATATTTAATGCCCGCTCCATATACTTGATAGCGCTTATATAGTCCCCCTGCTCCTGAAATATCTGTCCAAGTCCGATGTAGAGTTTTGCCTGTTTTAATGGGGTTTCATGAAAATTAATACATTCAGCATACAGGTAGCGTGCGATTTCAAGTTCGCCGGCAAGTCGACATATGCCGGCCATTTCTTCTTTAATTTGAAATTTTTGTTCATTTTTATCATCTATATTTAAATTTACGTCTAAAATTTTTAAAGCTTCTTCGTAATAGTGAATTGCGTCATAATTTGCAAAATTTTCTACCGCCCAACGCGCAGCGCTTAATGCATAAAAATACGCCTTATCATAATTTTCACCCTCAAAAAAATGATAGGTAAGGTTTCCTGAAACTCTGGTCAAATTATAAACATTTTCTTCTTCAATTATTTCGGCAAGTTGTAAATGAAGATTCCTTCGTGTTGAAATTAACATCGAATTGTAAGCCACGTCGCATATTACATTATGTCTGAATATATATGTTAACGGAACTTCAGTTTCAATAGAAATTAAATCACTTTTTTGAAGCGCATAAATGTGATGAATAATTGTATTATTATCAATTGAACTTATCAGTTTTTGAAGCTGTTTAATATTAAACACCTGACCAATCACAGATGCAGACTTTAATATCAATTGCTCTTTTTCACAAAGTCGATCAATTCTTGCCAATATTACATCATTTAATTTATTTGATAACTTTATTTCAAAATGAGTTGTAGTTAAATTATTTTTTAATTCTTCGTTTTTAACTAATATTTTTTTATCAATTAAATTGTATACAATGGATTCAATAAAGAAAGGATTCCCCTGGCTGCTTAAAAATATTTGTTTTTCAAGATCTTCGTTTTCTTCGGTTAAATTGAGACTTTTCTTTATTAATGTAATTGCGTCTTTTTCATCAAGTTCGCTCAAACTGATATGCTGGAATTGTTGACTGTGATTTATTTTTTTTATTACATTTTCAATTTCTTCATTCGGACGATATACAAGTATAATCATCACGCAGGAACTATTCAAACTTTGGATGATGTATTCCAGTAATTCAAGAGATGCATCATCAATCCAGTGCATATCTTCAAAAACAAGTATAATCGGGCTGTCTTTGCTTCTTAGTTTTATCAGGTTTAAAATAATTTGAAATATTCTTTCTTTTTTTTGATTTATTTCCAGATTTTTTGTTAATAAACTTTCTTCTGTATTTATACCAATTAATCGAGCCAGAGTACGAACCCATTGAACGTCAACATTATCCAGTGTATTTATTACACTCTCTATTTGTTCAATCTTTAAACCGTCATTATCCTGCTCGTTTACATTGAGCATCTGTAAAAGAATTTCTTTCCATGAAAAGTACGAAGAAAATCTCTCATAGGAGTAACTATCAGATACAAATACTTGTGTATTATTATCTTTAATGCTATCTATAAATTCTATGACGAGACGGGATTTTCCAACCCCTGTTTCGCCGGAAATTGATGTAACGGCCGCGTTGCCATTGATGGCTTGATTAAGGTTTTCCTTTAATGCCTGTAATTCATTTACACGCCCAATTATAGGTATTGATTTTAAGCTATATAAATCTTTTTTAATTTCATTTTCCTTAATTAATCTATAAATCTTTATTAAGTTTTTAATGCCTTTTAAGCTGCAGGACTCTATAAACGCTGTCATAAAATCTGAAGATAAATGTTTTAAGGTGTTTGAATCAATGCAAATAACGGTTTTATCTTTAGACATCACCTCATAAGTCATTAAACGGACCGCCAGGTTGACAGAACGACTGACTACTGTGTAACCTTTACGAAACACCGCGCCCAGATCTCCGCAATATGATTTACCGGTAGCAATCCCCATTCTGATGCGAATTATATCAGGAAAAATGTTTTCATCACTTTGTAATTTCAAGGCAAACCTGGCCGCCAGAATTTCCTTGTTTTCCAGACCCTGTGGAGCGCCAAACAAAATCAAGAAAACATTGCCTTTATCTGTAAAATCCATTTGAACAATTGTTCCGCCATAAGCAAGCGATGTCTGATAAATATATTCAAAAAAACGATTTGCAATATTTACGCGTTCTTTTATTTCCCTTGAATCATCCTGACTGAAACCAACAAAAAGAGTTGTGACATCCCTGAAATCACCAATTGAATTCTCATGTGAACCCATTATTTTTTTATACAGTACATGGGGGATAAGCTTTGAACTTGTTTTATATATTCGCTCTTCCAGATTTTTCATATCAAATATTGAAGAGTCAAAAACAATATGATTTTTCGATGTCAATGATGTAAGTTTAAAATATTGTCCGCAAAGACTTTCGGTTAAATTAACAGAACTCCCTGTCTTACTTTCAGGTAATGTTTGCCACAGCGTTTTTGAGACAATAACATCACCTCCACTTGCCTGCTTTTCGCCGCATACCGCCTCATCTACAGTCGATCCTATAATCGTTGAGTTAATAAGTTTGTCTGCAGATCCCAGTGCTATTTGATAATAATTACCTATAGCTACAGATATCTTGATTTCAATTTTTATGTCATTAACATCTTGCTTTGATTTATTCAGGGCTATGATTTTCTCTTGTGTTTCTAATGCGCATTTGCCTGCACGTATGGCGCACATTTGAAGATCTTCATTTGTTTCGCATACCATACCAATCATTACGGAATCACCGGCAAATTGATATGTATATCCGCCATATTTTCGCATTACAGAAAGAATGTGATTATAGCAATCTGTTAAAGTTTCTTTAAGAACCTCTTCGTTTCTAATTAAAGTTTTACTGTTTTTTACAAATTCTTCTGTTAGAGATGTAAATCCAACCATGTCCAGAAAAAGAACAGCTCCGATTAATTGTTCAACTCTCTGAATAGACAATTCATTGCTTTTTATCAATTGGATGAGAATTCTATCCGGCACATAAGCCAATGTTTTTTCTAATAGTTCATTCATTGTATTTTAAATATAATACTATAATCATATTAAATTCATATCACGTTAATTTTTATATTTTTTCCTGTCTCGAACAATAAACCTAATGCCTTGTTTGATGTAAATAAATTAAACTAATAAATATTTTTTATAGAAAAATTGTTTGCAAGGAGCATTTACTTCCTGGCAGAATAGTGGTTCTTTAAAAGTTATTTTACAACATGATCATAAATTTGTGAAAGGGTATCAGGAATCAACGGCAAAAGCCGGTTCCTGTATGAAGTTTTAAGGAGAATCCGTGAAAAAGTTTAAAACAAACATTGTAATTATTGGTATATTAATGGGTCTGGGTATTTCTTATTGTAAAGATCAAACAAAGGCGGCCGGCGGAAGTGACAGTAATAAATTATTGATTCTTAATGACCTCACTTATAAAGAAGATCCTGAAATAAATTCCATTGCGCGTTTAATAGGGGCAAAACCTCTGCCCGAAGGCTCCAGTTTATTGCCCATCGCAAATTCTGCGGAATATAAAAAATATTACGAGGACATAAATTCAGCCTGGAGTACGTTTGAATCAAAGCATTTAAACCTGGTTGATAAATGGATAGCCGAGCATCCCAAAAAACAATGCGGCCATAATTTATTTTACCCATTTTCTGGACCGGATATTTTGCACGCAATAAAATTTTATCCTGACGCTGAAACCATACACATGTTTGCCCTTGAAAGATTTGGCGGTATGCCGCATCCCGATACGGCGCATCCCGAACGCGAAGCAAAAAAAATGTTCGCCCTGCTCGATGCGATCAAGGCTTCGTTAAATTACCATTATTTTATTACAAGTTACATGTCCGGCCAGGTAGGCGAAAATGAATATTCGGGCGTCATTGGAATCATGTTATTTGCTCTCGCGCGGCTTGAAATACAGGTGCTCGATGTTTACCCTGTTATTGTAAACGAAACCGGACATTTGGAAAAATCAGCCGAGAATAAATACGCAAAGGCTGATGCCGTGGCTATTTTCTATAAAAAACAGCAGGATAAAGATGCCCGGGTTGTTGTCTATTTTAAAGGCGATGCCTCAGATCCGGGTCTTGCAAAAAATCCAAACCTTCAAATTTATTTGAAAAGTTTAAAGGGGTATTCCACTTTGTTGAAAGCCGCTTCAAACTTAATGTACGATAAAACCTTTGATGATATGCGAACCCAGATTTTGGCGCAAAGCAAGTGTATTATCAGCGATGATTCTGGAATTCCTTTTCATTATCTAAATAATGGCAATTGGAATGTGAAACTTTATGGAGTTTACGCAGGGCCTCTGGTATATTTTAAAAACAGATTTGATCCATTTTTGTTTAAAGCAATTAAGGAAAAAGCAGAGCCGCTTCCTTTTGATTACGGCTATCGTCGGGGCGAGGGAATGTCACATATAATATTTTCTGAAAGAAAGCCCGATTATCCATATTTTGAACCGACATTTGATTCAAGCGGAGATATCGGCGATACTACCTCCTGGAATAACGGACAATTTTATTTTATCAATAAACCCGCGGTTAAAGACATCGAAGGCAGGTTAAAATATAAAAATAATGAAGGTGATTCAAACTAATCATTGATTTACAGGGAGTATTGGTCATCATACTCCCTGTAATTTTATCGCTATGACGAAGTTTTCTAAAATAGTTTACTCTGCCTTATTTTCAGTTTTTTTAATGTCCGGTCTTGACGGGCAAAACTTAAATGAAGCAGATGACCAACAACCCGACAAAAATAAAAACTTAAAACCAGGCTTGGATTTATCTAAAAAAAATCAGTTATCTCAACAAGAATTATCTAAAAAAAAAGAAGACGGATATTTTACTTTTATCGCAGGTCCTGCAAGTAGCCCGGATACCGGCATAGGCGGAACCGCCGTAGTTTTATACTATTACAATGGAAAAAAAGACGAAATACTTTTTCCATATACGCCATATAAACACAATATCGGATTCCTGGCGTCTTACCAGAGTCGGGGCTATGCAAGTTTTGCAGTGATGTGGGATGCTCCCTATTTTCTCAATTCACCTTTTCGTGTTTATGCCGATCTTTGGTTTAACATCAATCCTGTATCTCAGTTTTATGGTATCGGCTCAAGTACGCTTGCTCCCTTAACAGATCCTGATGGTAAGACCTATTCGCGAATGGACAACTATGATAATTCTCTGCGGAACATCTCTAACGGAAATACAAACGGTTACTACAACTTTTACTACGCGCGCTGGTTTGACGGAAAAGTTATGGCACAACGTGATTTTGGCGGAGGCGTATTTCGAGTCTTGGGCGGATACCTGATTCGAAATTACAACATTTACGATTATTCCAGCAAAAATGTTACTTTAACCACTGCAAACGGCCAATCAACCTCGGCATTGATGGGAAACACTTTGTTGTACAACCAATACCTTGATCATAAAATCACCGGATTTAACGGCGGGTGGGCAAACGCGATGATGATTGGCCTGGCCTTTGACAATCGAGATTTGGAACCTTATCCTCGAAAAGGTATGTTTCATGATATCTCGTTTGGATATCATTCAAAATGGCTTGGTTCTGATTTTAACTTTAGCGAGTTTACATTGGGATCTCGCTTTTACTACAGCCCTTTTAAAAATATCGATCTTGTTTTAGCAAGCCGAATGGCAGTTTCTTATAAATTTGGCGATATCCCATTTTTTGGGCTTACCACCATTCAATTTACTGATCAAAACCTGAACTCCATCGGCAACATCCGCGGTTTTCGCGATCGACGCTTTATGGGCGCCTTTGTTACAATTGCAGACCTGGAAGCGCGATATACATTTTTATCGTGGAAATGGGGCGAACAAATTTTTGACCTTTCAGCAGCGCCGTTTATCGACTTGATTTCTGTATTTGATCGTCCCCAGGATTTTAGCTTTAATGACTGGAAAGCAGGCTACGGAGCAGGAATTCGACTAACATGGAATCAGGCCACTGTGATACGTTTTGACTTTGGATTTAGTTCTGAAGATTTCGGATTTTATTTAATGATTAAACAGCTTTATTAGGTGGGGAGAAGACTTGCCAATCGTTTCAGATTTTCAACAGTTCTGCGCTCAGATTTATGCAAGATTTTAGCAGTAATATTTGTCTAATGAAATAAAGAATACGATTTTCTTTATCCATACTTTTTTACGTCATTGGCCCCTGTCATATTTGCCGTATTTAAAAAATTATCCAAAGATTTAAAATCAATGAGTTTTCAGTTCAACTTCAATCGCATATTTTTCATAGTATAAATCCAGGTATTTCTGCAAATAACTACATTTATAAAATTCATTTCCTGGAAGGTATATTGAGATATTTAAAAATTGTGACTTTTCAGTAATCAGATCTACAATAAAATAGAGAATGAAATTTAACAAAATGGAGAGGATTCAAAGGATAAACAACTAGCTTATTTTACATGCACTAATTCAACGAATATTTAATCATTGACCGGTTTCATGGCAGACTAAATAAGTAAAAAATGACTATTGCCATTCTATCCTTTTATTTTTTTTATCCTGTAGCATTAACCCTGATAATTGAGAAGTTACTTAAATATCTCGAAAACCAAAATAAAACGATATTCAAAATAGCTATAAAAATAAATTGTTCATATCATGGCAAATTTAAAAAGCAACATCCTTTATACAATTAAACTCGACCGTAACGAACTGTGTTATTGCGGCAGCGGTAAAAAATACAAACATTGCTGTCTGAATAACCCTAAGCCAAATGCGCAGGATTTAATTGATTACTACAATCACTGGAAAAGCTCGCGAGAAGTTAATCGTGTCATTGAAACTGCAATTCTTGATTTTCCTTCCGGCTTACAGGAATATTTCACAGACATCTATTTTGATAATCCTTTTATTGAAAATGAAAACTTCGATCCAGATTCCCCTGAGTGGAAAAACTTTCATAACACGCAAATCATTAATACTGTAAAGTCATACATTTATAATGCACTGGAATCAAAACACGATGATGTCGAGGGCTTGACTGATTATGTGATTCAAAAAGCTGAAAAAATGGATCTTGGCAAGAAGCAGATTGAATATCTATATAGTATTGCAAATACACCTGCTTCATTTTATAAAATTGAATCGACAGACCCTGCCCAAATTTCAACGATCATATCAGATCTTTTTTCAGACCAAAAAATCACCGTGATAGACAGAAGTATTTGTCGCTCTGGTCGCTCAGGTTATATCATCTTCGGAAAAGCGGTTCCATATAAACTCGATAAAAACCAATATGTACTTGAAACACCCGGTATTTCTGCTATAGATGACACACATGAAAATTGGCTGCACGATTGCATTATTGATGCATCCAAACAAACAAAGAAAGGAAGAAAAAAGACCGACTCTCTGGATGACCTGCTTTACAGATTACCAATCTTGCCTGTCTGGATCATTACGGCTTATATATGGTATAAGACGCATCCAAAAATTAAAAATTACGACGGCGATGATGTCAGGTTCATTGAGGTCGTTTATAACTTTACAAACCGGCAGGAGGTTCTTAAAGAATTAAATCAAATAAAAGAGTTAAACGTAGACTACGGCGATGACAAGGGAGATATCGAAATTACCTGGATGGATATCAAAAAAAATGTTGTCCTTGGCAGTTTTACCTTGGGCACATCAACATTAAAAGGTTTTGTAAACTCGCGAAAAAGACTTAAAAAACTTGAAAATATTTTCAAGAAAATAAAATGCCTGTCCCTGCGCGACATTCAGGAAAAATCGCTGGACGATGTCAGGGCCAAGTCCTCAAAGAGCGCAAAAAGCGAAAGCGATGAACTTATGGGAGATCCCGAAGTTAAAAAAGAGATTATAAATCTGCTCATGAAACATTATGAATCATGGCCAGACGAAAAAATACCAGCGCTTGATGACAAGAAACCGCGCGATCTTGTAAAAACTCCCGAAGGTATAAAAAAAGTTCAAACGCTGATAAAAAAAATGGAAAGAGACTATGCGGACTTACCCGAATCAAACGCTATGCACGGTTTTTCGCTTGATTTTATCAGAAAAAAATTAAATATCGAATAAACCAGAATTTCTTTATATCATAATACAATGTATTTAATTTCATTGTCATTTCATTAAAGATATTTGAGCTTTTTATAACGTTTTTCAAAATAAATTGCTTACATATCAATTTATTAAGTATTCTATAATCAGGATTGAGGCGGATAAATTAAAAATCAATCTTGATTAGTGAATTTAATTATAGTAAAGTTTTCATCATGAAAATCTTATAAGGAGGATAATATGAAACTTGAAGGAAAAAGCGCAATCATCACAGGCGCGGGTTCGGGAATGGGACTTGCCATGGCAAATTTATTTTCATCCGAAGGCGCAAAGTTGATTTTAAGCGATTGGAACAAGGAACGACTTGACAAAGTAGTTTCTGAACTAAAAGCAAAGGGAAGTAAAGTTATTGGTATTCAAGGCAATATTGCCGAAAAAGCGGTGGCAGAAAGTCTCGTTGCAAAATCAATTGAGTCCTATGGTAAACTGGATATTCTTTGCAATAATGCCGGAATTATGGATTACATGCAAGGGATCGATGAAGTGACCGATGAAATATGGGAAAAAGTTCTTAAGGTAAATTTATACGGTCCTATGTACACCACAAGAAAAGCCGTTTCATTTATGAAAGATAATGGCGGCGGATCCATCATCAACACATCATCTGTTGCCGGAATCCATGGAGGAGCTGCAGGTCTTGCCTATACGGTTTCAAAACACGGGCTGATTGGGCTTACCAGAAATACAGCCTGGATTTATGCCAAAGCTGGTATTCGATGCAATGCCATTTGCCCCGGAGGAACAGCAACAAATATTGCAGATACCATGCCAAAAGACAAACTATCTGCTTTTGGCGGTGAACGAGCGGGGTTATACGCCAGCATTATGCCTGGCTTTTTACAACCCATTGATATTGCCAATCTTGCGTTGTTTTTAGCTTCCGATGATTCCAAAAATATAAACGGAGCCATCATCAATGCCGATGCCGGATGGGGCGCTGCGTAAAATTGATCATAACTTCAGAGTAACGATCAAAGTCGCCTATCGATGGGGGTAGCATAGAATGCCGACGGCATTCGTTGCGAGGGGGAAGGCGAAAATTCTACTGAACGAAAATTTGCCTCCTTCCCCCTTTTTATTCAAAATCTTTATACATCATGCTGGGTTGAACGCCCTGATTTCCCTGATACTTGTTGCTTTTATATTCGTCGTATTCGCCTTCAATTGTGTGATAAAATATCTGGCAAATGCCGACGCCTGCGTAAATTCGAATGGGTTGAACAGCGATCATTTCAAGTGTCCAGAAACCTTTAAAACCGACATCGCCGAAACCCGCTGTGATGTGAACGAACAAACCTAGTCTTCCGACGCTGCTTCGGCCTTCAAGCATGGGAACCAGGTGATGGGTTTCTGTGTACTCGCGCGTGCGCCCCAAATACAACTTATTGGTTTCCAGTAAAAAACCTTCCGGCGGAATTTTAATTTTTTCAGCTTCGCATGGTTTTTTCATGTCAAGCTCATAACTTTTATACACCATCAATTCGTCTGCCAATGTTAAATTGTATGAATTGGGGTTAACATATTTTTTATCAAAGGGTTCGATGATGATATCTTTACCCATTCTTTTTTCAATTTCGCGTCCTGATAATATCATAACAAACCTTCTAATGAGAAGTTTACTATAAACTCAAAAGATATCTCACAAGGAACTCAAAAATCACGAAGTCTAAAGAGAATTCAAATTATCGTTTTTTTTAGACCTTCGTTGCGGCCTTCGTAAACCTTGCGAGAAATTCCATTTTCTTTTGTAAATCTTCTTATTTTGTATCTACCTTTTTTATAATTTGCTTAACGATGTTTTCGTATGCTTTTAATACCTTGAGCGTATCCGATCCCGGTTCGCCATGTGCGGCATCGACAGCTGTGATGGGGAATCCTTTTTCGCCTGAATCCATCACGGTTTTTGAAAGCGGAATTTCGCCAAGAAAATCTATTTCAAGACCTTTCGCGATGTTTTGACCGCCTTCCGACGAAAAGATATGAGTGCCTTTGCCGCAATGAGGGCAAATGAATTCGCTCATATTCTCTACGATTCCAAGAATTTTCACTTTTACCTGATCAAACATGTCGATCGCGCGGCGGGCATCCTGCAAAGCAACACCCTGCGGGGTTGTTATAATCACAACGCCGTCAAGATCGATCAATTGAACCAGCGACAATTGAACATCGCCGGTACCAGGAGGAAGGTCAATTAACAAATAATCCAGATCGCCCCATTCAATGTCAAATAAAAACTGCTCGATGGCTTTTCCGAGCATGGGTCCGCGCCATACAACGGCGCGGTTTGCTTCGATTAAAAATGAAAAACTGATCATTTTTATACCGTGTTTTTTTACTGGAATGATTTTTTCATTTTCGATTTTTACCGGCACCGTCGATTCATAACCGGCCATTCGTCCAATGGAAGGTCCGTAAATATCGCCGTCAAGTATACCTGCTTTATAACCCATCTTTACAAGTGTCGCGGCAATGTTCATTGTTGCCGTAGATTTACCCACCCCGCCTTTACCGGAACCTACGGCAATGATGTGTTTAATTTTATCAAGTCGGCGAACTCCAACCTGAGGAGAAATCGGAGGCGCCCCTTCAATCTGATTAAACTGTACTTTGATTTTTTCTACAGAAACATTTGCTTTTGAAAGCGCTGTTTTTATGTGGGCTTCAAGCGCCAGCATTTCTGCTCTTTCTCCGGCGGCTTCTACAACGATGATGGTTTTATCGCCGTCTTGTTTAATATCCTTAACAAGTCCGTCTTCGACGATGTTTGTTTTTGCATCGGAATAATGCACTCCGCTTAAAATTTCTTTAATTTTCGATGCATCTGGAAATTCAATATTGTCTTTTGTCATTTACAATCCTTACTTGTATCTTTATATGAAAACTCTCTGTTTAAATTAAAGCCGGACTCATATATGGGCAACCCCGTTTATGAACCCGGCTTTTCTACTGATTTCTTGTTTTAAATCTCCGGATTATATTTCATCAAGATTTTTTTGATTTTTTCTCAGGGCGTTTTTCATCAATGATTTTTGCTACACTGGAAATATCTTTTTCTTTCTTGATATTTGATTTCATATTGCCGGCGTTTATGTTGAAAGATCCATTTTTAATCGCACTATTGGCAATAACAATCAGTCGAATGATTTGAAAAACAAGATATCCGACAAATATATAGAAAATAATTCTAATCAAAACTTATTCCCTTTCGTTTGGTCTTTCACTTTGACCTTCGCTTCGTCTGTGGCCTGATCGTTCGCTTCGTTTATCCGGTCTTCGTGTAAATCTTTTTCGATGTTGACCCTGACCCTGACCTTGACCATGAGGAGCGCTATACTGATTTTGACCGCCAAAAGAATCTTCAATACTTCGATTCATGACTTTTCGAATGGCAAATTTTAACTTTTTCCTCATGCCAATTTCCCAAAACAAGGCACGCTGAATACCTGCATCGTCATTGTTGGCTCGTACAGAAATTTTATATAAAATAAAAGCTTCTTGAAAAAAAGGTTTATTTTTAAAATTTCGTACCCAGGCTTTATTGTCGCTTTCTTCCTGATAAAATTGTCTCTGGGCATTGTATATCTGCAATATACTTTCGCTTTCGTTTCTTGTCAGCCCTAAATCTTTGGAAACCACTTCCATTCTGCTTTTAATTTCGCGCTCAAATCCCCTATCTCGGGGGTTCGTATCAAACAAATCCAGCATAAAGCCTGCGCCAAGAATTGCAAAATATATCGTGGTGTTGATATCCTCGTGTTCATTGATCATTCGGTCAGAAATTTTAAGACTCTTGCCCATGAGACTGTCTTCAAAGCTTTTTGGCCAGTCATCATAAAGCTCTTTGTTTTTTTTCGCCAGATCAGGAAAAAGAGCGTCAAATAATCCCAATTCCGCCATTTTTTTAAAAATTGTAAAGGTATGGCCGGTTCGAAAAATTTTATTATATTCTTCATGCAAACGCGGAGCAGATGCCTTTTGAATAAGCTTTTTATGTTTACGAATTCCCTTTTCAAGGTTTTCATGAATTTCAAAATCCAGTATTCCGGCAAATTTAACTGCTCGAAGCATTCGAACCGGATCTTCGGGAAGAGAAATGTTCTCGTCGCCGATGATACGAACAATTTTATTTTGAATATCTTCATATCCCCCGGTATAATCGATGATCGATTCATTTCGTATGTCAAAAAAAAGCGAGTTGATTGTAAAATCTCTTCGTGCAGCATCTTCTTTGAAAGTACCAAATTCATTATCGCGCTGAAGCAATAAATCAGATTCGTCGCGGGCGCCTTTTCGGCTTGACGGTAACGATCTTGCCGTTGCAACTTCAATTATCTTATTGCCTTTAAAGACAACATGAACAATTCTAAATCGTTTACCAATTAAACGACTATTAACAAATATTTTTTTTACTTCAGCTGGTGTAGCATTCGTTACAATATCATAATCTTTAGGTCTGCGTTTTAATAAAAGATCTCGTACACACCCGCCAACAATGTAAGCCTTAAAACCAAACTGGTTAAGTCTGCCGATAACTTTTTGTGCATCAATATCTATATAATTCTTTCTAATATTATGAAAATCGGGATAGTACCTTTTCCCGACTGGATACTTTAATATATCATCTGTAACGGATTGATCGCCCCTGAAGAACAAATTTTTAATCCATTTTAACATTAACGTCGATATATGAATCTTTACACAGTCCATCAACAATTTTATCTGTCAATATCAAAATAAAGACGTTTAAATTTATAGCGATTTGTCTAAATTATTAACTTTTTTATAAACAAGGTTGGTTTTTTTTATTTATACTAAATGGTCATGGCCATTTAGTATAAATTTTCATATTGGCACACGCAGCAGACACGATGTCTTATGGGCAGGGTGTGAGTGAATTATATAGGGCATCATGCAGCTTTCCACATGGTATCCCATTGTCCCGACAGATAGGTTGTTCTAAGTTTTGCAATAGCATTCGCGCCCTCGGTAGT
>JAOUFY010000070.1 GCA_029857955.1 Spirochaetia bacterium
CCCGCCTCCCTGAGATGCCCTCCATTTGAATAACTAATGTACAATTTTTTTCCCTTTAAAGCCATGTAAAGTCAGGCACAGAAGACTATTCCGACGATCAAAACTGCCGCCTACTGAAAACACGATTCCCGGAATCCTTATCGCTTATAATAACAAAATTTTCGCCGAAAGTAGCCTGATTTTATCCAAAAAATGACATTTCTCCTAATGATGTATTTTGAGATTGTAAATTCCGCCATTCACCGAGAATGGCTGGCCCTGAAAAGTTATTTTTATGTCAGATGGCTTTAAAAACAAATATAGTGAAAGTTATAGTAAAACCTGAATATCAATAATTTTTACTTTACAAGAAGTTAAATTCTTTTCCATCTGGTCTATGTTACTATTTGGAATGCCCAATGGGTTTGAATTACTAATCATTGCTTTTTTGGTTCTTCTTTTATTTGGTAAAAACAAGTTGCCAGAACTGGCAAGAGGACTTGGCTCTGGAATTCATGAATTTCGCAAAGGAATTAGCGGACAACTTGAACAAGATGAAGCGGATGACGAAAGCGAATCAGCGCCAGTAAAAAAAACAAAATCCGTAAAAGCGGCTTCTCTTAATTCTGCTAAAAACAGTAAAACAAAAAAAGCCAAAGCTAAAAGCTGATGTTCAGTTAAACTTTAATGGTTTATGGATGTTCATGATAAAGAAGAAAACAATCGTAATATAAACGAACCAGTACCATATAATAAAAAAGCAAACCATAAAAAAAAAAGCGAGAATTCCGGTGATCATGAAAAAAAATCCGGTTCAAATGCTGCTCACGAAAAAGAAAAATACCAGAAAAAAATATTAAAACAAAACCGCTATATGCCGGTCATTGATCATATTGAGGAGTTTCGATGGACTATTCTTCGATCTCTAGTCTGGTTAGTAGTTTTTTCTGCTGTAAGCATGATCTTTTACAATCAAATTTTTAAAATTTTGATAAATCCAATTGGAAATTTAATTGATTATGGTAAAAGTAAAGATGTAATTGTCAAGCTTATCGTTACCAAATTATCTGACTATGTCTTAATTCAATTTAAATTGTCTTTTATTGCGGGTCTTCTTTTCGCTGTTCCTGCCATTTTTTACGAAATAATACGATTTATAATGCCGGCTTTTGATAAAAAATATAAAAAATGGAGTTATTTGGTTTTATTTTTTTCAATTTTGTTTTTTTGGTCTGGAATCTACATCGCATGGCGTTATTGCTGGGATATTGTGATTAAATTTCTTGTGTTTAACTGGATTCCTCCAGGAATTGATACTTTAAGCGGTATTCAAATGCCTGAAGTGCTTCTAACAATGTCTGATTATTTTTCATTTTTTCTAGGTTTTCATTTAACTTTCGGTATTTCTTTTCAATTGCCGATAATATGTGTATTACTGACTGTCGCAGGGCTTATAAGCACGCGTATGTATTTTAAACAATGGAGGATAATCATTTTGGTCATCGTGATATTATCAGCTGTAATAGCGCCACCCGATGTATTATCAATGACGGCTATGACGGTTCCTTTGTTTTTATTATATCTAATATCGGGATTATTTGTATTTATCTTTGAAAAGAGAACTGCAAAATGAGTGAAAATATCTTTAAAAATTATGTAAATAATCTTAACATTCAAAAAGGAATCCCCAAATTAGTATTTATTTTTTTATATGTAACTCTGTTGATAGCTGGTATTATTTTTATAGAATTGATTGAAATAAACCACAGGAATTTATATCGTATTTTTTTCACAGAAAAAGTAAGTGCATCATTAAGTAATATTGAAGATAATGGAAACTCATCGTATGAAATATATTATAAAAAATTCACGGAACAATTGGCAGAAACTCCCAATATAAAAAACATTGTTTTTATTATCTGGAGTTCCGAAGGAACCGTTTTATGGCATTCGAATAAACTTGTTGAAAAAATTGTTCACAATAACCTTGAAAACAGCAATTCAATGCTGAAGAATTCTAATTTTCTGGACATTCCAGAAAAAAAATTTAAACCTTATGATTCTTTTAATAAAAATAAAGAAAAAGTAATAACAGAACCTGTCATTACAGAGTTTCATAAAAAAATAGTTCATCACTTTTTTAAAGTATCAGAAAATAAAAAAAATGTATATGTTGAAATTTTAAGGGAATACGATCATTCTGTATCTAAAAATATCTATTTTTATTTGTTTTTCGAAATTTTAATCATTTCAGGCGTATTTTCGTATTTAACTTATTTAATTCTTCGAACGTATTTAAAACCAGTGCATCAATTGGTTTCATCTATGGAATCTTATAATAATAATAGGGATGTTGCAATTGTCTCTAATTATCCTCGAAATGAACTTGGTAAAATGATTCAAACATATAATTTATTTTTAAAAAATCTATCAGTTGCATCTGAAAGTGAATTTGACGATAGTGACGGCAAGAATCAAAAGGTTATCGATTATCTTCAAGAAATGTTAACTAAAAAATCTATTAGAAAATCGGAAATGATGGAATTACTTTTATTTCCCAAGCATCCGGAAAGTGACTTTCGAATGTTTGTTACCATAGAAGAACATGATCATTTTACTTTTATATTATATGTTCATTTTGATATCAATAACATAGAGGCAAATCTTGAAAAACATATCATTCAGGATAAATTTAAAGAATTGTCACAGAAAACAAGTAATACTAGAGAAATCTCAGAGGAATTATTTAAAGATATGGTGACTCATGCAGATTTAGGGCCAGGTTTTTTACTCATTCGAATTTCTGAAAAAGAAATGGAATGGGTTCGATCCGGTCCATTTCATATGTATCTTGTTGACTCAACAAGCGGAGAGTCATCGTTACTGGAGGGCGGAGTAGCTTACTTGCCAACAGAAATGGTTTCTGAAAATAAAGTTAGTTTAAAAAGCAAGCTATTATTGGTTATATCCGATGATATTATGGAATTGCTCAATGTAGATGCTTTTGAATTTAACAATCTTGTAATCTGGTTTACTGAATATTCTCCCAATGAGGGTAAATTAATTCTTTCTGAAATATTGCATAATATCGATCGAGTAAATCCTGATGCATTAAAACAATCACCCATGATTTCTCTTATTCGTTTAAAATAAAGCTTTAAAAAAAGTGCGAGCAATTTCAATATCATCTTTAATTTGAATTTTTAAATTTTCAATATTATCAAATTTTTTCTCATCGCGTAATCTTCCGACAAAATATATTTGAACAGGAGTATCATAAATATTTGCTGCAAAATCCAGTATGTGTACTTCTACGGAAAGTTTGTTATTATTAAAAGTAGGGTTTTTGCCAATATTAATAACGCATGTTCGTGTAATATTCTGTGATGGTATTTTTATAATTCCATAATACACACCATCGATTGGTAGTAGTTTATTGTCAGAAATTTGAATATTAGCCGTGGGAAATCCGGTAATATTTCCACGTTGAAATCCTTTTACAACTTTTCCAAATATTTGATATTGAGAGCCAAGTTGTTCGTTTATTTTTTTTATATCCCCCATAACAAGGTCGCTTCGAATTCTAGATGAAGAAATTATTCTATCCATGTAATAAACCGGTTCAATTTGAATTACTTTATAGTTAAATTCATCAGCTCTGTTTTTAAGATAATGAATGTTTCCTTCTCGATTTTTACCAAAATGATGATCATAGCCGATTACAATGATGCGCGTATTGAGCTTATGAATAAGTAGTTCTTTTAAAAATTCATCAGCGCGCATGTTCTTAACTTTTTCAGAAAAAGGTATTAAAATTAAAATATCAACACCAAGATTTTGTAAAATTTCAATTTTTTCAGCAGTTGAAGTTATAAACTCGCGGTGATCTTTAAAAATAGCGCTTCTTTGATGATCGTATGAAACTACGATGGATGGTCCGTTAATAGTTTTTGCTTCTTCAATGCAACGAGTGATTATTTTTTTATGACCGAGATGAATTCCGTCAAAATTTCCAAGAGTTACAACACCAGGTAAATCTGATTTTTTAATATGATCAAGATCATAAATAACGTTCATTTCATGGATTTTTTGCCAAAAGCTGATATGCTGCCAAACATAAAAGTATTACATGTGGAAAGTTCATTTTGTACTTTCAAGTTAACCATCGTACGGGGTTGTCTAATAAGTCAAAATTTGAACCGCGAAGCCGCAAAGAACGTAAAGGAATTAAAGAAAATGATAAGAAAAATCCCTTTATTTCTTTACTTTGCGCCCTTCGCGCCTTCGCGGTGAGACTTTTTAGACAGCCCCAGCTAAGTTAAATCAGTGTGAATCAGTACCCATATGGTTCCCAGTTTAGGTTGTTCAAAAGCATATATGCAGGTTTTACATCGCAATTGATCTCCGTTTTTATTTAAATAAAAAACTTCGCCTGACCACATGCCGTGCATGGCGATATCAAATGCGATATCGTTTCCTTGCATGCGTTTTGAAAAAGAAGGAAAGGGAGCAAGCTGCTTATTCATTCCTTTAAGCTCTCCCGGATTGTAGCCAAAGATTTCATCAAGTCTTTCATTCGTATAAAAAATATTACCGGTTTCTTCATTTATCAGGCAAATACCATCTAAATCATTGTAAACAATATGTTCAGGCAGTATTATTTTATCCATGGGTTTTCAACTGGTGCGGTTATAAGTACCTTTTACTTGATCTGTTAATTTTGTAAATATCTTTTTACATGATTTTGTTGGTTTGTTAAAATATAACCGGTTTTTAGAGTTAAGATGAACTATTCGTATAAAAGATATCTGTCTTTGATTGCGCAGTTTTTCTCCGGTTCAACGAGGCTACACAGGATAAAAAATTGACAGGGCATGTCATGTTGAAATTTTGTCTTATTAAATATTAAGTAAAGAGGTCTTTATGGATCCATTATACGGTCAAAGAACAACATATACAAAATCAGAAAGTACCGAAGGAAAATGGGTAATTGTTGATGCAAAAGGTCAGGTCATGGGACGTCTAGCCTCAAAAGTTGCATCAATGTTACTTGGTAAAGATAAGGTACAATTTCAACCAGGAGTTTTGGTTGGTAATCGAGTTATCATCATTAATGCAGGCGAAATGGTATTTAGTGGAAACAAAATGGATCAAAAACTCTATCATTGGCATAGCGGTTGGTTCGGAGGTCTTAAAACACGAACCATGAAGCAACAAAAAGAAATTGTGCCAGATAAAATAATGTACGAAGCTATTAAAGGTATGCTACCTAAAAACACACATGGCAGAAAATTACTTACCAGAGTACGTATTTTTCAGGGTAGTCAGCACGGTATGGAAGCACAGCGTCCAGAAGTTGTTAATTAAATTAAATACAGCCAAAATCAGGATATAGAAATATGACAAAAGATTCAACATCAGAAGAAAATAAAGAACCAGCAAAGAGAGCTTCAGCTCGACCTAAAAAAGGCTCAGATCAAGACACCAGAACACCCAGACAGCGTGATGCAGAAAAAGCAGAAGCTGTTTCTAAAGAAGAAACTGCACGTGCCCCCAAAGCAGCTGCAGTTAAAGTTGAAAAAACAAAGAAACCTTCCAAAAGACCAGAAGTTAAGCTTATGTTTACAGGTAGAAGAAAAGAGTCTGTATCCAGAGCAAAACTTGTAAAAGGCAAGGGTGAGGTGACTATCAATGGAAAAACTTTAAATGAATATTTTAAACGATCGGTTGATCAATACAAGGTAAAACAACCTTTAGTTTTACTTGGGCTCGATAAAGAATTTGATGTCTTTGCAAATGTTCACGGCGGCGGTACAACCGGGCAATCAGAAGCTATTCGTCTGAGTATATCTCGATCACTTGACAAAATGAATCCTGCCTACCATCAAAAACTAAAAGAATTTAGTTTACTTACACGTGATTCTCGCATGGTTGAACGTAAAAAGTACGGTCTACATAAAGCTAGAAGAGCAAGCCAGTTCTCAAAACGATAATTTTTCAATATTGTACAAACGCGCCATTTAACTGGCAGCGTTTGTACAATTTCAATTTTCTAAAAAATATCAAAGCAGTTATTACAGCCAATAATTAAATAAAATTAATGATCGAATTTAGTTATTAATTAACTTAAATTTAATGAAAACATATTTGGTTTATTTTTATTTGCTGGACATTATATCATAATCTTCCGAATCTTATTATATGAGTAATCGACACGAAAATGAAAAAAATAGAAATAAAAAAGCCCTTTTAGGTTTACTTTTACTGGTTTCACTTCTTGGTGTAAGTGTTGCCTATTATTTGTTTTCTTATAAAAACACACAGTTGATCAAGGAATACGATCCTGAAAATATTGATAAAAAATTTCAAAGTGAAGTAGATACATATAAAAGTTTACTTTTAATTGAGCCAGAAGATTATGAAACAAGGCATAAATTAGGCCGTTTGTACTTAAAACTGACAAAGTATCAATTAGCCGTTGTTGAACTGGATGCCGCTTATAAAAGCGCATTTAAGAAAAAGGCGCCGGCAAAGAAATTATATGAAATACTTTTAGATCTGGCAGAAGCCCAGAAAAATGCCGGCCATGATATGGATGCCATGAAAACTCTTGAAATGGCCAAAAAACTTGAACCGCAGCTTGTAAATGCCTACAATGAGAAAGGCAAAATACATGAGAAAAGAAAAGAAATTGAGAAGGCAACTAAAGAGTACAACACTGCCATACAAAAAGATCCAAAAGACCCTGAAGCATATAATCGGCTTGCGCAACAAAAAATGGCGTCTAAAGATTTTGATGGAGCCATTGAACTACTAAAAAAAGCCATTATGGAAAATCCCGATAATGGGGATGCATGGGCCAATCTTGGCGATCTTTATCGTTTAAATGGAGAGCTGGATAAAGCGATGAATGCCTATGACATGGCTCTTAAAAAAGATCCTAAAAACCCGGACTATCTTTACAAAAAAGGGCAGGCCTATCGTGCATTAAATGATAAAGATAAAGAAATTGAATATATTAAAAAAGCTCTTGAAAGCGATGCTTCTCATGCTCGTTCACTGGAGCGTATGGGCGACTTTAAAAATTTAGATGGTGACCTAGAAGGCGCATTAAGTTATTATAAAAAAGCTCTTGAAAAAAACCCGTCAGATAAAATGCTTCGAACAAAATATGAAAATGTTTATTCTGCCTTGCTGGATAAAACAGGAATGGGCAAAAAAAAGGACTTACCAGTTACAAACATAGCGGATTCTACATCAACAACAGAGAATCCATTTAATACGAACAATGTAAAAAATGTTGAAACTGTAAAACCAAAGGATAATCCCAAAGATAATATTAATGAAATTACAAAGAACAACATAAAAGATAAACCTGATAATTCAGGCAGGGTTGAAGAGTTGGTAAAACAGGGGAAAATTGCAGGGCGTAATAAGGAATTTCCAAAAGCAGAAGATCTTTTTAAAGAAGCAAGGGAGCTTGACGGTAACTATCCTGAAATAAATTACATGACAGCTCTGGCGCAGGATAATCAACAAAAATATGGAGATGCTATCGAAAGTTATAATGCAGAAATTGTAAAGAATCCTGTGAATTTTATGGCTCTTTATAATCTGGGTAGAATTTATTATAAAAAATCCATGTTTGACAAAGCTCTGGAAATGTTCAATAAAGTGATCAGTATTAAACCTGATTATGACCCGGCTCATTACTCTGCCGGTCTTTGCTACGACAAACTCAATAAAGATAAAGAAGCAATTGGCGCATATCAAAAATCAGTTAATATCAATGCAAATCTTTTTGCAGGCTGGAAAAACCTGGGAATTGCCTTAAAGCGATCTGCCCAGTATGCGCAGGCGCTAGATGCCATAAATCATGCCGAAAAATTAAAACCGAAAGATGCGGATGTTTTTTATCAAAAAGGTGAAATATATTCGGTTATGAATGATTTTTCAAATGCAGAAAATGCTTATAAAGAATCCATTTCTATTGATTCAAAACATTACGAAGCAAATTTTAACCTTGGTTTACTTTATATTAAAGAAAAAAAATATACTGAAGCCAGAGGTCTTTACGAGAATATTTTAGAATATAAAAAAGACGATTCGGAATCTCTTTATCAGCTTGGATTAATATCCGAATTACAGGGACAGGCGTCGGAAGCCATTAAATATTATATGCGCGCAACCAGCGTAAACAGCAAATATTTAAAAGGTTATATCAATCTTGGAAAATTATATGCAACTCAAAAAATGACGGGTAATGCAGAAGAGGCATACAAGAAGGCAATTGATATAGATTCAAATTCATATGATGCAAATTTAAATCTTGCAAATCTTTATTATAATGACAAGAAATATGCAGACGCAAAAAAATTCTATGAAAAAGCATTCACGAAAAATTCTGATGATTTAAACGCACGCATGGCCTTTGGTACATCGTTAGAAGAACTTGGTAGTTTTGATCAGGCAAAAATACAATACCTGGAAGTTCTCAGAAGAGATAGTTCTCACAAACTGGCATTGGAGCGGCTTGGTTTTATGTATTACCGAAAATTAAAAGATAACGTAAAAGCCAAGGAAACATTGTTAAAATTATTACAGGTTTATCCAGATCATCCGGACAGACAAACTATTCAAAATATTATATCAAGTATTAAATGAGCAGATTTAAACGTAAAGGGGTTTTAAGTAATACGATTTTCAGTATCCGTGTAATGTAACATAACTGGAAATCGTATTTATATTATGAAGATTTTACGATATTTAATGATTTTAACATTCCTCATTGCAAGCGCAAATATTTCACAAAATGAATTATTGGCTGCTAAAAAACAAAAAGAAGTTAAAAAAAAGGAACCGGTAAAAGTAGATCCAAAACTTGAACTGGTAGAACGTATTCGGCTTGTTTTTAAATATGGTAATTCATCACAAATTACAGACAGCTTTACAAAAATGCTTACCTTGAAAGAAGAAGATCAAAAATCTCTCATACCTCAAATTAAAGAACTTTTAAAGAGCCATGACGTTAATATTCAAAAATCAATAATTCAATCCATTGGCGATGTTAAATGGAATGACCTTGATGACAGCATTGTCGATTTTCTAAATAGCGAAGATGGGCTTATTGTAACAACAACGGCTAACGTGTTAAGAAAAAAAAATATTCAAAGCGCTATTCCTGTATTAAAAGAGAAACTTGCTAAAGCCGATTACACTGTAAATGACATTCACATTAACGATTTCATAAATGCCTATTCTTCATTTAAAGATGCATCATTACAGGATTTTATGTTTGATTTACTAAAAAAACCGGATGTACTAAATATCTATAAATCTTTTATTTTAAAATATCTTTCAAATCTCGATGGTTCAAAAGAAGAGGTAAAAAAATATTTACTCGAAGTTGTTAATAATGAAAAAGAAGATATTAATTTGCGGACAAACGCTGTCAGGTCACTTGGAAACCTGGATTATGCCGATGCGCGCGAATCTTTTCGTAAGAAATTAGAGGAGATTGACTCATATTCAGATCTGGATAAAAAAAGAGAATATTTTCCGTTTAGGCTTGAGTTGATTTCTGCTTTGGTAAAACTAAAAGACGAAAATGTTAAAGTATTGCTGATTCAGATGACGAGAGATGACGATGAACTTGTCAGACTTCGCGCCATAAGAAAACTGGGAGAGTTTAAAAGTAATGAATTTATTGATCTTTTAGAGTATAAAGAAAAATACGATTCTAGCATTGCCGTGCAAAAAGCTGCTAAAAAAGCGCTTGAATCTATTCGTTCAAAATCGAAAGATACATCGGATGATGATGCTGACTTATAAAAAAATTATATTGATTTTTAAATATTCAATAATTTATGCAATTGCAGGTGTTGCGATAAGTTATGCGCAGGATAAGACCCGTGAAAATATAAATCAAGAAAGGCAGGAGAAAATATTTTTTCAGGGTTTTCAAAATAACCATTTAATTTTTTACAATTCAAAAAACAAGCTGTACTACCTTCAATATCGCATTGACAAATGGGATTACGACAATGATGACCAGATTAAAAATTTAATCCAGGGTAATGAATATCTTGTCTTTTTTAAATACATTTCGGATGTAGAAGACATTGAAAAGATTTCTAATCCCGTAAAAAACTCTCGAGTCATTCGGAATAAAGATACCATACTTACAGGAATTTATAAAAAGCATTTTCCGGTTATGGATTCACTTCGTGGTTTGTAAAAATAAAAAGTTAAAAAGGGGAGCACCCCTTTTCGCTTCAACCGCTTTGCGTTTTACGCTATATCCCCCGATATACATGAAAAGTTTTAAAAAGTCAACAGTTAAACTTGACATTAGCATTTTCAAATTTATAAATAGATGAATCTAAAAGAACTACTTTGTTTATACCAGGATTTTTTGCTTCATACATCGCTTTGTCAGCAAACCGTATCATTGAATTCACGGCATGATGTAAATGATCAGCTGCAATACCAAAGCCGGCTGTGCAGCATAAAATATGACTATCCATTTAAATTTGAAGTTTTTTAATTTCTCTACAAAGTTGTTCTGTAGCAGATAGTGCCAAAGCATAACCAGTATCTCTAAAAAAAGTAAATTTTTCGCCAACCAACCGAGCAGCGTGATCGGATGATCGAAAGTTGTTTTTAAAACTTTGTCCTGTGCAAAATGACCATAGATATCATTGTTATTTTAAAATGATCAAGGTCAAATAAGTCAATTGAAAATTGCCTGGTTGTTTCTTTTATATTTTATAAAAAATTCTGTGGAATGTTTTAAAATTATTTAGAAATAATGAAAAACGTAATGACGGCACCCATAAGGATGGATCCATAAGGATTAGAAGTTAACGGGCAGACTCCCGAACGGCATCCAATAAATTTATAATATAAATAGCCCAATCCGCCACCTCCGATTATATATGCAGCTTTAATTAAAACAGGTGCCATGATTTTCTCCTCTTAATATTTTTTAATAATATAGTACATTCATTTGCCATTGGCGAAAGAATATTAGAAAATACTAATAAATAGAACTTAAATTTAATACACTTCGATTTACAGAAAAGGCGGCATTTGTTTAACCCTTGATGTGAAGTTTCATGTTAAATATATTTTTATGATTACATTTTACGGATAAGAAGTGCTCAACTACCGCTACTACCGCTTCATGTATGAATAAGATAAAATTAAAACCATGAAAGATTCCGAAATGGTAGATTTATTATCAACGAATGGAAAATTAATCAAAAGGCCAATTGCAGCTGGTGGTGAAAATCCTTATCGCTTATAATAACAAAATTTTCGCCGAAAGTAGCCTGATTTTATCCAAAAAGTGACATTTCTCCTAATGGTGTATTTTGAGATTGTAA
>JAOUFY010000071.1 GCA_029857955.1 Spirochaetia bacterium
CGATTAGAGTTCTTCAACAACTTACGCGCCTTCATGCGTATACAAGTATATGAGGATTGGTCCCAGTATATTTTCTATGTATATGATCCTCCAAAAGCCCGCGAGTATTACCAACACACCTGACAAAATGCCCTGCCTGAGTTACGCCCTGATAATTGAACTCTTGCCATTTAACCCGATAAAACCAAAAATACCGACGATTATTGAATTCAAAGGCGCCGGCTAACTTATTTATCAGGGAAATTAGTAAAAAAGTGGACTCCTGGTCCCACGAAATTGAATTTTATCCAACTGTAAAAATATTCACCGAGAACCGTTGCCTGTGAGAGATTATTTGAAATTTAAAACTTGTATTATTTAATTATAGGTTAATGAATTTTTTAAAATGATATTTTAAATCAATAAATAACGCTTAATGTATGTAAAACATCATTTTACATACAAAAATATATATTTACATATATAAAATAATAATTTCATATTTGAAATCGATACGTTTATAATTAAATTCATTATTTTAAATGTAAAATCATTGATTTATATACATAAAATGATAACTTATTGTATAAAATTGGTATTTTTAAAATTTAAATGACAACTTTTCATTTAAAAATAGCAATTGACGTACAACCAGCCGATTTAGCAAATACGGCACTCTAATGGACTTTTATCATTCACTGGCGGCAATATGTTTGGTTTCCTTTCTAGGCGGTCTATTACCATTGCTTTATCATAAGATACATGATTTAATACCTTATTTTATATCATTTGCTTCGGGAATTTTAATCAGCGCTGCGCTCTTTCGTCTATTACCGGAATCCATTGAAATTATCGGAAAATATACCGGATTTCCCATGCTTGTCGGTTTTATTGTATTTTATTTTCCTCAAAAATATGTCATAACTGATGCCTGTGATATTGATGCTGCCGATCTTTCAAGGCTGGGTATGTTAACATTTCTCGGAATTGGCTTTCACTCTTTTACCGATGGCATCGGAGTCGGAGCTGCAGAATCTGGTAAAATATTATCACATATTTCTTTTGCTGTAATCGCTCACAAAATCCCCGACGCTCTTGCGCTTTCAATTATTTTAATCAGCCTTGGAATTAAAAAATCACAAGTAATATTTTATCTGGCTATATTTTCTTTTACAACACCCTTTGGAGCTCTCTTGACCAACTCGCTCCTTACAAAAAACAGTATGGACTGGGTTGGCTATGCAACCGGATTTTCTGCCGGTAATTTTCTCGCCATCGCTTTTGGCGATATCTTAAAAAAAATCAATGAGAAGAAAGCATCAATAAAAATTATAAGAACTGTTTTGTTAATTGCCGGTTGCCTGGTATCTTTAATCGATTTCGGCCACGGCTAATGTTTATAATTCTGAAGATTTAATCTTATGCATAAAATCAAACCTTAAAAATGAAACCGTGGCAACTACAGTAAAAACAATCATTACTGTAGTATCAAGAATCCACAACATCGGACCAAAAAAGAAATACAAAGAGCGAAGTCCTGTAATAAAATGACGGGCCTGACGTCTTAACTGATCCAGTTGAAAATCTTTGGCTTCTGGCAGTCTCATTGCAGAAGATGCCGTAAAATTCATGTTGTATAAAATCCTTAATGTCATGGTAAAGTTGTAGGCTGAAATCAGCAGCATGAAGATACCAATGATAAACTTTATCGCTACCGGATGATGCTGCAAATAGTCAATGTATGTTGTCGAATCAAGTTGGTCTATCGATTCAATCGTTTGTATTAGATTAAGATTTGCCGATAAAACAGAAATCATACCTCCCATTAAAATCATGGTGAGCGAAACGAGAAAAGTATTGGTCATCGTTAAATTTCGAATCGTTTGTATGGCAAACGTAGATTGATTTTCTTTAATAATGATTTCAAGCCAGTATTGTCTATACTTGTTGATCTTATTTTCACGCGTTTCTTTTTTTAAATTATGCGATATAAAAAAATACGTGTATTGGTAACCAAAAAATAAAGTTAAAAATAATCCCAACCCGAAATAATCATAATTAGTCATCTTGGATAAAAAAACAAAAACGCACATCATTTGTAAATAAGAATTTCATTATATTGTAATAATTCAAGCGAGTGTGGATGCTTCCATTCAAAAGGGGGTAGCCAGGGAGGCGTTTTAAAAGTTCGGATTTAACGTATGTTTAACATGATTTTTAAAACGACTCCTCGGCGAGGGGGTTTTCGGAAAATACATTTCCGGATAAAATCAATAACCCCCTTTAAATTATGAAAACGAATTGACACCGTTTGGTGATTATATAATGATAATCCATGAACTGCTGTAACAATGTTTCGTGTACAAATGGCATAGGCGATTTTTTTTCAAAAGAAGCTAAAAAGTTTTTAAAGCGCTATAAAAAGAAGGGGCTTGAAAGATCTCAAAAACATTTAATAGAAGGTCTTTTAAATGCAGGCATCGATAAAAAATCCATACTTGAAATCGGATGCGGCGTAGGTTATCTTCACAGCCGACTTTTACTGCAAGGGGCAAAGAGCGCAACGGGAATCGACATTTCCGAAGAAATGCTTCGCTATGCAAAAGAGTTCATGAAAGAAATTGGCTTAGAAAAAGAAACCAGCTACCATACGGGAGATTTTGTTGAAATTTCAGAAAGTATTAAAAAAGCTGAAATCACAATATTAGATAAAGTCATTTGTTGTTACCCTGAGGTTGAAAGTCTTGTAGAAAAATCAATTCAAAAAACAGATAAAGTTTATGCCTTTACTTTGCCGAGAAACGTCAGCTGGGTAAAATATCCTGTTTTAATAGCAATTCAAATTTTAAAAATAATTCGCTTTAATTTTCACCCTTACTTTCATGAACATGAAGTAGTAAACAGTCGATTGATCGCCAGCGGATTTAAAAATATTTATCAAAATCATACCTTTTTGTGGGAAACCTACGTTTTCACAAAATAAAAAAGGTGCGTAGGCCCACTCGTAAAAAATTCCTTCTTTACAATTTATTCGTAGAATTTACTTGATGATCGTTATGAAAAATGTCAGAAAAGTAATATTGTACATTGCTCAAAGTTTTGACGGCTTTATTGCCCGTAATGATGGTAATATAGATTGGTTGTCGATGGTTGAAAGCCAAGGTGAAGATTATGGTTATTATAATTTTCTTGATTCGGTAGATACTGTAATCATGGGTAGAAAAACCTATGATAAAATACTGTCATTCGGAATCGAGTTTCCGCATAAAAATAAAAAATGTTATGTTATCTCAAACAAAAAAAAAGACCATGACGAAAATGTAGAATTTATAAACGGAAATTTAAAAGTTTTTATTGAAACCTTAAAATCACAAACAGGCAAAAATATTTATTTAGACGGCGGCGGTATGTTGGTTCAAGAGATGCTTCGTTTAAATTTAATAGATGAAATGATCATCTCGATCATTCCCATTTTACTTGGCGAAGGAATTTCATTGTTTGGTAAACTAAATGCTGATATCAACCTGAAACTTTTAAGTTGTAAAAAATTTAACTCCGGACTGGCTCAACTGCATTATACATTAAACAAAGTATCTTAAATCATTCTCACACAGTCTAAAGCTTGCAATTTGTGTGTTCTTTGTTTTTTATTAAATAAAACGGTTACAAAATGTATCATTCAAAGGCAGGTAAATACAACGGATTGTATATTCCGGATTCTTCAAAGGTTTTCATTTCTCTCATGATTCGGGCTGACGATTCTAAAAGCCCCATGGCAAGAGCCGCACCGGAACCTTCGCCAAGACCCATGTTTAAATCGAGTATGGGCTCAAGACCGAGTTCTTTTAATACGTATCGATGACCAGGTTCTTTGGAAACATGCCCGGCAAACAATATCGATGTAACATCAGGGTTAATTCTATACGCGGCAAGTGCGGCTGCGCCGGTAATAAAACCATCCAAAACTACGGGAATTTTTAGTTCGTATGCCTCAAGTATTGCGCCTGTTATACCTGCAATTTCAAATCCTCCAAAACATCTTAAAATTTCATAAGGATCTTTCAAGTTTTTAGCATGAAATACAAGCGATTGTTTTATCAGATCAGCTTTTTTATTTTTTGTATTTTCGCCAATTCCTGTTCCTGATCCGCAAACAACATAAGGTTCCATTTGTAAATATGCTGCCGTAAGGGCAGCTGCTGAAGTTGAATTGCCGATTCCCATTTCACCAACGCCAAGAATATCGGCCTTGCAATAGTTTCTAATAATGTTGCGGCCATTTACTAAAGCCTCTTGTAACTGTTCTATCGTCATTGCTGCATCATTTAAAAAATTTTTAGTCCCCCGCGCTACTTTAGCATTGATCAAGCCCTCGGCATTTTTAAAGTCGTGATTTACCCCCATATCTACAAATGTTAGTCCAATTCCATTTTGACGTGAAAAAACATTGATGGCGCCGCCGCCGGCTATAAATTGATACATCATTTTGGCGGTAAGTTCAGGTTGATAAGCGCTGATTCCCTCGTCTGTAATACCGTGGTCGCCGGCCATCAACACGATTTGCTTTTTTTTAAACTCAGGATATATTTTATTTTGAATGTTACAGAGTCGTAAAAGATAATCTTCAAGCCGCCCCAAACTACCAGGAGGTTTTGTAAGATCGTTATTTCTATCAGTTACTTTCTCTCGAATATCATTGCCGTGAAATTCTTCTTGAACATGATGAACATCGATTGCAGACACATTCAGGTTTGTATTTGACAAATCAAAAGATGTTGATTTTCCCCACTTGTTATAAAATATCACGTCATTTAGCGGCAACCTTTTTTGCCAGCCAATGGACTCCAGCAAAGGATCATCGGGAAACTCTACCGGATAACCCAGTGTTAACAAAGCGACAGGAACCACCTCTTCAGGAAGTTCAAACAAGGTTTTTACAAGCTCCGGATTGTACAAACTCATCCAGCCAACGCCAAGACCTTCGGCGCGTGCGCTCAACCATAAATTTTCAATGGCCAAACATGTGCTATATACATCCGTTTCTGGAATGGTTGCCCTCCCGAGAACATGATTTCCTCCTCTTAAGGTATCACAGGTGACCAGCATTAAAACAGGAGAATCCAGCAATCCCTGTAGTTTTAAAGAAAGATATTTTTGTTTTTGATCGCCATCGTAATGCCCCGATGCCATAAAGTTTACCTGTAAAAAATCTTCATATAACGCGCGGCGTTTGTCGGCGTCGTTGATCATGATAAAATTCCATGGTTGCATAAAACCTACAGAAGGCGCATGATGAGCGGCATCAAGAACCCTTCTTAATTTATCAGTATCAACCGCATCCGGCCGATAAGTTCGAATATCGCGTCTTTGGTAAATAGCGCGATAAACACCATTTTTTTCTTCTTCGCTAAAAGTATTGATATCGGGATTTAATGTTTTTTTTATTTTATCATTTATTTTTAAAGGTTGCGTCATGTTGATTACGGTTTAGCAAGCATTTGGACTCATTTAGGTTTGTCCACTTCTTTTTAGTTTCATAAACCTTAAATAGTGGGTGTATTTTATCAATGCCTTGTCCTCGTATCAATATCTATACTGCTGCGTTCAAACCGGCTTGTTTTTGGTATCATAGCCGCTCTCTTGATGAGAACCCATTTAAGGTTGATTTATAAAAGTACTTGACCGAACAATTTTCGATTTAACGTAATCCATCAGCTTTTTCATTTATAAATTTAAATCTATTTACGTTTATTTAACGAGCTACTAATAAAAATAAAAGAATAAACACATGTATTATGAATATGATAACAACAACCTTTTCTGGAAAAACAGCAATTTAAATAATTTATGCAGAGAAATTGAAAATAACTTAAAAAGTTTATACAATTATTCTGGACCGTATTTTTTATATCATGAGAAAATCATTCAAGACAGGCTTGAAAGATTTGAAAAAAACTTTTCGGAATCGCGTTTTTATTATTCTGTAAAATCATTATCAAACATCAACATTTTAAAATTAATTAAAAAGTTTAAAACATTTGGTCTTGATGTGGTTTCTGGCGGCGAAATCCAGAGGGGGCTTGAGGCCGGTTTTAAAGGTTCAGAAATGGTTTATGCCGGTGTCGGTAAAAAAGAAGATGAAATTAAGTTAGGTTTAAATTGCAATTTAAAAAGTTTTCATGTCGAATCCATTTCGGAAATTCGACAAATTGAGCAAGTTGCCGCCCGTGAAGGCGTAAAGGGACCTATTACCTTAAGACTTAATCCTGATATTGCTGTCGATACCCATAAATACATCATGACTGGCGTAGAAGATTCTAAATTTGGAATAAATGCCCTGGAGTTAAATGAAGCTGTTTCCATACTACGCGATTCCAAACATTTAAGACTGATGGGTTTGCAGATTCACCTGGGTTCTCAAATTCTCGATACAAATGTTTATATGAAAGGCCTGGATTTTCTTGATAAAATTGCTCAGGAAATTGAATCTTCATTGGGCATTAAGATTGAATATGTCTCACTTGGAGGCGGTTTTGGCATTGATTATAATTCTGTTTTTACAACGGATTCTGCTAAAGAGTTTTCTCTTTCTGAATTATCAAAGCAAATATTACAAAGGAAAAATACGGGGCGTCGTATTGATTTTGAACCGGGAAGATTTATATCTGCTCATTCCGGTTTGTTGTTGGCTCATGTATTGTATATAAAACCGCGCAAAGATTACTCCATTGCCATAACAGATGCTGGAATGAATGAGCTTATTCGGCCAGCGTTATATGGCGCAAAGCATAGAATACTAACGTTAAAAAATCCTTCTGGGTCAATGAACAATTATGACATCGTTGGCCCTATTTGTGAGTCTAGCGATTTTTTTGCAAAGAAAATAGCAATGAGTACTTTAAAAGAAGGCGATAGTATTGTAATTGCACATGCCGGTGCTTATGGATCGGTGATGTCGTCAAATTACAACTCAAGACCATATGTGCCTGAGTTTTTACTGGATGGTGAAAATTTTAGTTTAATTCGAAAACCGCAAAATATTCAAGATATTTATTCCCTTGAAATTATTTAAAAATTTAATTCTACCAGGCAAGTTTGTATGAGTTCTTACTTTTTTGATAAAGCAAGGTATTCCATTACTTTTTTAGCGACACTTTCAGGTATACCGATTCCTTTGTCTTGAAGTCTGTCTATGTATTTTTTAAATGACGAACCATGAGAAGAAGAACGAGTAAACTCAATTAGCGCTTCGGTTAACATACTTTCAATTGATTTAAATAAGTGCGGTTTTGCGATTATTTTTTTTTCAAGAGGGTGTAAAAAACGTTTATTAATTCCTCTACATAAAGTTCGATAAAAAACAAATCTCGCAATGATATCTGTTTCCATATTTTCATCATCAATGGCTTTTTTAAGAGATGAAAGGTTTATATGATCTACAATTTGAATTTTATATTTTTCTTTACTGATGTTATAAACAAGTGTGTGTAAAATTAGTGTTTCGTATAATTTTAATTTTGGACAGTTTTCATGATTCATTTCGGTTTCTACGGATACGCTGGGGCAATCTAGGTATAAAACCAAATCTACATCCGAGGTGCTGTCAGCCATTCCAAAATTTACAGATCCCAGAAAATCAAAAGCAATGGTATCTCCAGATGAACGAACCATTCTCCCTACGGTAGCGATTTCGCGAATACGGTTTTTCGTCGCTCGAGTCTGATGTTTTTTAAAATAATCTTTTAAACCTAGAAATTTTTTAAAAACATCGTTATCAGGAAATGGATTTCTCATTTAACAAATCCCCCAAGTTTATCATATTCTTCTTTATTTAAGACATTTGAATGAATCGTTAAATCGGGTTCAATGTTAAATTCTGCTACATCTAAAATATTCTTATCTATAGCTCGATGTAATTTTACTGATTTTACCTTAACTTTTTCATTATTATCAATATTAATTCTGCAAAAATATCCTCCGGTCTCATGGCCACTTAGACTATCTACTTTTCCAAAGTTTGATGGATTTATACAAATGGTTTGATCGATTTTCATTATACCATAATCTGAATGTACATGACCGGATAAAACAAGGGCAGGTTGATGGTTATCGATGTAATTTCGAATTCCATGAGAACCAACCCTGCCAAATGAAGATAACTTATCGAGTGTTCCATATGCAGGATTATGCAACAAGACAATATCGGCATTGCTGGATTCCAGAAACGTCTGAGGTTCACTGTAAATTTTCCCATCAATTATATATTCATAGAAAATTACCGAAACCATCTCGGGAATACCCGATGTAGCAATGGGAGCTCCGCCGTAGCCGCAAAATTTAATTCCATCAATTGTTCTACATTTTTTATGCAGGTCAAAAAGGTATAAGGCTGTAAACTGTAGGTCAAGATCGTAATTCCCGGGCAACACAATGAGTTCAGCGGTGGAATATTTATCAACAAGTTTTTTTAAAAGCTGATATTTTGCCTTCATGTTTTCAGACGCTTTTTGAAATAAATTTAAATAGTCGTTAGCTTTCTTTTTAAATTCTATTGGATAATTTTCAGGCATTCTATTGATTGAAATCGCGAGTTCCGAAGGAGTTCCCTGGATATCGTTTTGAATCAGATAACTAAAAAATTCTTCTTGTATATAAACAAATTCATATAACAACTTATCCGTGAAAAAAGCCTTATAAATTAAATCGCCGGATATAATAAATAAATCGGGTCTGCTGTTTAACAAAACCTGACGAAGTCTTTTCAAGTCGTCGTGAATATCTGTAATGTAAATAATTTCCATTTGATATTTTTTCAATATTTAAACCATTTTATTAATAGAGAATGTTTTGCATTGTTAAAAACATGTTTTGAAGTAAAGTTTATATTATGAAAATTTTTAAACTCTTGTTTTCGTTCATGTACAGGCGAATTTATAGATTTAGGAATAATTTTGGCATTTAACTTTAGAGGTTCAGGTATAAAACATATTACAAATATAATGGCAGATAATATTCCCTGACGAATACGTATTTTATCCATGTTAATTCCTGACTGTAACATTCTTATGTTGGGGTGTCGAATTCCCATAAAAAAAAGCATGAATACCCAGAATACCCATCCTTGAGATACTTCCAGAGCCAGAAAGATTAATATAGCAAAAAACAAATAGGCAATGTATTTTTGACGTTTTCCTAAAAAAACATAGGCAATATGACCTCCGTCTAATTGGCCGATGGGGAATAAATTAATTGCTGTTACAAACAAACCAACCCAGCCTGCGAAAGCTATCGGATGCAGTATCATAGAGTATCCATCTGGAACAGGATTGATGATGCTTGAGATAAAGTTAAACAAGATGGAGCTTCCAAAGATAAAATGATTGTTCCCGACGAGTAATCCAGTTTCGGAAATTGCAACAGGGACATTCTCGGATAATAATAATCCGATTATAATAGCAGGTACACTGGTAAAAAAACTCATCGCCGGACCCCAATATGAAATATCGAAAAGAGCTCTTTTATCCGGCGGCAACCCTTTCATACGAATAAATGCTCCAAGCGTACCAAAGGGAGATAAAAATGGCAACGGTATGAATAATGGCAGGGTTGTTTCTACGCCGTATTGTCTGGCATGAATGTAATGTCCAAGTTCATGCGATAGAAGAATTATACTTAAAACACTGCTATACAGCAAGGATTCTATTAACCGGTCTGCTATATTATCTGCGAGAGAATACGTATAGTAAGTCCACGTCATGGAAATAAAGGTTGCTGCAAAAAGAAATAAATGTCGTTGCCATATTTTATTTGGAATATCCTGAAAAATTATACGCCATGACAGAATGATTTTTTGTAAATAACCAGTTTTACTCATTTTGGAGTTAGTCCTGATTTTAATTGATTTTTTTTATTTAATGCACTTTTTTTGGGTATAATTTTTTTGGTCTTTGCTTTAACCGCTGATTTAGATGAAATCTCTTCGACTTTTATTTCCAGCTGCCTGGTTTTATTTTTACTTGGATAACTTGGCCGCAAATGAAAGGTGCTCATCATTGTTTCTAAAAAACTTTCTTTAATATTTTTAATGTCCAGCATGGTTAAGTTACATTCGTCAAGCTGTCCTTCCTCTGTTTTATTTTTAATTATCGTTTCAATTAGCCGAATGTAGTTTTCGCGGTTTGGTTTTTCAATTGAACGGGATGCAGCTTCCAGAGAGTCGGCAATCATAACGACAGCTGTTTCTTTTGACTGGGGCTTTGGCCCGGGGTATTGAAATAACTTTTTATCAGGGATTTTTTCTTTAGATGTTTTAAGTTTTTTTAGTGTTTCGTGATAAAAGTATTGCATTAAAGTGGTTCCGTGATGCTCAGGAATAAAGGAAACTATTTTTTCTGGTAATCGACTCTCTCTCGCCATTTCAATTCCGTCATTGACATGACTAATTATAATACGGGCGTATTCTGCCGGCTCATAACCGGTATCAGTTTTCTTAAAATTATCATGATTTTTATTTTCCGCGTATATTCCCGCATTTAAAGTTTTACCGATATCATGATATAAGCACCCCACTCGAGTTAACAAGGTGTCTCCGTTTATCATCGCTACGGCTTTTTCTGCCATCGATGCCATCAAAAGAGAATGAGAATAACTTGAAGGGGCTTCTGTAGATAACAGTTTAAGCAGTGGGTTGTTGATGTCAGAAAGTTCCATTAACCTAAATCGTGTAGGAATATTGAAGAGTCCTTCATAAATTGGCAAGACGCCTATAGCCATTACGATACTTAAAAATGCGTTCATGAAGGCAAATAAAATAGATAAATTCATGTTCCCTTCAACTCGGCTTGTGCCCAGGTCTATGCCAAGTACGGTGATGGCCAGAATAACTCCGGATATTAATGCTGCATTAAAAAAATCGGATCGTTTTGTCATTCGGAGTGTGGCAAATATTCCAATTAATACGGAAACAGTCGAAATAATAAGTGAAGCTGTTTCAAATTCAGAATTAAAAAAAATAAACAGGGTTAGATATATACCTGCTGCAAAAGTAATTCCAGCTCCAAGTAAAACACAGGAAATAACAGACATAAAAATCATAGGAACAAATAATGCAAAATGGATATTACTGTTTTGAACAAGGGCTATACGAGAAATTATAAAAGATGAAAATATCATTTCATAAATTAAAGATAACAATATAATATAAGAGGCCATGTTTCTCATGGAGACTTCAGAGAACTGGTAAATATAAAATGCTATGGTTAAAGCCAGAATAGCTTGAATTAGAAAAGTTCCTATGATATTTTGCAGGCTTGTAGTGT
>JAOUFY010000022.1 GCA_029857955.1 Spirochaetia bacterium
ATTTAACATTGAATCATAAATGATCATTGAGGTTAAGATTCACCCCGGCTCCAGTCAGAAAAAAATTGTAAAAAAAAATAAAATTTATCATGTTTACATTCATTCTCTGCCAGAAAAAGGAAAGGCAAACAAAGAATCTATCGAAATTTTATCAAAATACTTTAACATTGGCGTAAAATCAATCATTATTCAAAATGGTAAATTATCTAAAAACAAAATAATTGAGTTAACCGGGAAGTAATTCTACCATCGAATGATACCTGGTTGAATCAGAACTCTTTGTTGAAAAACCTATAATTTTAATACCTATGATTAGATCATCATTATCTTTTGCAAGGTAAATGATTTCACTAGAAACAGTAACAGGTTGTGTTAATTTAAATATCACATCAAAAGTTAAACCATTTTGTTCTGGCATCAACCTCTTTAATTCTTCGTGTTCAATTTTAATGCACATACCCTCGTTTGAAATATTAACAATTTTCTGTCGTTCATTAATCATCACCGTGTTAGAATCGCGCATTTTTTGAACGATTTCAGCTCCTGTTTTAAGTAAAACATCTGCCTGACCTATGTCGATGGGTTTTGTTTTTGAAATCAATTGAATATAGCCGAGAGGTATTGGAATACCATCGTGCCCAGTATAAATAATAGGAACGATCATTTCTGAAACAATTTTTTTATCTTTATATTCTCTCATTAAGTCTGTCAACTCACTGTCCGTTGATTTGAAATAGTTTATAAATTTTTCTGGATCGTCAGACTCATATGATTTTTCATCACCTGTATTTTTTATATATAATATTTTGCAGGTTTTTCTTACAATTTCATGCTTTTCTTTTGTTTTATCAAAAACATCAACAATCACTTCATCGGCGTGTTTTGTAAGCATTTGCTGGTATTGTTTTAAGTGAACTTTAACTGAAGTCGGTATATTAAATAATGAAGCATTGATGACATTACGAGATACTCTTAAATTACCAATGCTGACTACATTAAAATCTACTAACTTACGAATATGTTTTCTTTCATCAACCGCAACATTGACGGCTTGAATATGAATTCTGTATCTTTCAGGTGAAACTGTTTCTTCTACAGTTCCATGGAATTCAATATATTTTTTAAACAAACTATACATAGTGATTTCATTTGATACTTTTAATTTTGTATCAACAATAACCCTGGACTTTTCTTCTAGTTTAATTCCGGTAATAAATCCGCCAGTATTATCATTTTTCAAGAAATAAGGTTTATTGATAAAATATTTTTCAATCATGTGCATTTTTCGTGCATCGTCTGTTAATGTTTGAAACTTTCGGGTTTCTTTTTCATGAATCAATTTCATAATTTAAATAATAATGGGTAAATTACGCGTAAAGTATTTTTATCGTAGTTAAATAATGTTTAAATTAATTTTAAAATATTTAAAAAGATTCAGCACATATTAACGTTACAAAAAAATGAAATTAAATATTTCTTGATAATATTATAAACAAGAATATTTTTACATAATGTACTCTAATTTGATTCTAAATATTTAATGGCTTCTTCTAAAGAAGAGACAGCAATACCGTCATAACCGGCTTCCTTAGCAGTAGTTTTAAATTGCAACAATCCACTTACGCTTTTATCAACAATGCGTACCAACCTTTTAATGCCTTTTTGAGCAACTTTAATTTGAGCATCTTTGATAATTTGAGCTCCTTTTGCTGTGGCCGGTCGAAATTCTGAAATATCATTTATAATATCAAAATTAGGTTGTAGTTTTTCCAGTTCTGATAAAAATTTGTCACTAGCCTCTTTAACCTGCTCATCTCGAAAAAAACCTTTAAGTTTCATATAAATTCTGTTTTTTTCAGGTTTTGCGTATATATCATAAATATTTTCTTGCATATTAATACATCATACACATTTAATTTCCAATTGTAAAGCAAAAATGCTAAACAATTAAAATTTTTAGTAAAACGTTATAATAAAATTAATACGTTATGAGTTAGTTATTGTTTAAATACAAGTTTCAAAATTTAATTCTAGACCCAATATACAAATTTATATCGGGTCGATGCAGCTTTTATTTTAAATTAAGCGTGCGTCTTAAAAATCCATAGATGGTTTTTGGGACGCTTACTAAGTAGTTTTTTAAACTAGAGATTGATCCATATACGAAAATAATTTTTCAACCAGTTTATTGGGATTATCCAGCTTGTCTTCAAGCAGCAATAAAGCTTCGAATATGGTATTTACAGTACTTTCAAGTTCCTGAGATTTAGGTTCTCTTTCATGAATAGCTATTAGTTTTTTAACTAAAGGATGGGAAAGGTTGATTTCCATATTTTTTTTAGCTGATTTATAATTCGGATCCATCATTTTCATCATTTGTTCCATATGAGGATTTAACGCTCCCTTATTACTCACAAGCGAACATGGACTTGAAACCAGTCGATTACTTTCCTTGACTTCGTCTATTTTATCACTTAAAATATCCTTAATTCTTCCAATGAAATCCTTTTTAACTGTTTCGTCAATTTTTTCAGAATTGTCGTTTTCTGGAGCTTTGACTTCCGCTTTTTCTACGTGTATAATCTCCATGTCCTGGTACTTTCCAATTACGGGCATGAGGTATTCGTCGATCATATCGGTGATGTACAATACTTCAAAACCTTGATTGGCAAAATATTCAATATTTGGATTTGATTTTAAAGCATCCAGATTTCTTCCTGCGATGTAATAAATTTTATCTTGCCCTGGCTTTAAGCGACTTACGTATTCTGAAAAGCTTGTAAATTCGCCGTCATTTAGAGCGCTTGTTTTAAACCTTAACAAACTGATCAGCTTGTCTTTATTTTCATAATCAGATTCAACGCCCTCTTTCATGATACTTGAAAAGTTTTTATAAAATTTTAAATATTTTTCTTTATCATTTTCAGCCCACCCTTCAAGTAACTTTAGAATTTTTGACGTAAGCGCTTTTTTAATTTTACCAAGTACAGCGCTGTGTTGAGTAACTTCGCGCGAAACATTTAAAGGTAAATCTTCTGAATCAACGACTCCTCGTAAAAATCGCAGGTACGGCGGTAAAAGATCTTTACAGTCATTTTGTATAAACACTTTTTTTACATACAAATGAACATGAAAATCATCCGGTTTTTGAAAAATGTCACCTGTTGATTTTTCTGGTATAAATAAAAGTCCGCTATAGGTAAGCGGCGCTTCTGCATTAACCTGAATATGGCCAAGGGGATCATTAAAATCATGTGAGATAAATTTATAAAATTCGTTAAGATCTTCTGGTTTTACTTCTGATGGTTTTTTACGCCAAAGCGCAGAAGATTTATTAACATGTTCTTCGCCAAGATAAATGGGAAACTCAACAAAGTTGGAATATTTTTGAATGATATTTTTTACCTGATACTGACCGGTATACTCTTTATCCTCGCTTTTTAACTGGATAATGATCTCAGTTCCACGATCAGCTTTTTCAATGGGAGTAATTGTGTATTTTCCAGTTCCCTTCGACTTCCATTCGACAGCTTTTTCGGATGGATGAACAGATTTAGTACGAACACGTACTTCTTCTGCTACCATAAAAACAGAATAAAAGCCTACGCCAAATTGACCAATTAAATCCATATTTTCTTTTTTTTCATTTTTCGCAGCTGCTTCTTTTAAAAACTTAAGCGTACCTGATTTAGCAATTGTTCCGATGTTTGCTTTAAGTTCATCTTCTGACATCCCGATTCCGTTGTCTCGAATGATGAGCTGGTTCTTTTTTTCATCCATTTCAATGTTAATTTTTAATTCTTCTCCAGCTCCGAGGATCTCGGTGTTTGTTAATTCTATAAATCGAATTTTCTGAAGAGCATCTGATGCATTAGAAATAAGCTCACGCATAAAAATTTCTTTGTGAGTATACAACGAATGTATAATCAGATGCATCAATTGATCCATCTCGGCTTCAAAAGCAAATTCCTGTGCGTTACCTGTATTTTTTTCTTCTTTACTTACATTTTTGTTCTTTTCTTTATCCATTATAAACTCCCTGTTTTTTTAAAATTCATTATTATAAATAATCTCATTTTTAAGTTTTTAAGCTTACACATTATTTTAAAAATATTTTCTAACATATTTTAGCGATATTGGAAAACCTCTTCATTCCAACCGGTGTACATCATCGGAAGTTGAATGGATTTTTCTCTATTAACATAATATTGCTTTTTTGAAAATCCTATAAATATCCACGGGGCATCGTCTCTGATCATTTCTTCAACAGCCTTCAGATTTTGCGATGTTACACCAGCATTATCTATTATATAATCTAATTTTTCGTTTTTATAGTAAGAGCGATTTCCGCCGGAGCCTGAGTTTCGACTATGAAATAAAGGAACAATAAAATTTTCAGCATGCGGGTAGTCAGCTATCCATTTCAATAAATAAATACCGGTTCTTTTTTCATTGTTAATTTTCAGCAAAGTTGACAAATCAACAATTTTAATCCTGGATGTAATTTTACAATCGTGCAAAACGCTTTTAATTACCATCGCTGATAATTGACGATCCCGATCTGATGGAGAATAAATATTGATGATTTCGTCACTATGAAAATTTGTGCAATTGTATTTCTCATCATAATGGTAAAACTCCGGCAAGGTGCCGTTTAAAATATCAGGAACAGGATAATCTGCGGGCTGGTATGAATTCATTAGAATCTTTGAGGTAACATTTTTTCGGTCAAATTTATAATTTAGTGCCTGTCGAAATGCGCGATCATTTAACAAGGATTTTTCATCAGAAACTATCGCGGCATACATTACGATCGGTTCGGTAACATTTATTGAATCATATGTTGTTTTATTATTTTTTAAAAATCGAAAAATACCGTCGGCTTCGTAAACATCCAAAAGGTTTTGTTGATAATAAAACCATCTACTGGAATCGGAAGAAATAACTTTATAATCAAGTTTAAAACCTAATGAACTGCTCAATTCAACTGATCCTTGTTGAAAATCTGTCACTGAAAATGTTGAAGCGCCTGAAAATTGATTATTTTTAACGTTATCAGCTTTTGAATAAACGGCACATTGAGGTAGACTCAATAAATACTTTTGCCTTTGCCATAGATTTTCATTTACATTATTTATAATAAATACAACTCCATATCGATTTACAGCTCTGATATCGACGATCTTGTCGAGAGTCCATGGTTGACGAGCTGATGATTTTAATCTTAAAAGACTGTATACGACATCTTCAGCAGTTAGCTCGGCTTTAGAAGTATCATTAAAATATATTCCATGTTTTATAGTGACATATACAGAATCAACAGCAATGTAAGAACTTTCTACAAGATCGTTGATCACATTACCCATGACATCTGTTGTGTATAAGTTTCGGTGAAGTAAATTTAAAATGATTCCGGAAGTTTCATCAACACTGTTTACAGGATCAAACGATTCTATGTTTTCTTTAATAGCCAGATGATAAACTTTTTTTTGACTGGAATTAAATAAATTATTTTGCTTACAACTCACAATGTTAATCATAATCAAAAACAAAATGATATTCTGCATCATGAACAAATGCAGCCTGTCAAAATATTCATACGCTTCTTTGTAAATATAGCGCTGCCCATTGTATTTTGACAAAAAATTATTGAACAAGAATGAGCGGGAAACGGGATTTGAACCCGCGACCCCCTCCTTGGCAAGGAGGTGCTCTACCACTGAGCTATTCCCGCGATTATAAAACCAACTGCGAGCGGAGGGACTTGAACCCCTACGCCTTGCGGCACCAGATCCTAAGTCTGGCGTGTCTACCAATTTCACCACGCTCGCTAAAATACTCTCTATGCGCCCGGAGGGATTCGAACCCCCGACGCACGGATTCGAAGTCCGACGCTCTATCCAGCTGAGCTACGGGCGCTTTCATTTATTTTATCGATCATACTTTTTGTACTTTCGACACAACGGATAAAAATAAATTACAACACCCGCTGTCAAACATCAATTAGCTGGGTGGTCGACGGGGCTTGAACCCGCGACCGCAGGAATCACAATCCTGAGCTCTGCCAACTGAGCTACGACCACCATTTTTCCTGAAAATGAGAATTTTACATTTTCAGGTTATGAAGCCATCCTTCAGGCCAACCCTTCATATGACTTCATTTCTGCGCCAGAGAAGATTCGAACCTCTGACCGACGGCTTAGAAGGCCGTTGCTCTATCCAGCTGAGCTACTGGCGCTCTTAAAAAATAATTTCGGGATGACTGGACTTGAACCAGCGACCCTCAGTTCCCAAAACTGATGCGCTACCACTGCGCTACATCCCGAAAATGTGATAGTCCAAATTGTATAACTGGACAGACTGTCAATTGTAAAAGTATTCAAGTTAAGATAATTAAAAAAATTATTGTTATTTGATTTAAACAACTATTGAGCTGCATAATTATAATATAAATTTACATTTCTATAAAATCTTGCGTGGGGTAAGGCAGAACCATGTTTTGCCTCAGGGGCGTGCTACGCCCCTATAAATATTAAAATTTTTTAAGAAAGGTTTCTCATATCGCCTCTTCTGGGTTTCCAGTTTTCAAGCATGGACTTCATGATGTTGCAGTACTGTTCATATCTAAATTGAGGAAAATCATGTTGTTGTAATGACAACTTTACCCCGCAATCAGGTTCGTCAAGATGCAGGCAATTATCAAAGCGGCATTTAATGTCATTAAATTCATGAAATCCTGAAGCAATTTCAAACTTTGTGCGGTGCATTAAACCAAACTCGCGAATACCTGGTACATCAATCAATTCAATTGAACCTTCCATTTCATACAAAACAGGATTTGTCGTTACATGCCGTCCTTTTAATACAATTTCAGTCATATCTGTTGCTTGAATTTTTTTTCCAAGCATTTGATTGATGAATGTACTTTTACCTACTCCGGATTCGCCAAAAGCGAGATAACGCCCTGGAGTTATCTCGTTTCGTAATTTTTTACTGATGCCATTGTTAAAAGATTCGTAAAAAACTCTGAAGTTTTGTTTTTCGAAATACTGCATAATTTCAAGCGCATGTATATATTCTGTCTTTTTGTTTTTATCATGAAAGTCCATTTTATTTAAAATCAATATCGGCTTGATTTTACAAAGGGCTGTCTCAACTAGAAGTCTTGCCAGCAGACCTCCATTTATCACAGGACAGTCCATTGAAGATATCATAATGACTGCCGTTAAATTTGCTCCAAGAGTTTGTTTTTGATAAATCGTTGCTCTTTGAAAACTGTTTTTTCTGGGATAAAGTTCAATGATGTTTGCTTCATCTTTTTCACCGTCGTCTACCTGGATTTCTACCACATCGCCAATGGTTAAAAGGTGTCTTTCTCTTGGCTCTAAATACGAAGTTGTTTTTTTTTCAAGCCTAAGCTTTCCCCTGGTTTTTGCCAGAATTATTTTTCTTGAGAAATGTTCACCTTCAGGTCTGACCTGGTAATAAGCTCCGTAAATGCCCACTACGGTTGCTTTCATATCATTTTCAATAAAGTATCAAAAAAATATTTTCCTGGGGTATTGTTTGTATATGTAAAATCTTTGGTTGGCTCAAGCGCCCTTTCCGGGTGCGGCATTAGACCGACAATACGTCCTGCTGCGTCGGTGATACCGGCTATGTTTTCGGTAGAGCCATTAACATTATCAGCATATTTCATTAAAATACGATCTTCATCGATGAGTTGTTTTATGATATCTGCTGGAGCGATATAATTTCCTTCAGAATGTGAAACTGGAAGTTTAAATGGTTTTTCAATTTGTTTACTCCATTTACCGACAGCGTTAAGATCTACCCATTTGCAAATGTGTTTTAATTTTTCATTTCTAATTAAAGCTCCCGGTAAAAGACCGGTTTCGGTCAAGATTTGAAAACCGTTGCAGATACCAACTATCATTTTATTTTTAATCGCAGCTTCTTTTAATGAACGAATACTGATGGATCTAGCCGCAAGCGCGCCGCTTCGAAGATAATCTCCGTAGGAAAAACCGCCGGGTACAAAATAAATATCATGATCTGTATGAAAACTTTCAGTATGCCAGAGAAGTTCTGTTTTAATGCCGTATACATTTTCAAGTCCATGAATCAAGTCTTGCTCACAATTGGTTCCTGGAAAATATAAAATACCGGCTTTAATTTTTTTGTTTAAAACGCTCATACTTTTTCAACTTCAATTTCACATACTTCCATCACTGGATTAAACAACACTTCATCTGCAAGTTTTTGGAGTTTGTCAAGAGCGTCTTTATCAGAATCAGCATCCATTAAAACATCAATCCATTTACCGACCCGAATTTCCCGAATTCCCGAATGATGAGTTTCTTTTAACTGAAGCTCTACTGCCTTACCCTGAGGCTCCAGCACTGATTTTTTAAACCTGACTTTTACTTTTCCCTGGTAATGCATAATATAACCTTTTCAATTTCTAAATATTTGTTTTTTGTTTTTTCAATAAGTTCGTCTGGTATCGAAGGCGGCGGTGGATTTTTGTCCCACTTTAATGTATTTAAATAGTCGCGTACAATTTGTTTGTCCATACTGGGTATGGGGAGATTATTTTTTATGGCCTCTTCGTATTCAACCTGTCTCCAATATCGTGAAGAATCAGGCGTTAGTACTTCATCTATTAAAATAATTTCATTTTCGCCATTATTATCTTCAATACCAAATTCAAACTTGGTATCAGCTAGTATAATACCTTTTTCTGATAATTTTTGAGATGCAAATGTAAAAATCTCAAGACTTTTATCTCTTAATTTTTCTGATAAATCCTGACCGAGACTTTGTTCCATCTCTTTATAGGTGATATTTATATCATGCCCTGTATCGGCCTTTGTACTTGGAGTAAATATTGGCCAGGGTAACTTGCTGCCCTGCATTAATCCGGATGGTAAAAATTCGCCGCTTACCATACCGGTTTCTTTATATTCGGCATAAGCGCTGCCCATTAAATAACCGCGTACAATACATTCAAAATCTATTCGTTTACATTTTTTTACCATTGTAGTTCGTTCTGAAAGCATTTCTGCCTGTGATGCAAATGAAGACGGCATTTTACGAACATCAGTTTCCAAAATATGGTTTTTTACAGGTAAAATTGAAAACCAGTGATTTGAAATTCGTGTCAAGATTTTTCCACGATCCGGAATTCCTTCGTTAAAGACCACATCAAAGGCTGATAAACGATCGCTGGTTACCATGACCATTTTGTCGCCAAGGTCATATAAATCACGAACTTTTCCCCTGTAAAAAGGTTGAGCGCCTGGAATGTTTATTTTAGTTAATGCGTTCATATATAATCCATTTAATTTAAGATTGTGTGGATGTGTTTCGTAAAAAACACTTGCCTGCAAGAGTAAAATGAATCTTGATTAAAATATTAAATATCATTAGACTCAGGATTTGAATCCATGCCATAATTAAATTATGTAAAATAAAAAATGATTGTCAACGATTAAAACAGAAAATATTCAACCTTGTATGATTATAAAAGCGTGGATTCCAAATGCAATGTCTCTTAGCAATTTAGCGCTTGGTTTTCTTTCCATTTTACTCTGCGGCCATGCCGCTGCACCCTTAAAATACCCAGTTGAAAATATTTATTTTATCAGCAGTCTTTTGATATTGAGCGCTGTTTTTGTAGATGGGTTTGATGGTATGGTCGCCAGATGGTTACATGTAGAAAGTCCAATTGGTAAGCAGCTTGACTCTTTGGCAGATCTTACTACTTTTGGAATAGCTCCAGGAGTGCTTATTTATACAATGTTTCTGCATGATATTCAAACTTCTGTTAATTTTTTTGAGCTTCCTTTAATTAGCGTAATTATAGCATCTATATATCCAATTAGCGCAGCTTTCAGGCTTGCCAGATTTAATGTAGACAGTCGACCAGAAAGCTTTGTTGGTCTACCATCCCCAATTGCAGGTGCAACTTTAGCTTTAATTGGAATTGTTTATAAAGTATACCCTTTGCCGGCGTTACCTGTGATAATATTATATCTTATTTTGGCAATTTTAATGTCCAGCAATATACGATACAGCAAACCACAGATACAATTTAAACAACATTTTACAATCTTTAGATTAATTTTCCTTTTTACTGCACTATTTTCAGCAATGTATTATTTCAGCTGGTACCTCACAATTTTAATGTGTTTATTGTTTTATATTTCATCAGGAATACTTGTCTTGTTTTTACATGTTTTGCAAAAAGCAAAATTTGTTTTTGGAAAATTACAGCCAGTACGCGCTGAAGGGAAGTTAAAAAATCTAAATAATAAACGAAATAAAGAAAACTATTAGTTTTTTATAGAAATTATTATATTTTATGTTATAAAATGAAATCATAAAATTTTAAAACTACAGATTATTAAAAATGTCATATTTTATTTACTTTTCAGTTAGTTTTTTTTTTGAGAAGATACCATACAATGGGTGTAAAAATTAAAACCGTATTACTTTTATTAACTTTTTTTTTATTTAATCAATTTTCAATGATTCAAGCTGAAGAATCAGTTGAACTAAAAGAAAATGATAATTTTAAAGTCAAAACAGAAAAAAATAGTAACAAAACAGATATAAATGTTAAATCTGAATCTGATACAAATAAAAAATCGGCCAACGAAGTAGAATCTGAATCCATTCATAAATCCGGTAAATTAGAAGATACATCTGAAAAAAAAATAGAAAAAACTACAAGTAAAAATAAAACAAAAACTAAAACAAATGGTAATATTTTAAAAAATCCCGGTTTAATGCAGGAGTTTAAAGATGTCAATTATGATGATAGTCCAACAGATCGTGTGGCTGATTACTTGTTTTATGGATTATTAACCGGCGGAATCATGGGTATGGGTGGAGGTCTTGCATTTTACACAACAAGTAATAATTTAACGCCTCTTTACATTTCAGCAGGAGGCGTAGGAGCCGCCGGAGCTGTAACAGGTGTGATTGTTGCCTTGATTGAAAACTCAGTTCATAACCCGCTTATTGGCAGCGATCTTTTAAAATACACCTGGTATGGCGTTGTTGGCGGCGCAATGATTGGTGGTTTGGCAGGTTTAATCCCCTATTCTACTACTAAAAATATAAATAGCATTTTAAACGGAATTGGTTATGGCTCCTATGCAGGTATTGGAGTTGGTATGGCGTTATTTTTTGTTCTTCCTAAATCTACATTGAAAAATATAATCATCGATATAAACCCTGTCGAATCAAGAATTGGTTATAAAATTTCATTTTAAAATGAATCGTCACATTAAGACCAATATTCAACTAAATGAACTGGCTAAAATTCTACAATGTGAATTTAAAGGTAATCCGGAAACTTTAATTGAACACATTGGTGATTTTAATAATCTCGATCAAAACAATTTAAGTTTTCAAAATAACTGTATTTATTATGTAAAATCTGAAAAACTTTTGCTTTCACAGTTAAATATTAACCCAAATAGTATCATACTTGGCGATAAAAATGTTTCAGTTCACTTCTCTCACGCAATCATGACAGGCGATAATCCACGTCTGGATTTTATCAAGTTACTTGAATACTTTAACTTAAATATTTCAAACCTTGTTAATCAAGGTATTTTCATTCATCCGACAGCTAAAATCGGTAATAATACGACGATTGCACCAGGTGTTTATATTGGAGAAGGCGTAATTATAGAAGAAAACTGTATTTTATACGCAAATGCTGTGATTGAACCTTTCACCAAAATTTCTAAAAACTCTACAATACACTCTGGAGTATTTATTGGCCGACATAGCATTATTGGCAGTCACTGTATAGTTTATCCAAACGCGGTAATTGGCGCTGACGGATTTGGTTATATCGATGAAAATGGTAGACGTTATAAAATTCCACAAATTGGAAACGTTGTTCTTGGCGATTTTGTGGAAGTAGGCGCTTGCACGACAATAGACAGATCAACCATTGAATCCACAGTGATCGGAGATTATACAAAAATAGACAATCAAGTTCAAATAGCCCACAATTGCATCATTGGAAAAAATGTTTATATTGCCGGAAAAGCTTCCCTTGCAGGTTCAGTTAAAGTACGTGATAATGCCATTCTCGCCGGTGGATGTGGAATTCGCGACCACGTTAACATTGCTGAAGGTAGCATCATTCTCGCTTTTACTGGAATTGAAGAAGATACATTGCCGCATCATACTTACTTTGGAATTCCTGGCAGAAAAGTTCGAGAGATGCACAGAATTAATTCTGCTCTCACTTACTTACCTGACCTCGTAAAAGCTTCTAAAGTAAAAATGAATAAATAAGTTACACAATATTTTACTAAAATGGGACGAATTCTAGCCATAGATTACGGTCGAAAAAAAATTGGAATGGCTGTCACCGATGAAAGTCAGCTTGTGATTTCAAGCCTGGACCAAATCATCAACGATTCCAGTTTGTGGAATTCAATTTCAGATATTCTTAAAGAATATAATCCAGATATAATCATTCTAGGTTTTCCATATGCTTATTTGGAACAACAAACAAATCTGCAGAAAGAAATACTTACATTTAAAAACAAATTGGCTTCGATGGGTTCTTTTAACATTATCCTTCAAGACGAAAGTTACACTTCAAGAGAGGCGGGACAAATTTATGTTAAAAACAAAGGTGGTAAAAAAACAAGTCCTAAAAAATATAAAGAACGAAAACAAAAAATTGATTCGCTTGCCGCACATTTGTTACTGAGAACCTATTTACAATTTCCGGTTGAATAAATTGCTTTTATTTAACTTTAAACAATCCTGAACAAATTCTGTTTCGTCCAGATTCTTTTGCTTTGTATAGAAGTTGGTCTGCTCTAACAAGAAAATCAGAAAATAGCATATTTTCGTCAATAAAATCCATTGTTACACAGCCAAGAGAAATTGTAACTATGTCTGATACTGTTGATTTTTTATGCGGTATACCTAGTTTTTTAATATTCTTTAAAATAGTTTTAGATATAAAAATAGCATCTTTTTGATCGGAATCGGGTAGAAGGCATACAAACTCTTCTCCTCCAAAGCGAGCAGCTATACCGGTAGTTCCTTGAAATACATTGTCTATTGCAAGGGCAACTGACTTTAGACAAATATCTCCTTCTAAATGTCCATAATGATCGTTATACTTTTTAAAAAAATCAATATCAATCATGAGTAATGATAATTTTGTATTTTCTCGTGCAGCTTTCAGAAATTCTTTTTTTATGGTTTCTTCAAATTTTCTTTTATTAAACAAACCTGTTAATCCGTCACGCATGGATAATTCTTTCAGTGTATCCTGATAGTTTTTTAGTTTTAAATGATTTTTTATTCTGGATTTTATTATAGCATGACTAAATGGTTTCGTAACATAATCAATTGCACCTGCCTGAAGACCTTCTTCTTCAGCTTCAGGATCACATTTTGAAGTTACAAATATCACAGGTATATTTACTGTTTCAGGATCATCTTTTAAAATTTTGCAGACTTCATAACCATTTAATTCCGGCATTTCTACATCAAGAAGGATTAAATCAATATTGTATTTCTTTGCGATATCAAAAGTTTTTTTACTTTCTTTCGATGTATAAATTGTGTAACTGCCTGATAAAAACATTGTTAAAATTTCAATATTTGTCGATGAATCATCTACAATTAATATTTTGTCTTTTTTATTAATCATACCGTTTAACATTAATAATTTTAAATAAATTGGCAATAATAAATGAAATATTTATAACTTAATGATCAATATTTTTTAATCTTTCTTTGGGGGGTGCCGCAGGACGGAAACGGCCGAAGGCAGGGGGTGCATGTAATTTCCACTTCTATTATTTTCATTGCCCCCCTTTTATTGAATAATAAGTTATGAGCATCTTTTAAATATGTAGATGTATGATATAAAAAAGCTATTTATCACCGTCTAATAGACTATTTATTTTTTCCATTTTTTCATAGGAAGTATCAAGAATAAATCGAATTTCAGGTGCATTCCTTAAACCCATGCTTTTACCGATTAAATTTCTAAAAAATCCTGCTGCTCGATTTAATGAATTAATTGATTTGCCATTATCGTTTTCACTGTCAAAAACTGATACAGAAATATCTGCATGACTTCCATCAATTGACAATTCGCACGAAGTGTATGTCACCAAACCTATTTCTACGTTTTTTAACTTTCGGTATGTAATTTCAGCTGCAAGTCGTAAAATTTGTTTTTCTGTTTTCTTTCGCTTGGTTTCATTCATCAGGTTTTATCTTGTATCACTCCACATCTGTTGAACTGGAAGCAGCAGCTTTTTTATCTTGCTTTTCTTTTTGAACAGCATCTTCATGTGTTCTTTCTTTTGACTGACTTTCGTAAGCTTCAATAATATCGCCAGGCTCCATATCATTGAAACCTTCCAGCATAATTCCACATTCAAAACCATCTTTAACTTCATTTACGTCGTCTTTAAATCTTTTTAAACTTTTTATGCCGCCGTGAAAAACTTCAACACCTTTCCTGGTTACACGTACCTTGCTGTTTCTTTTTATAAATCCTGACTTAACCATACAACCTGCAACAGTACCTAGAGCTGAAATTTTATAACATTCTCTAACTTCCATATCGCCGGTAACTACCTGGGTAATTTCAGGCGCCAACATACCAGTTAATGCTGATTTAATATCATCAATTACCTGATAAATGATATTGTAATGTTTAATTTCAACGCCTTCTCTGTCTGCTATTTCGCGTACTCTGGCATTTGCCTTGGTATTAAATGCAATGATCATGGCTTTGCCTGCCGAGGCAAGCATTACATCAGATTCAGAAATTTCACCAGTTGCGCCGAAAATTACCTGTACACGAACATCGGGTATCGATAATTTTTCAAGAGACTCTTGAATTGCCTCTACAGAACCTCTCACGTCAGCTTTAATGATAATCTTTAAAGCGTTTACATTTCCGTCAATGATCATTTGGTTTAAATTTTCAAGCTTGACTTTTTTAATTTTTTGCGCCTGCTGCTGTCGATTTAAATCTTGACGTTTTTCCATGATAACTTTTGCTTCTTTTTCTGAATCCATCTCATGAAATGGATCTCCCGCATTGGGAACACCGTTTAAACCGAGAATAACAACCGGGGTTGCCGGGCCGGCTTCAGTGATTTTTTGTCCTCTGTCATTGAACATGGCTCGTATACGACCACTTTCCATACCTACAATAAAAGAGTTAGTTTGCTTTAACGTACCATTGGATATAAGAATAGTAGCTACTGGTCCGCGACCCTGGTCAAGCATCGCTTCAATAACGGTGCCGACGGCTTTTTTATTCGGATTTGCTTTTAACTGCAACATCTCAGCAGTTGTTAAAATCACATCTTCAAGTTTATCAAGGTTTGTACCTTTTAAGGCTGAAATATGAACAACGGGTGTTGTACCGCCCCACTCTTCTGGAACTAATTGATACTGTGTTAATTGCTGAAGAATTCGTTCTGGATTAGCAGAAGGTAAATCAATTTTATTTACCGCAACAATTATAGGAACGTTGGCATCCTGAGCGTGTTTAATTGCTTCAATAGTTTGAGGCATAACACCATCATCTGCTGCTACAACTAAAATTACAATGTCGGTTACATGTGCACCTCTTGCTCTCATCGCAGTAAAAGCAGCATGTCCTGGCGTATCTAAAAATGTAATTTTACCGCGAGCTGTTTGCACCTGATAAGCTCCGATATGTTGTGTAATACCTCCGGCTTCCTGTGAAACAATATCTGTTTTACGCAATGCGTCCAAAAGCCTTGTCTTGCCATGATCTACGTGCCCCATCACTGTAACTACGGGCGGTCTGGGCTGTAATTCGTCTTCTTTATCAACTTCCTCTTCAATTAAAGTTTCTTCATACAAAGACACCAATTGTACTCGACATCCGTATTCAGCAGCAACGAGAGTTGCCGTTTCAGCATCTATTGATTGCGTAATCGTAGCCATAACACCCATGTGCATTAATTTGGCAATTATGTTCGATGTTTTTATATTAAGTTTTCTTGCCAATTCCCCGACTTGTATGTATTCTGTAATTTTTATTTCTTTTGGTACTGACGATGAAAGAACACCTTCTGTAGGACCCGTTGAACCTTTTCCATGAGTTTGTTGCTTCATGAAGAATTTTTTATGTTCTTCATTCTTTAATATATCTTCTCTAAACTGATATTTATTTCTATCACTTTTTTCTTTTTCTCTGGCAGCTTTAGCCTGAGATGTTTCAGGTACAACAGCATCTTTGTTTTCTTCAATAACTGTTGGCGCAACTGGTGGAAATATTCCTGTATCTGGAGTGTTATTTTTCTGAATAACTGCTGGAGCAGCTTGAATTTTGGCATTTTTCTTTATTTCTGCCTCTTTTTCTCGCTTTTGACGATTTATTTTTTCAGCAATAGTTTCGCCGCCGCCAGTTTTTTTTATAATTAACTTTTTCTTTTTTTTAAATTCTTCAGACATTAATATCTCTTATGGTTTATTTTCCGTGCTCTCCACAGATTGTTCATCATCGTTCTTTTCTTCAATTTCTTCGTCGTCGTCGTCGTCGGCGGCGTCGTCAGTTTCTTCAAACTCTACGTTTTCAGAGATAATTTCCATTATTTTTTTAGCTGTAGCTTCTCCTATACCTTCTATACCGACAAGATCTTCCTCTTCAAGATTAATCAAATCTTCAAGATAACGGATATTCGAATCACCAAGAATTTTACACATACGACGCGTTAAACCAGGCAAATCCGTTAATGGAGTTCCAGTATGAGTTTCTTCCGCCTTAACAGCAAACAAATCATCGAGTCTTCCACGGGCCTCGGGTGAAGCCATTTCTGTTGAAAACTGTGATTCACTTTTTACATCAATTTTAAAACCAGTTATAGATGAAGCCAATTTCACATTTGAACCATCTTTCCCGATGGCAAGAGATAAATCCTTGTCCGATACAACGGCAAGTGCTTCTTTATTATTAAAATCAACTTTAACCAGAGTCGGAGCGACTGGAGACAGTGCATTATTAATAAAATCTTTTGAATTTTCAGAAAATTCTACAATATCAATTCTTTCATTGCCTAGCTCTCTAACTATAGCCTGAATACGAACCCCTCTTACCCCGACGCATGCCCCGACTGGATCTACATCTCGTCTCTGTGAACTTACAACTACCTTTGTTCGAATGCCGGGTATTCTTCCAATTTTTACTATGTTTACAATTCCATCATATATTTCTGGCACTTCCATTTCAAAAAGTTTTTGAACAAACTTTTTATCTGCCCTGCTTACAAGAACTTTTAACATATGAGTTTTAGGATCTTCTTCTATTGTATGTAAAACAACTTTTATTTTATCTTCTACCCTGTATCTTTCGCCAGGAATTTGAAATTTTACCGGCATAATGGCTTCTACTTTACCTAAATCAATGTATACTGTATCACCTTTTTTTCTTAAAATATATCCGTTTATCAACTCACCCAGTTTATGGATGTATTCATTTCGTATTCTATTTTGTTCAAGATATCTCAGCTTTTGAGCGACGACCTGCATAGCAGATTGAACGGATATACGACCAAACTCATCAGGACTTTCCGATATTTCAATTTCATCACCCACTTGAACATCTGGATTGATTTTACGAGCATCTTCAAGTCCAACCTGCATACCTGACATTATGACATCATCAACAACTCTACGTTTTGCAATTATAAATATTCGTTCATTTTCTTTGTCAATAACAACTCTTACATTTTCACTGGTTTTATATTTTCTTTTGTAAGCTGCAATCATACCAATTTCAATGATTGATAAAACCTCATCTCTATCAAAACCTTTATCAGATACAATTTGTTGTACGGCATCAAAAATATTTTTTGTTAAATCCCCTGTCGCCGCTTTTATTCTAGCCATAATGTCCTCTTAAAATTACAATATATTTCTTTAAACTATTTTAATAATCTCGTCTGCTGCTTAGCAGATTCGAGTTAAACACCCAAATCATTTAATCTTTCATCTATCGACCCACTGGGTACTGACTTTAAAATGATACCTGTGCATCACTGTTAACTATAGGATAAATTTTTATCTAAATTTAAAAATCAAGATAAAGTTTTACCTGAATAATATCTTTAATTAAAATACCTATTTCTTCATTAAATTTTTCATTTTTACTTTTTTTATCTTTTTTTAAGACAGCTTTTTTCCAATAAACGGTTTCGCCATCTAACCTGACAAGAGAAAATATATTTGCATTTGCTTTAACCGGTGATATGTTATATCTGACCTTCATGGGTTTATCTTTAAAACGTACCCATTCATCACTACCGACAAGCTCACGCTCCGCACCAGGTGAAGAAACCTCTAAAGTATAATCATCTGACATTTTACCCATGTTCACTAAATTTGTCAATCTGGAATCTAAAGCCTTGGCGAATTTCCCACAATCAGAGACAGTTGGTGTTCCCCAGGGGTCATCAAGCTTATCCAATAAAACTCTGACCTTTAGACCACTTTTTCCATGAACAAGTTTAATATCATACAGCTTAAACCCTTTTTCAAGCGCCATTAGTGCTGCATCGCTTATGTCAAACTCTAAATCAAGTTTTCTCATTCTCAAGTCTTATTGATACTATAAAAAGGTATATGAAAAAAAAAAGCGGCCTACGCCACTTAAATGAACTCAATATAGATTAATTCAACCTGTCAACCATTTTATTAAATTATCATTGCATGGATGTTAATCAAGTAAAAATTGGAAAACCGAAAATAAAAACACGGGGTTGTCGAATAAGTCAAAATTTGAACAGCGAAGACGCAAAGAACGCAAAGGAATTAAAGAAAATGACAAGAAAAATCCCTTTATTTCTTTACTTTGCGCCCTTCGCCCCTTTGCGGTGAAACTTTTTAGACAGCCCCATAACATGAAAACAAGAACAGAGTTAAAAAATGGAAACAAAAAATAAATACAATTCTGATAATTTTATTAAAGACATTAAACTTTTTTTACTGACAGGACCGACACTTTTAGTTTGGATATCAGCTATAGTGCATTATCCAAAAAATTCAAAGTATTTTTTACTATCAATTCAAAATGCTTTAATTTCAGTTATTTTTATTTTTATTTATAGTTTTTTCATTGTGATAAATTTATTTTTTCAAATTCCTTCAGAAAGTAGTTTATTAATTATTGAGTCAACCTTATCAACGATATATCTAATAATAACATTATATTGTTTTTACCTCTTTAGGCAAAAAGAAAAAATCGCCTTATCAAAGATAGTAGATTCTTTGCTTGACCGTGTGTTTTTAGTCGAAACTTTGTAATTAATTGTTTAAGCATGAAATGTTTAATTAACAAGCGCCCATAGCTCAGTTGGATAGAGTGTCTGACTACGAATCAGGAGGTCTGAGGTTCGAATCCTCATGGGCGCAAATTCTAATTGACAGCATATGTCAAGTGTTGATTTAGTTAAAATTCTATCAAGTTAAATTAATAAAGGCATACAAAAATGAAGGAAATGGAAATTACAAAGGTTTTAAATCTGGTAAAAGGAAATAAATACGAAGCTGCATGCGCTGCATTTGACCTCGTTGATCATATTTTCAAAGTAGATGTTCCTAAAAGTATGCGTACACGTAAACTATCTGTACAGGCAATGTCTTTATTGCATGATGGTGTGATTAAATTCGGTTATGAGAATAAAAATGATATTGTTGAAAACAAAAGTAACCGCGATAATAAATCAGAAGAAGAATAAAAACCGCTTAAGTTAAATTATTGGAATCAACGGATTAACTTAACAATCATTTCAAGTTTTTCAGCGACTTCCATTACTTCCTGAACCTTGTTTTTATAGATTATAAGCGCTGTATCCGAAAGTTCTTTTTTAACTATTTTTTTACCTTTAATTTGTCCAAGAAGCGATTCCATTAGTTTTGAACTTCCAGTTTCCAGAAGTACAACACCTTCTTCAATATTTACAATAGGAAGTACTTCACTCCAATCATTGATTAAAAATAGTACGTTTTGCGGTACCCTGTTTTTTGAACTGAAATTTAAAAATTCGATAAAATTATTTATATTATTACCAAGTAACAAGCCCTCCTGCAGCGATTCTTTCGTTATTTGAAAATTATAAACCTTATCATAGTCTTTTAAAATTGTAAAAGATTTTAACAAATGCAGGCCGTTTATCGATAGTTGATCCGGCATTGCTACAATCGTTGCATCAGGGTTTACAATGATTGCTCCAGGAGTGTCATTTTGAGACAATTCTTCATTAAAGAAAAAATACATCCCTAAAGGCGATAACCGTATAAATCGTTTTGGATATTCAACCTCAAGCAAACCAAAAATATTCAAGTAAAATAATGATGATATAATTGCGCTGCGGCTCTCATGATACATGTTTTTAAAATTACGAATCTTAAATTCAGGTGTAAGTACAACCCACTCTCGTATCAACGTTGTAACCAGCACCTTTACATAAATACCTTTTTCTGCCTGAATGATATCCAGACATTTTTGTAAAATGTCTCTTTTAAAAAATGGAACGTCCATTGGTAAAAACACTTCATTACCTACCATTCTCTTCTCAGCTGCTTCGGCTGTTGTTTCCATTAAATCATGAAGAGTGCTGAGCGGATCTTTTTGTAGAAACTCCTCATAAGATTCTAATAAAATGATATCTTCTCCGCGCAGATCAACAAGATTAAAAAGTTTAAGGAAAGGAAGTATAATTTCAATTAAATGCACCTGACTTTTTTCAGGAAATAGCCGTAAATCCATCTCGATCAGCGATTCTTCGCTCTTTTTTATATCAGCCTGCTTTATTTTTTCAGATTGAGCCAGAGTAAGACCTTTATTCGATATAAATAAAAGTAATTTCTTGATATTTAAAATAAAATCAAATTCGTTAGAAATAACTCTATGCTGCAGTTCTTTTATTCCGCTGGCTTTTGGAAAAACAGGACTGACTTTCAAATATTGAAAAAGTTCTAAAGGTATAATAAGAGCTCTCACAAACCTCTCATCAATATAATATGTATCAATTAAAACCTGTAATCCATGTAATCTTCGTAATGTTTTTTCCTGTTGGAGCTTTTTTTCCTGCATTACAATACGCGCAGCATTAATTTCAATAAGGCCGCCGTTTGAAAAAGCCTCATCTAATAAAAATATTTCTTCGTCGCTTAATTCTGATATAATTTTTTCAAGAAATTCATCACTTACAGCATATGCTGCTTTAGCGGAAATAGCATCAAATTTTCCAATTAATTTTTCGTATTTTGGATCAAAATCATCAATAGCTCCGGATGAAATTTCTTTTTCAATTGAATAAAGAAGTTTTTGACCATTTTCATTTGTATCAATTTTTATAACATTTCTTATTTCTTCAAATGGATAGTATTTGTCAAGATTACTGGTAATTCGTTCTCGATTTTTTCGCTGATAAACCAGCATGAGATGTTTTAAAACAGCCAGTTCTTTTTCAACGTTTATTGGAAGTAATTTAATTTTTCGAGATATTTCGCCTAAGGTTAAAATACTTTTACTTTCAATAATGATTGAATATATTAAAACCTGTAATGGCGTTAATTTTTCTAACACTCCTTTAAGAAAATATTCATCAATTGATATTGTTAGTAGGGATTGAATGATTGACTTTTTATCTGATGGAATTTTTTGCATATCCCATATTTCAGCTATTCTTTTTAATTGATCATATTCCAGTTTATTTAACTCTTCTTGCAACATTAGACTATCTTGATTTATGAGATAGGGTATTTATGTATAAATTACTCTGGCTGTAAAATAAGTTTTATATTTATTTAACCTTTAATTGTAACTTATCTAAAAATTGCCATTTTTTAATGAAAAATAAAAGAATTTAACCAAATGAAGGGTATAAACTGAATAAATTCCTTGAAAATTACAATTATTTATAATATTTTCCATATTGTAAATAATGAAAATATGGTATGCCATTAACGTTTGCTGCTCAAGTAAAGCTTTTATAGACTTGCAAAAATCAATGCAAGAGCAAAACATTTTATCTGTAACTGTGCTAAATCGGGCGTTTAAATGGAGAACAAATTTAATTTGGTTGGGCAGTTTCGATTTTAGCTTAGAAAGTAAAATGTTTAATACAAATCTTAAATCTGGAAAATAGAAACGCAAAACACGAGCACCGCGAAGATGACATAGCAGGTCCCCGCTTATGAGCTGTAAGTGTTGATAGGAAATATTAACTTAATACGTTTGTATATTTTATATTTATACAAGGTTAGATAATTATTTTTTCTTTCAATTATTGCCAAGCAGATGATTCATCAGGAAAATCTAATTTATGTAGCCCCATAATATCTGGAAAGGTTTTAATATCTATACTATAAATATTATATGTGTGTAAACACAATAATAAAATAGAAAAAATTTCAACACTTATACCTCACAAAATTATACACCCGAAGTTTATAGAAAATAAAAAAAATTAAAATTAATCATTAAACAATTATTTTAAATGTGATTTTAAAATTTTCCAATTGGTAGAAAACTTTTTAACGTTTAACGGAGGATATTTTTTGTAAATCTTTGCAAGTTCATCTGCTCTTTTTTCTGATAAAGGATGAGTTAATAACCATGACATCGATTTTAATTCTTTTTCATTTTCAGACATTTTTTTAAAAAATTGAATCATTCCATCTGCAGGAATTCCTGCATTACTAAGCAATATTATACCTTCTTTATCTGCCTCTGTTTCCATATTACGGCTATATCCAAGTGAGAGTAATTCAGAACCAACTTCGAGAATTACTGAACCAGCATCTGCCATATCACCAACAATGACTTGAAAAAGTACAGATAGCCCCATTCTGCTTACAATTTGTTTCATCGCATGTCGTTTTTCTACATGCATGATTTCGTGTGCCAAGATTCCGGCTAATTCTTCAGGAGAATCAACTTTTAACAATATTCCTGTAAAAATTACAATTTTACCGCCTGGTAATGCAAATGCATTTTCAACTGGCGACTTTAACACCGTGATGTTATATTTAAATGGCGTATTTTTTAAAGAAACACTGAGCCTGTTTTTAATTTCTTCGATAGATTGAAGTACGTACTTATCTTCTATTTTCGTACTTCCGGGAGCCATCGATGCAATTGCAGAAGGATATCCAAGTTCGCCAATTTTTTCATCCCATTTTACGGGTATTAGTTTAACAATAATTCCAGCGCTTTGAGTAAAAGCTATTGACATTAATCCTGAAAAAAAGACAATAATAAGAATAATACCGGCTATTTTATTAAACTTTTTCTTTTTTTGAATTCCTGTTGCCTGCATTGCCTTTTGACGAACAATTTCATTTGAACTGGCGCTGATTTCTTTAAGTAACGAAAGATCTTGAACTAAAATGGCAGGTGATGTCACATTATGATCGGGATAAATGTACAACATATTATTGTCAAAACCGCCTGCCACTAATTTCGCATTTTTTAAATCAAACTCAACACTTCCTGAATCATGTCGTGCAATCAATAAATCTCCATGAAATAATTGCAATTCAACAGAGACTTTTCCGTCGGTAAATTGTTCGGAATATAAAGTAGCTTTATAATTCATTGTCGACTTTCAACTTTACGCCAGCCATCAGCCCATACCGCAAAAGAGCTGTGATTTCGCGTTTGTATATAAGCTTTTCCATGTCCCTTAAATCTACAAACAAAACCTTCACCGCTTAAAAATAGTGATTTTAAACCTCCGACCTTTTCAATGGAAAAGTCAAGAGAAGGCTCAAAGCCGACAATATGGCCATTGTCAATAACATATTCACCGTTGATCACAATTTCTTCAATGGCTCCAAAGCTTGAAAAAAACAAACTTCCGGTTCCTTCTATTTTTTGAAACATAAGACCTTCACCGCCAAAGAGAGATTTAAAACCACCCCATTTGCTCTCAATTTTTAAATCAGGGCTTCCGCAGACATATGCTCCCCTGCTTAAAATCAGCGCTTCATTTTTTAATTCTCTAAAATGAAGATCACCCATGGTTTCTGGCGCAAAAATAATTTCACCAGAACCTCCATTTGCTGTAAATTTATTTTGAAAAAAACTTTCTCCGGAAAATACCATTCTTTTTAATGACCCCATTACACCGCCTCTGGCTGATGTTTCAATGGCAATGTTTGATGTCATGGAGACCATAGCCCCTGCTTCGGCAACGATACATTCGCCGTCGTTTAATGTTATTTTTACTACTGGAAAATCAGGTTTACCAATGAGTTCGTGTTTCATAATTCCTCCATATAATAATTATTTTTTCTTTGGCGGCAAGGTAGCCCGAAGCCACTGCCCCAATTGAGGTACATTGCGCGACTGTATCCATACATTTCCATGCCCTGAAAATCTCGCCACTAACCCTTCTCCGCCAATTAAAAAGCTTTTCCAGCTTCCAAATTTTTCAATTTTATAGTTTAAAGATTCATCAAAAGCAACTATATGACCGGTATCGACGATAAAACTTCCACTTACATTTCGCTTTTCTATTCCACCATAGCTCGATAAAAGAACTTTTCCTTTTCCGCTTAATTTTAAAAAAAATAAACTTTCGCCGCTAAAAAATCCTTTTAATCCCTGAAACTTTGTATCGATATCTATGGAATCTTCTGCTCCAAGAAAACCTGTTGATTGAACAAAAATAGTAGAATTGTCCAGTTCTTCTAGAATGATATCTCCCGGTAATGTCGGGGCAAGTTTTACTTCGCCTTTTGTACCATTTGTTGAGAAAATATTCATCCAGAAAGATTCTCCTCCAAAAAATGCGGCTTTTAAACTTTTTAAAACGCCGCCGCGAGAGGCTTTTTCAGTTTTCATATTTACATTTGCTGACTTGGCAACCATGGTGCCTGCCTCTGCTCTTATTTTATCGTCAGCATCAAGCGTTACACAGGCCATGGCAAACCCTGGTTTATATTTAATATCTATCTTCATATCATTACCTTATTAATTTACTATGACGGAAGAAATCTCATCAGCCAACTGATGAATCCTCTCGGAACTCGGGTCTGTATCCACAATTTACCATGTCCTTTAAAACGCATGGTTAAACCCTCGCCTGAAAATATGGTCGACTTCCAGCCTCCGGTTTTTGATACTGTGAAATCGAGAGTTTTTTCAAAGGCCACCATATGACCTGTATCGAGAATGTATTCTCCATCGACATTAACTTCCACGATACCGCCGTACGAGCTTAAGTATAAACTACCGCTGCCGCCGGCTTCCAGTAAAAATACGCCTTCGCTTGAGAAAAAACTTTTTAAACCGCCAAAACGGGTTTTTAATGAAACCGCGGTTTCAGAACAAAGATACGAACCTTTTTGAATCACAACCGGTGTATCGCTTACATTTAATTTAAATATATCACCCGCCAGATCAGGCGCAAATCCAACATTCACAGGTTTTTCTTTGGCGGTAAAAACGTTAAAAAACATACTTTCTCCGCCTAAAATTTTTCTTAAAACAGCAGCTAAAAAACCGCCGCCAAGAATTGAGTTAATGTGAATATCATCGCTCATATACACCATTACTCCGGCTTCCGCCTGAATGGATTCACCTGGTGAAAGCTCAACATCCAGCAAGGCATAGGATGGATTGTGTTTTATCGTATGTTTCATAAATTATTTATAATAAAGATTATCGTTTCGTCAATTTCTTTTTGCACAGCAGTAAAAAAACATTGGGGGTAAGCTGCGACCGTGGCGCAGCTTCAGGGGGCTTAGAAAATAATCTACGGTGCTGCTTACCAAAAGCCCCCTCATCCTTCTTTAAATGGATTGTACAAGTTTTTTAAAATATTCCCCTCGTTCTTCAAAAGAAGAATATTGATCCCATGAGGTGGATGCCGGAGATAGTAAATATGTGACTTCGGTTAATTTTTTTTCTTTTTGGTATTTTATAGCGCCATAAAAGGCCAACTCAAGCGTTTCATAGCTGTCGATGACATTGACATTATTTTTTTTAAAAACCTCATGCAGTTCTTTTTTATTTTCACCGTATAAAAATACATGGGCCTGCTGATTTTGAATGATCAAAGCCAGAGGCTGGTAATCTTCGCCTTTTGAGCGTCCTCCCATAAAAATAAAAAGCGGACTTTTTGAGTTTTGAATGGCAATGCCGGCAGCCTGTGTCGTTGTAGCCTTTGAGTCATTTATATAAATATTTTTATCTTCCTGATTTTTTATAAAAATTTTCTCATAGCGATGAGGAAGACTTTCAAATGTTGAAAGTGATTTGGCAATTTTTTCGTTATCTGTGCAATGAAAATAATCAAGTACTTCAAGGGTAAACAATACATTGGTATAATTGTGCTGACCTTGAATTTTTAAATTTTTTAAAGCAAGTATGTTTTCATTATTTTTCTTTTTAACAATTTGTTGATTTAAAATTTGAAAATGACTGGATTCAATATGATGCGTATCTACAAATGATGTATTTAATAATTTTGAAATCTTTTCAAAAGGGTGGTTTGTAATCCAGTATTTTGAGTTGCCAGGTAATAATTCTTTATTAACAATGAACAATCCGTTTTCTTTTACCGTTTCTGCAATATGATATTTAACCCTTCCGTATTCTTCAAGATCTTTATACCGATTTAAATGATCGGGCGCGAGATTTAAATACAGGCTGACTTCTGATTGCAGGTTACGACAAAGTTCAAGCTGGTAACTGCTTAATTCCGCAACAAGGTATTTATATTTTGCATATTGATTTTTTTCATATGCAATTTTTGAAAATGAAAGTCCAAAATTTCCGCAGCTTACGGCATCTTTACCAAATGAATTTAAGCTATGTTCAATCAGGGCTACCGTTGTGCTTTTACCGTCAGTTCCGGTAACGCAAATCCAGTGTCGGTCTGCAAGTTTGCTGTAACTATATTCCAGCTCTGAAAAAATAAATTTGTTTTGTTCTTTTGCCTTTAAAAATATATTCTGATTTAATGGTACGCCGGGAGAAAGCGTTACAGAATCAATTTTATCTAAAATACCGGCATCGCTAAACTCTTTTGCTGAAACCTTGTGAAACAATTTATCATTTAATAATTCATCAGAATAAACTACTTTTTCATTTTGATCAAAGGCATACACCTCAATACCATTTTGAATGAGAAGTCGAGCATACCAATACCCCGTTTTACCGCCTGCTCCAACGAGCAATACTTTTTGAATCTTTTTAAAATCCAGATTTTGCATATATCACGTATTACCTTTATCACCAGAAAGCTGATTTAAAAGATTTATAAATTCTTCTTCTGACATTTTTTTAATGGATGCTTCATCAGCTTTTTTTAATTTACTACCTGCATTTTCGCCGTAAACCAGACATGTTGTTTGCGAGCTTATGGAAGCGCCGGTTTTTGCGCCCAGTTTTTTAACCAGCTTTTGCGCTTCATCTCTTTTTAAACCTGTCAGTGTTCCGGTAAAAACAAACACTTCGCCTTTAAGCGGTAAATCTGTTAAAGATTTTTTTTCAGGAGCAATTACAGTAAACCCTGATTTCAATAATTTTTTAATCACACGAATATTTTCTTCGTCATGAAAGTATTCGTACAACGATTGTGCAATGATCGGGCCGATTTCATGAATTTCATTGAATTGCTCTTGTGATGTTGAAATGATCTCGTCAAGACTCTGGTAGTTTTCGGCAATTAACTCGGAAATTCTTGCTCCGACATTGGTTATTCCCAGGGATTTAATAAATACCTCAAGGGTAATATTTTTCTTTTCTGAAATGGAACGCAGCATATTTTGACGGAGAATTTCTCCCATTCCGTCTATTCCTGTTAATGCCTCTTCATTTAAATAAAATATATCGCAAAAATCGTTAATTTTTTTTAAGTCATAAAGTTTTTCAATCCATTCTGCGCCCAATCCGTCGATGTCAAGCCCGTCTTTTGATGCAAAATATTTTAGCGAGGCAACTTTTCGACCGCGGCAGTTTCGATTTACACATCGAAGAAAAATATCTTCCACCACGAGTTTCTCATGGCACTCCGGACAATTTTCAGGAGCTTTAATTAACTTTGCATTTTGAACATCATGTTCCACCAGTGACTCTACTTTGGGAATTACATCTCCGGCGCGAATGACTTCGACCATATCGCCTATGTGAACATTTAATCTCTCGATTTCTCTCATGTTATGTAATGAAGCCCGACGGATCATCACCCCGCCTACATTTACCGGTTTTAAATGCGCAACCGGAGTAACGATACCTGTTCGTCCGGTTTGAAAAGATACATCCAATAATTTTGTAATAGCTGATCTTGCGGGGAATTTATAGGCAATCGCATATCGGGGATATTTACTGGTGATTCCCAGAGATTCCCATAAACCAATGTCGTTAACTTTAACGACAATTCCATCAATGTCAAATTTTAAAAGAGAACGCCTCTCCATGATTAAACGAAAATGATCGGCGATATCATTTATATTGCCTGACTTAATTTCTGGCGAAACTTTAAAACCCAGAGCCGGAAAATACGTTTTATAAATTTCAGCCTGCGTTTTCGGACAACTCAAATGACTGGCGGATGATTCATTTTCAATTACCTTGCCGATAGAATAAGGGAAAAAATACAAATCTCGTGATGCCGCAATTTTCGAATCCTGCTGACGAAGCGAACCTGCGGCGGCATTTCTGGGGTTTGCAAAAAGTTTTTTTTCGTTTTTTTCAAGCTCTTTGTTCAATGCGTCAAAAGCTTCGTAGGTCATCACACATTCGCCGCGTATCGACAACAATTCAGGAGCATGATCTATCATTAATTTCAAAGGTATATTTCGAACAGTTTTAATGTTATGAGTAATATCTTCGCCGGTATCGCCGTCGCCGCGTGTGCTTCCAGAAACCAAAATTCCGTTTTTGTAAATTAAATCAATGGCCAATCCGTCAAACTTGGGTTCAGCATGGTATAAAAACGTGTTTTTATTTTTATCCGATAATTTTAAGGTTTTAAATACTCGCTCATGAAATTCAATTAATTGTGTTTCTTCAGTTATGTTATCCAGACTCATCATCGGCGGATCATGTTTTACGCTTTCAAAAACTTTTCGTACCTCGCCTCCAATTTTTAAAGAAGGCGAATCAGGAAGTATCCAGTCATTATGTAATTTTTCAACTTCAATTAAAAGTCTATAAAGCTTATCGTATTCGGCATCAGAAATTTCAGGTTCGTCGAGGGTATAATAGCAATGTCCATAATATTGTAGAGCTAAAACGATATCCTCGTAATCCTGCCGTGAAAAATCTGTTGAACTTTTAGAAAAATCTTTAACCAGTATTTTTTTCATTGTCATTTGCTATTGTCATTTGCTGTCAATAATTTTTAACTTTTACTGGCAGCTTTATAAAAATCAGCCGCATATTCAGCAGAATTTCCTGCGCCTAAAAAAACAACTGCAGTATTTACTTTTTTTGAGTTTATATGATCAAGTAATGATATATAATTTCCTTTAGCTGCTATGGTTCCAAGTACATTGTCACTCCAGTCTTTTAATATCGATGAGAACTGTGAAAATTCCGGCATTTGACTTTCTCCGGCTGCGTCAAAAACATTCATTAAAAATAAATTTTGATAACCCGGCCCAGCTTTAAACACGCTTTGAAAATCGAGATTAAAATGGATCCAACGCGAAATTCTATGTGGTTCCCATATGGCGATGATGCTGTCATATTTTTTCTGTAAAGTTTCAATTACCATTTTTATTTCTGTAGGATGATGGGCATAATCGTCAATGACCGATATTACAGCCTGGTGATCATTTTTAAATTCGCCCAGATACTGCATTCTTCTCTCAACGCCTTTAAAATTTAACAATGCGCCACGAATAGATTCAACTGATAAATTATGATAAACAGCAAAAGCAAGTACCGCAAATGCATTCCATAGATTATGCCTGCCGGCTAGCCCTACTTTGAAAAATTCTTTTGAAGTATCGTTATTCCAATGAAGTCCGTGAGCAGTTACATCAATCTGAATTTGCTCCATGATTTTTAAAACTTTTAAACCGTGTTGTGCGGTATTTATAAATTTTTTTACTAAATCCTGAACTTCAAAAGAAGGAAAAAATACACCGCCTGAATGTTGGCAATTTTCAATAAATTTATAAAAGTTATCAACCACATGCGTTAAATTGTTATATCTGTCAACATGATCAAGTTCAATGTTGGTAACAATGACCTCACTTGACTCTATAAAAAGAAAACTTTCGTCAGATTCATCGGCTTCAATCACCAATATTTCTTTTTCATTTATTTTTCCATGACCTAACCTGACATTGGAATTCCATTGCACCATAGTTCCGCCGACAAGCGCATTTGGGTCAAATCCAGCCTGTTCAAGAAGATAGGCAATCCAGCCTGTTGTGGTGGTTTTACCATGTGTACCTGAAATGGAAATTGTATGGTATTGCTGTGAAATTGTTTTAAGTAATGTATGCCTTGAATGTATCTCAAGATTATGATCCTTTGCCCAAACTCTTTCTGGATCTTTTTCATTAATCGCACTGCTGTAAAAAACCATTGCATTTGCCGGAATTTGATCTGGTTTTGAACCAACCCAAACCTTTGCACCTGCATTACCAAGTTTTTCCAGATATTTTCCTGCGTTTTTATCTGAAGCTGAAATTTGAAAACCTGATTTAATTAACAATTGTGCAAGGGCGCTCATTCCCACCCCGCCTCCGCCAATTATATGAATGGGTTTGTTTTTTTGAATTTTCGATTGAGAATTTAGTTCATGAAAGGATTCTGCCATATGGTTTATTTATTTCTTTTTTTGATTTTAAGATTCATCAATTTATAAAACGGATTTGTTTATTTAAATATAGTATCCTAAATCAAGCCTCTTTATCGCCTGTACAACATTTTTTAAAACTCATTGCCTGAATTTCATTTTTAATTATAGATTTCGTAAACTTGTATTTTGAAAAAAATACTTGTCGTACAATACGTTTTAAATTTAAGTCTCTTTATAATATGAAAGATAATAAAATACCTTTTAAAAATATTCTTCTAATGATTATTTTCTTTTCATTATGGAATACAAGTATATCTGCATATGATCCTTCATCTTATTTTGATGATGCAACATCTGTTTATGTAGAAGTTTATCCTGCTGAAGACAGTATAAATAAAATTAAAAAACTGTTCAATTCGTTAATGAACAAAGAAAAAGCTGAAACGGAATGGAGATCTTTTGAAGATTATTTCTCAGAGGATATTGGATTTAATATTTTATCATTGGAAAATCTTCATTCTGCAGCTTTTGATACCTCTTCTCCTGCAGGAATTGGTATAAACTATATGTTTGAAAAAGCAAATAGCGACAAAACAATTAAATATGTAACTGTTTTGCTGCCAACAACCCAGGCAACGAAATCTTTTCAATTTTTAAAAAATGCACTCTTAAATAGAATAAAACAAAATCAAGTTCCATCTAAAACACCTTTACTTGTAGAAATTGAAAAAGACTCTTTAGTTAGAATTTTTGATCCCTCAATTGATGCCATGCCTGTTTTTATTTATAAATCTGATCATTTTATCATTGTTTCAGAAAATCCAGCAACTATAAAAAGTTATTCAAAACCATCCAGTAATCCTCTTAATAAAAATAACAACTTTATAACGAGAAAAAAATTATACGAAAAAAAAGTAAAAAAATCAGATATAATAGGTTTTTACTTTATCAATCAAAAAGTTTTTGATAGAAGAATACGTGTAAGACCCAGATTATTGTTTGATAATATACTTATGGACAATTCTTACGTAAAGGAATTTTCAGCTAATTCCGATTCAATTTGTGGAATTCTAACCATCAACGATCATGAAGTAAAAGTCATTGCTGATTATATTTTTCCGCTAAATTATCTGCTTAAAAATAATTCTTTTTTAGCCAATATTTTTAATTTTAAAAATAAATCTTATTTTCCAGACAATATAACTGCTTTACCAATGGCATTTGTAAAATGGCAAACCAATTTCTCATCTGACCATTACAATGAAACCGGTGAAAATACTATTGATGAGAAGATAATCAATAATTTTGTAACGAGAATTACCGGCGGCCTTGATGTTGCCATTCCTGAAAAAATTATTTTATTATTTAAAGAAAATATATCAATTTACATTCAAGACGTACCCAATTTTAAAGATATCAATAATTATTATTTATGGAAAGGATATCTTTCCATGAATTATAATCCACAGTATTATGGTAAATTTTTAAAATACATGGAAAATATAATTGCAAGTTCTAAAAATAGTAAAAAAACTTCAGTGGTTTACAGTAAATCAGGTGAGATTTCTCAATGGGAATTAAATATCACTCATTTTATAAAAAAATATGATAAGATTAAAGAACAGGTAGTTTTAGATGAAAAAATCATTAAAACCTATATCTTTTCTGATTCAAGTCAAATTATAATTACACATGATCCCACGTTATTAAAGAAGAAACCTGCTCAATCCATTTCTCCAATTTATAGCAGACTACTACCAGATAATACCAAAGGTAAGCATATGTTATTCAGCTACATTGATATTAAAATGTTTTTAGCTTATTTAAAAAAAACATCGCTGGCTTTTTCAAACAACTATCTCTCATATCTGGAAAATTTAAATTCCGTATTTTTTACTGTAAATCAGGAAAATGATACAATAACAGAGGAATTGATTATAAAACTTGATAAGTGAAAACAATTTATTAAATATTATTTCTACATTAATATAAATTTATTGGGTTTTAGGGAACATTTTGACTATGTTTTTTACGATAATAAACTATAATGAAAATTAATAAATTAAAGCAAGCTTTACTGAGTCTTGAACTTGATTCTTTGGAATCAAGTATTGACGACATTCCAACAGAAGTTGAAGTTTATGCCGATTCAGTTAAAGAGGCACTTGTCATAGGTTCACAATCTTTGATGACACCGATGTCTCAGCTTGAGTATGAAATTGTAAGTAAAGGTTCTTCAGGAATTCTTGGATTATTACGTACACCTTACCACGTTATTATAAAAAAATCGTCTCAACATGAATCAAAGCAATGGGATGACCTGGATGATTTTGATGTATCCCTTGAAACTGGAGTTAAAATTAACGACTTTGGAGAAGAAGTTGAACCTGACATTGACGGGCGCTGTTTTATTCGTATATATAGTACTGGAATATTCTTAAACATCGTTCAACCTAGCGGAAAAGGTAATCCAGTAACCATAAATATGGTATATGATACTTTGGTTAGATCTGGTATTCAAAATTACGATAAAAGCGCTGTAGATAAAGCAGTTAAAAACCTTCAAAACGAACCTGTACGCATTGGTAGTTATACACCTCGCCCTGATGCAGATTCTTCAATGACCCTTGATATTGCACCTGATGAAATGACAGCTACGGTAATAATTTCTTCTCCACGTCCTGGTGGAAGACATTTAATGGTTAAAGATATCATCGCTGCGTTAAAAAAATCAGGTGTTGAATATGGTTTTCAAGAAGAAAGCCTGCAAAAAGCCCTTGACAATGATCGTTATGGCGAGTCTTTAATTGCTGCAAAAGGTGATCTTCCAGTAAATGGTGAAGACGGGCACATCGATTATAAAGTTCGAATTAATAAAAAAATCGAGTTTAAAGAAGATGAAGCAGGTAAAGTTGACTTTTTTGCAAAAGACTTGATTGAAAACGTAGTACAGGGACAGGTTTTAGCTGAATTGATGCCGCCGGAAAAAGGTAAACAAGGTAAAACTATTTACAATAAACTTTTACCCGCAACTGATGGCGTACCAACAGAGTTAAGAGCCGGTAAAGGAACCATTTTATCTGAAAATGGCAGACAATTGATTGCCGAAAAAAATGGTCAGGTTGTATTTATCGGAGGAAGAGTAAATGTCGAAGAAAACTATGTTGTTGGAGGAGATGTTGGTCTCGATACTGGAAACATCATGTTTCTTGGTTCTGTAACCATACGCGGATCTGTTTCTGACAACATGGAAGTTAAAGCTGCCGGCAACATTGAGGTGGCTGGAAGTGTACAAAAAGCTCATCTGGAAGCAGAAGGTGATGTAATTGTTAGACAAGGTATTGTTGGTAGAGATGGAGCTGTTATAGAATCCACCACAGGCAGCGTCTTTGCAAAATTTGTTCAAAACACATCTATCAATGTTGAAAAGGACGTTGTAGTTGCCGAGGGTATACTGCACTCGAAAATATCAGCGGGTTCCAAAATTTTATGCAATGGTAAAAGAGCTCAAATTGTCGGCGGAGAAATCATGGCCGGAGAAGAAGTTCGTGTAAAACAACTTGGAGCACAGGCATCAACACCGACATTGGTAATAGTTGGTACGAACCCTAAAATTTTACAGCAAATTACACAACTAGATAACATTCAAAAACAAGCTAAAGAAAAACTGGATAAAATAGAACAAAACATACGAACCTTAACGGTTCAAAAAACTACCCAGGGTGAAGAATTTACTGAGTCAAAAGAAGCAATGTTAAATAAAATGATTTCCGGTAAAGTAAAATTAAATGAAAGGCTTGGTGAGACAGAAAATGAAAAAAAACAGCTTCAGGAATACCTGCAAATACTTGCTGCAAAAGGAAAAGTTCATGTTGAAAATACTCTTTTTCCTGGTGTTAGAATTGTCATTAATGAAGCTGAATTTCTGGTTAATGACGAATATAACCATGTTACGCTAGTTTCTGAAAATGGTAATATAAAAATACTTCCCTACGAAGACGAAGCCGGCGCGAAAAAGAAAAAAAGAGGAAGAAGATAAATTATGAGTGTACGGCCACTAGACCTTCAGGTAAACATTAACTCACTGATTGAAACCTCGCGCGATCAGGCTTCGCGTCAAGCTACAACTATGCAGGAACAACGGGTCATGGACGGTCATATGATTGACGACGCTATTCTTAATCAGCAAAAAGTCAATAAAACGAATGCGCCTACAGATAACGAAGAGCTTCAGGATACAGAACGTCATTTCGGCAACAAAACTGAAGCAGAGACAGAACAACAATTTTCTGAAGATGATAAAGAGCGCAAAACACAAGATAAAGATGAAAAATCCAATGCATCAATAAATAAAAAAAAGGAAAAATCATCTGATCATATCATTGATTTTCTCGTATAAAGCTTCATAATTTGTAAAATAATTTATTGTTTTATTGGTTTTAAAGGTAAACGTAAAAAAGTTAAATACGAAACACCCAGTAAAATAAGTAACAGGATTTGTCTTTTTAATGTAAAAATGGAGTCTCCAGCGAGCAGATGAGATGCAATTAAAGAGATAACGTTATATGTAGAAATTGCATAAGCCCATTCTTTAATTTTTGCAGAAATCGGAATTGCAAGAATGATCGCGCTGAAAGTATAACACGAACCAATTATAAATCGAAAGTACTCAGGGTAACCCAGGTGTTGAAGTCTCGCCATTAATTCAGGTAAAGCTCCTATATAACCTATTCCTGAAAAACTAATTCCAATGGAAAATAAAATACTTGTAGCCCAATATAAAATTTTCATTTAAATATTTTCTCCTCAATTTAAAGTCATATTTATATCAATTCATTTAATTACAATAGACTTTACTTTAAATTTTTCAACAATTCTACAATATCAATGTTGTACCTTTCAAATATTTCGTTTTTAGCAAGGTCAAATTGAAGCAAAGCGATATTGTATTGAACCAAAGATTCAAGAACCCGTTGACGCGCATCTACAATACTATCTAAGGCATTTTTAACCACAATAGAATTAAATCGCCCTTTTTGTGCATTCTGCATAATTTTTTCATAATAAATTTGAGATTCTTTCATCACCGTTTTTGTATTAACCAGGACTTTATATTGCAGTTGAACGGCCTGATATTTTTCAGTAACTTCGTCTTCAACTTCTTTTTTCAACTGTACAAGTTTAATACGTGACTGTTCTACTTTAAATGATGCATTTCGAATAGCTGTTTTAACTCCCTTATCCCATAATGGATAAGAAGCGCTTACGCCAATTTTCCAGGTTGGATATTTTGCTGATACTGAATCAGCAAAGGCCGTGGAAAAAATATCAGACTGACCTAGCGTAGATATAGTAAAAAAACCAGTCAATGAAGGCAGCGCATTATGATTGGCAAGAGATAAATTTAACTCATTGACTTCAATTTCACGCAATATGTTTTTATAATCAACTCTTTTTCTTAATGCGATTTCAATGGATTCTTGCAAGTTCAATACCGGCAATTCTTCTACAAGTTCTGTAACACCTTGAATTTTCGTATCTGAAGGCATGTTGATTGTACGAAGCAATTTTCTCATTGCCTGATCTCGCTGAAATTCACTTAAAGCATAACGGCTTTTCGCTGCGGCAACAAGAGATTGGTATTGATTTAATTCAAAAGAATCCGTCAAACCATACGATGAATTTCGACCAACAATGTCTCGAATTTGTATTGTCGCATCTAATCCTTTTTTGCTGTTTTTAAGAGCACTTTCCTGAATAATTACCTGCCAGTAATCAACAAGAGCTGATACAATTAAACCTGATAATTGCGAAATGTATGCATCTCTTCTCATTTCAGTAATATTTTTTAAAATTGCCATATTTTTACGATCAGCAATTCCAAATGCATTTTTCAACAGGTCCTGCTGAACTGAGAAAAATAAAGATGGTTTATGAAATGGAGGATCTTCATTCGGTTTTAAATTTGGAATTGCAAGATCATTTTGATCATATAAATTTTCTTTGACCCCGAGAGACAGCATGGTTCCCGTTGAAAAAATCTTGGATACTGACAGACCCGCATCATATTGAGTAGTTTTATCTCCGCCAAAACTTGAAGCTAAACCGCTGACAGGAACCTGTTGATTTAAATACGAACCATCTGCATTTAATCGTATGGAATATTTCTGCAGGTAGTTTTCAAAATCGGTATCACTCATCAATACATCAAATTTAGCGCTTTTAAGTGTAAGGTTATTATGAAGAACCAATTGAATGGCTGAATCAAGAGTTAAATTTAACGTTGTAGCCGGTGAAGAATTGCCTGTATTTTGAGAAACCTCTGACGGTTCAACGTCTTTAGCTGTTTTATTTTCTACATCTGCATTTTCATTTTGTAAAGGTTTATCCGTATTTACAATATCAAGAGCAAAAACTGGAGCATATGTTAGTCCTCCCAAAATAATGATGACATAAAAAAAGAAAGCGGTTTGAATTAATTTTTTAATCATAGATTTAAATTCCTGTTATTTTTTATTTCTAATATTTGTTTATTTAAGATTTCAATTACGCCCAAAGGAATATCTTTAAGCTTTACAGGATTTGCCACACCTAAAGATTGAAATACGTGTACGAATAAAAAATCTAGTATATTTTGTTTTATGTCATTTCCATAAAGGCGATTATAAATTTTTGTTTCTCTATATATTTCTTCCTGATTGATGTATGTGATTAAAAAAACAATAAAACTCCAAACGCTCATCATTGGATTGCTTGTCTTGAATTCACCGGTCTTTACTCCCTCAATAACAATGCTTTCTAATCGCTCTAGCGCTGGACCAAAATAGTCTTTTACAAGCATCTTCATGCTGTTTTTACCTTCGGCAAAGTCCCAGGCGATGATTCGATGAAAGTCATGGTCAATTACATCAAAATGTAAATGAACAATGCAATAGATCATGGATGATAATTTTTGCGTTGAAGTTAAACTCTCGTTTATCGGGTAAATGCTGGTATCATTTTTTAAACCAAGCCCTACCAAATAAATAATAACGTCTTTATACAATTGTTCTTTGCTGCCGAAATAATAATGTAACATAGCCTTATTAACACCCGTTTGTTTGGCAATGGCATCCATTCTTGCGCCAGCAAAACCATGTAGGGCAAATTCTTTTTTAGCTGAAAATAATATTTTAAGCTTAGTTTCTTGATTGATCTGTGCTTTACTCATGAACACGGCTACCGAAAATTAACTAAACGGTTAGTCAAATATTTTTTAATAAATGGATGATTCCATGTTAAACAACTTTTAAAAATAAATTTTTCTTCATTATAAGATGAAAATTTAAAAATGACATATTTAATTATAAATTAACATATTTAACAAATTTTTATCAATTTACAAATATGAAAGATCAGTTTATATATCAAAATCATTCATTTTCATATATAAACTCACCTTTTATATTTATAAAATGTTATTTTAAAAATTAAAATGACAGTAAAAAAGAAAAATTAATGTTTTTTAAATACAAAATGTCAATTTATAGTTATAAATTAACATTTTTACATTTAAAACAATAAAACCTCACGATCATGCTGCGTGTGCCAATACGTGATTGCAGGTTGCAATCAGAAAAAACCTTCTATGTTTATAATATTAATTTATACAATATGTCGATATGCCTTTATTTTTCATTTCTGCGATACCATCAAATGCAGCATTGGCTGCAGCAACAGTTGTCATGTATGGAATGTTATACTGTAAGGCAGATAAACGAATTTCAAGTGCATCGTTTCGGGTCTGTACTCCGGTCGGTATGTTTATCACAAGCTTAATTTCTTTTGAACGAATTTTATCAACAATGTGAGGACGACCTTCGTGAACTTTTAAAACTTTTTCACACTTTATGCCGTGATCGTTTAAATATTGTGAAGTATTTTCTGTAGCTACAATGGTAAAACCAGTTTCAAGGGCTTTTCTCATACAATCAACAATCAGTGGTTTACAAAGATCGTTTACAGAAACAAAAATTTTACCTTCAAGCGGTAAAGAAGCGTTTGCTGCAATCTGAGCTTTAAAAAAAGCCTCGGCAGGAGTTTTACCAATACCCATCACCTCGCCGGTAGATTTCATCTCAGGCCCTAAAATAGTGTCTACACCGCTGAATTTTTTAAATGGAAATACAACTTCTTTGGCATAGTACAATGAAGGTTCTTTATATTCAAGAAGGTTTAATTCTTTTAAAGTTTTGCCAAGCATAACCCTGGTAGCGACTTTTGCAAGCGGTATTCCTGTTGCTTTTGAAACAAAAGGTACTGTTCTGCTGGCTCGAGGGTTTACCTCAAGTATATATAACTCATCATTATAAATAGCAAATTGAATGTTCATCAAACCAATTACCCTTAACTCAAGAGCCAACTGTTTAGTTACAATTTTAATTTCACTTAACAATGATTCTGAAATATTATACGGAGGAAGAATACACGCGCTGTCGCCGGAATGAATACCTGCTTCTTCAATGTGTTCAAGAATACCGGCCACATAAACGTCTATTCCGTCAGAAATAGCATCGACATCGAGCTCAACTGCATTTTCAAGAAACTGATCGATGAGCACAGGTCGATCTTTACTGACTTCTGTACTTTGTTTCATATACGTAGAAAGCTGATCAGGACCATGTACAATACTCATGGCCCTGCCGCCTAAAACATAGGAAGGTCTGGCCAAGACCGGATATCCGATTTTTTCTGCCGCAGTCAGCGCGCTGGAAAGGCTGGTCGCCATTGTTCCCCGCGGTTGTTTAATGTGTAACTTGTCAATGATTTCAGAAAAACGCTGACGATTTTCAGCAAGGTCTATACTTGCCCAGGATGTGCCTAAAATGGGAACTCCCTTTTTATTTAAGGCATTGGCAAGCTTCAAAGGAGTTTGACCACCAAATTGCAAGATGATTCCGCGAATATTCCCGTTTTGAGATTCTTTTTTATAGATATTATAAACACTTTCAATGGTCAGCGGCTCAAAATACAAACGATCAGAGGTATCATAATCCGTAGAAACTGTTTCTGGATTTGAATTGATCATGATGCTTTCAAATCCCATCTCCTGTATTGCAAATGATGCATGGCAGCAGCAATAGTCAAATTCAATTCCCTGACCAATTCGATTTGGCCCTCCCCCTAAAATAATGACTTTTTCTTTATCACTTGGATTACTCTCGCACTCTGTTTCCATCGTAGAATACATGTAAGGTGTATACGATTCAAACTCTGCAGCACATGTATCCACTCGTTTATATACAGGTTGAATTTTCATGTCCGAAATAAACTGTTCTACTTTTTTTTGATGATCACGGATATCACTTTCAATTTTCCATTCGAGCTCAAGATATTCCTGCGATCCTTTATCGTATTTTACTAAATTACTGATTTCATCCTGTAAACGGCTCTGTGCCATCATAAAAGCAAATTGTCGTTCGCAATAACCAAGCTTAAATCCGTCTAAAATCAGTTCTTTTGTAATTACATTATTATTATTCCATGTATTTTTAAATAAATCTTCATAGGAAATTAATTTTAAAAGTTGAGTTAAAAACCACGGGTCAATGTTACTGTATTCATAAATCTGTGTTAGAGAAATGTTTTGAAGCATGGCTTCGCGTACATAAAAAATTCTTAAATCAGTAGCTTTTGATAAAACATCTTTAATAAAAATATTAAATTCGCCATTTTGAATTTTTCTCATCACTTCCGAAGAAATTTCAAATTTACCGTCACAGCCCCATCCTGATCTGCCGATTTCAAGCGATCTTATACTTTTTTGAAAAGATTCCGGAAAAGTTCTGCCAATGGCCATTGCCTCGCCCACTGATCTCATTTGAGTATCCAATAACCGCGAGCTTTCAGGGAATTTTTCAAAAGTAAACCGAGGTATTTTGGTTACAATATAATCAATGGTTGGCTCAAACGATGCCGGTGTTTTTTTTGTTACATCGTTCATGATTTCATCAAGTGTATAACCAACTGATAATTTAGCTGCAATCTTAGCAATGGGAAACCCTGTCGCCTTGCTTGCCAGAGCCGATGATCGACTCACCCTCGGGTTCATCTCAATCACAATGATATCGCCGTTTGTTGGATTAATAGCAAATTGAACATTGGATCCGCCGGTTTCAACTCCAATTTCACGTATAATAGCGATTCCCAAATCGCGTAATTTCTGATATTCTTTATCGCTTAATGTTTGCTGAGGTGCAACGGTTATTGAGTCTCCGGTATGAATACCCATGGGATCAAGGTTTTCAATGCTGCAAACGATCACCACATTGTCTGCTACATCACGCATGACTTCAAGTTCAAATTCTTTCCATCCGAGAACAGATTGTTCAACTAAAATTTGATTGATCGGGCTTTCATAAATACCTCTTGCAATCATCGATTCATACTCTTCAAGGTTGTAACAAACTCCGCCCCCTGTACCGCCTAAAGTATAAGAAGGTCTTAAGATCAATGGAAATCCAATTCGATCAGCCAGTTCCAATGCTTCTGTAAGGTTGGTAACGATGCCGGATTCGGGAACGCTTGCGCCGATGTTTTGCATTGCCTTTTTAAACAATTCCCTGTCTTCAGCTTTTTTAATAGCCTCTGCTCGTGCTCCGATCAATTCTACACTGTATTTTTTTAAAATACCGGCTGAATCCAGTTGCAAAGCGGCATTTAACGCTGTTTGACCGCCCACAGTTGGTAAAATGGCGTCGGGCCTTTCATTTTTTATAATTTCTTCAAGGTAAGTTAAATCAATGGGTTCAATATAAACCCGATCTGCCAGTTCCGGATCTGTCATGATGGTCGCAGGGTTTGAATTGATTAAAATGGTTTCATAACCCTCGCTTTGAAGGGCTTTTACTGCCTGGGTTCCGGAATAATCAAATTCACAGGCCTGCCCTATAACGATCGGACCTGATCCAATGATCATTATTTTTTTAATATCCGTACGTTTAGGCATACCGCCAAATCACAATATTTAAATGAGCGGTCAAATCATTGAATTGTATTGCTGCAATTAAAATGGGCGGATTCAAATCC
>JAOUFY010000023.1 GCA_029857955.1 Spirochaetia bacterium
TGTGCTAAAGATTTTCATTTGTACATCCTTGTACATGAAAACCACAAGCACCTCGTGTGCTAAAGGATAATTTATGTTTCGTAAAATTGGATTTTATTTATTGTTATGTTTATCGATTTCAAATGTCTTTGCAGTAGAAAGCAGTACGCTTAAGAATCTTCAAGATCAAACTGTAGATTTAAAAGAATACTCTTCTAAATTGATCGTTGTTAATTTTTGGGCCGTATGGTGCAAACCATGTGTCCAGGAATTTCCAGAGTTAAATGCATTGTACCAACAATTAAAAAACAATGGTGTAATGGTGGTGGCAGTAAGCGTCAGTCCTTCAAAAGAAGACATTCAAAAATTTTTAGATAAAAATAAAGTAGATTTTCCAGTTTTAATTGATGAAAACGAAGGTTTTGCAAACAAGTTTAAAGTATCTGTTTTGCCAACCACCGTATTGATTGATCATGAAAATAAAGTTCTTTATAAGTATCAGGGCTTTTCAAAAAAAGAAATTTTAAAAATGCAAAGCCTTATTGAAGATTATTTAAAAAAGTAATTTTCTAAAATTAAAAAAATTAAATGGAGTATTATATGCAATTTCAAAAAAAAATATTTGTTACCCTTTCGCTTGTTTTTACAGCTTCCATGTTCATTAACTCATGCACCGTAGCGCCTAAAGACGCAGCTGCAACTTCACCTTATACCATTACCGAAAATGCCGGAAACATTCATACTGTCGGCAGGTCGGACTTGACATTTACAGTTAAGGAAAATGGAACACCTAAATCGGGTCTAAAGCTTGAAGTCGAGGCCATGATGGACATGACGACTTATATCCATACCACGCCTTCTGAAAGTACTGTTGCGACGGATCTTGGTAATGGAAACTATAAGGTTACTGTTTATTATGTAATGTCTGGAACAACCTGGCAATTACACTTTCATGTAAATGGAGTTCATCAAACAGATCATTTAACTGTCACGGTCGGTGGAACCATGATGAATAAAGGAACATTAAAGGGAATAACTGATAAAATCGTCGATCCGGCAGGAAGCGCAACTCCTGTTACAAGAACATACCACATTTTTAAATCTGCAATTAGCGCAGGAACACCGGGGAGCGATTCAATTGATCTATTTCTGGCTACTACCGAAAGCTATCTTGGTATGCCGGCTGTATTTAGTTCGAAAATATTGAACAATGAAGTACCTTCAGCATGGACAGTTGGAACGATAACATTGAGTGTTTGTAATACATGGGATACAGTGAATGGAACTTGCACTGGATGGTCAAATTTAACTGATAATGGCAATGGACACTTTACAGGTAGTGCATTAACGATCGCAAATACGGGTATGTTGACCTTTGCCGTTCACTTGAAAGTTGTCAATTCGACAGCGGGCACCAATGAATGGAAAACCACAGGTGGACTGGCTGGCGCAGGTACCGGAGATGGCGCTACTGAATTTAAAAAAATAAATCAATAGTTATGACAATTTTGAAGAAAAGTATATTTTTCACCATGATCGCTTTTATAGCGGTCATGGTCGAAATTGTTAGACCGCTCAGTGCAGCCTCCTGCTGTGGAGGAGGGGCTAGCGCCTCGCTGGTACTTCCAAAATTTGCAACATTTCTTTTTGATACATCCATTGAGCATGAAAAATACAACGGGTACTGGAATTCAAAAGGTGAGTATAAAAAAGATCCGCCTGGATCTGATTTAAGGCAGTTGAGGTTAAGCATAGGTTCGGCATACCGGGTTCATGATAACATCCAGACATTTGTATCAATTCCCTATGTGGTAAATATCAACCAATATACGGGCTTAAAAAGTACAACCTATGGAGCAGGGGATATTACCCTTGGTTTTAATTTTGAATTGTTTAATGATATACGCTGCGTTTATCGTATTTTATCTTTAGAAGATATTTGGCCTGCAACGTATTTAGGGGTTAAAGCTATTGTGCCGACAGGAATTTCACCTTATGATAATGTACCCAATAGTTTTGACATTACCGGCCTTGGGTTTTATACATTTAATTTTAGTTTATTGCTCGATAAAACAATTAAATCATTTAATATCAGTCTGGCTGGTAATTATTCAATAAGTGCACAGAGACCTGTTAATATGGAATATGGCAGATATATTGAACCGTATTATATACAACCTGGCGGTAAATTAAATTTAACTGCTTCAACGGGTTATACATTTTCTTTTGATTCCATGGATTCCATCACTGGAACATTGGGATACGGATATACTAAAGAATATTATTTAAAAATCAATGGTATTGAAAATCAAAATAGCGGATTTCTAAAGCACAACTTACTGGTTGGGATTGCTTTTGCAACAGCGGATCAAAACAATGTGATTAAATTTAATAATGCTTTTAATTTACCATTTACAGGTTGGGGAGTTAACAAACCAGCCACCATCATAACTACACTGGAGTATTCTCATGTATTTCGTTAAAAAATATTTTATATATGTATCATTGGTTCTTTTTTTAATAAATTGTTCGAATCCGGTTCCTTTGAGTAATTTGTTTCCTGATGCTACCGATAGGCGCTATTTGAATGTGACAGGTCTTCAACCAGGAGATCGAGTTCCTGATATTACTTTTTACAATACTGATGGAACAACGGATACCCTTTCAAATATATTAACCATAAAAAATGGAGTGGTGATTTATTTTACCATGTGGTGTATAGTATGCGATGTGCATATGAGCTATATCCGTAATACTATAAAACCAATGTATCCAAATGTTGAATTTTACTTGCTCGATTATGTCTCAGGAACAATTGCACAGGCATTGGCAAATCAAACAGGTAGCGGTTATACTGATTTTAAGGCAGCCCTGGATAAAAATTTTAAACTAACTGATATGTTCTATGGTACCATGAGTACAACGATTGTGATCGATAAAAATTCAATTTTAAGGATGAATGAAGATTTTAAAGACGGTCAGAGATTATCTGCAGTGTTAAGCGTTCTTCCATAACTATAAAAACTGTGACACGATATTTTACATTTGCAAGAGTATAGTTTTAAACGGTTTAGTCAACCAATTAGAGACATATTTAATGTCTCTAATTGGTTAAACCTGGAGTTTTAAAAGATTTGCTTATGCAGCAAGTTTTCTACATTCGTCAGCGCACTTTTTACATGCCTCTGCACAGTCTGCACAAACTTGATGTTTATCAGCGTGTTTTTTACAAGCTTTGATACAATCATCGCAGGCAGTAATACAAATTTTCATGTAATTAGCCAGGTATTTTGACTCTGAAGCAGCAAGACTGCTTAAGCCCTGACAAAGCGGTATCATGTCACGAACAGACGTCATACAATCCACCAGACTCAGGTCCTTTTCTTTTAATGTACTTATACAATGGTCTAAGCAAATTTCGGCTTTTCCTGTACAATCATTTGCAGCAGCAATCAGTGCGGCATTTTTGGAACTGCCATGCTGATGGTGATGCTCATGAGGATCATTTGTTTCTACTGCCCAAAGTTTAGATGCCAGAGCCGTTGCAGCTATTCCAGCAGCGCCAGCCAGAAATTTTTTTCTGTTAATTTTTTTTTCAAGTTTTTTCATAATTTTCTCCTGTAAAGTTTTAGCTATATCAGCTATGAAATGCATATTCAAGATTTAAATTAAACGTAGCGCCGACAGTTTGTTGTCCGGATAGTTTGGTATAAAATGGAATTTGAACGTTTCCTTTTATCCAGAGATCTGAAACTATATTTAAAATAAATCCAGGGGTGGCTCCAAATACAGCTCCGCCGGTGTTGACTTGTGTAACGCCAGCCAGGGTATCATTGTAAGCATAACGGGCATCAATACCCAGTGTTAGAGCAAACGGTTCCCATATTCGAAACTGTGTGGTAATGCCGGCTACTATTCCCGTGCCGTAAATGTAATCATAAACATTAACGGTATGAAATCGCACACCAGAGTACACTGAAAAATTCCAGGGGTCTTTGTGAAAAGCATACAAAAGACCAACGTATGGACCCCATGAACCCGTACCAATCTGGGAATGTTCATCTATACGCACGCCAAGATCATCTTTAACGTTGTTATTTCCTGTGGGCATTGTAATGCCTGCAGTCATTGCCAGTGAATGCCGCATTTGTTGATTTAAGTTGGTGTTTTGAAAAATAAATAACCTCGCGCCTGCATCAATATCGCCTAAACCAAAAGGTTTTGTGCTATTGACAATGGTACCCGAAGCTATGTTATTTAATACCCAGTTTTTGTAAACCAGCGGAGCTCCTATGACTATGTTTAAAAATTCAGCAGGGCTATAAACAAAGACAGGCTTTACAGAATATTGCTGTAAAGATTCTTTATTATCTGTATTGTCATCGCTTACTGCCGTGGCTGTTAAAAACTGGTTCTCAAGAGATACTTTGATTTGACCGGCAACAGGTCTGGAATCGCCAGCCGTCGCCATTGGATCGCCCATACCGCAAACGGAACAGGCATGAACTGACTTTTGAGGTAAAAAGAAAGAAAGTAAAAACAGAAATGAAAATGTAAATTTTATAATGTTGATCATACATTACTCCTTAAGTAATTAAATTTTGTATTTAGTGAGCGTCCCAAAACCCATCCATGAATTTTGAGACGCACGCTTTTTGCAAACAACGTCCGCAAAAAGCTGCATTTTGTGCGCTCAGCTCACAAAAATACCGGCACATCCCTGTACCGGAAAAGCGCGCCCAAGTTGTGGGACGCGCTCTTAAATAAAATTAAAGTCGATTTAACCAGATGTTTTAGGTGGTTTAAATAACCGTTCTATTAGAAGATAATCGGGGACTTTTAATTTATGGTTAAATGTATACTCTGATTGAAGTTGTGATTTCGGCATTTCGAAGAGACTGGTCATTTTTTTAAATTCGGATATATCGATATTCACTTCTTTTAAGTTATCGTTAGTAAAATTTTTTATAAACTTTTTATATGAAGATTTTTCTAATTTATAAAACCATTGATTTACATGTTCATTTTCTTGAGTTTCATTGTAAGAACTTCCGCAAAAACCAATATTTTTAGTTTGCTGATCGACAGAATAAAAAAAATCAAATGAAAGTATATTGATAAATATGAAACAATAAATTAAAAAATTCCTGACCATTTATATTTATACGTAAAATTTTCATTAGGTTGTCAATCCATTTTAAGTTTAAGAGACTTACAATTCTTTACTGTAAATTCGATATGTTTTATAGATATGTCCCATACCGCGATCCGTTGCCAATTGAATGATGGGAATATTATCTTCAAGAAGCAGCGATGCTTCTACACGATCAGCAGCGGGTCGAACTATATCAAGATTGGTTCTTACTTCAAAACTTAATATACCGTCAAATCCTCTTTTTTTATATTCTGGCATCACTCCAAGAAACATAAATCGGTAGCGTTTAATTTTTTTTCTATTGCTAAACATTCTTAGCAAACGAACGAGATCGGAATTACCAAAAATACTTTTTTTTAAAGCAAAGGTTTCGTTTAGGTCGGGTAAAAAACCAATCATGGCAACTTCTTTACCGTCAACCATTGCAAATCGAATAAGCTCCGGCACCGCAATCATGGTGAGCATTTCTGCCATGGCTTCGCCTTCTTCTTTTGTAACTGGTAAAAACCCCCAGTTGTTTTTCCAGGATTCATTGTAAATTTCAATGATTTTCAAAACATCGCCTTTAATATTGTTTTTATCCATTGCGCGTGTTTGTACATTGGAACGTTTTTTTAACCGGTTCATAAAAACGCCCTCCGATTCGGTAAAGGGATGATGTTTTGACATTTGTATGGCATAGTAATCTTTAATTTTTCTAAAACCATGTTTTTCCATTAAACTGGCATAATAAAATTTGTGATAGGGCATTTCAAGACAGGGGTCGTCATGAAAGTTATCGATAAGGCAGCCCTGCCATGGTTCATGAGTCGCATTGGAATATTGTCCGCCAGGTCCGCGAAGATCTTCCATCCCTTTGTTTTTGGCCCATTTGGCAACCGCTTGAAAAAGCTCGTCTGCAACCTCTTGATCGTCAATGGATTCAAAAAAAGAAAAGCTGGCTGATTTTATATTGTGAAATTCATTAAATCTACGGTTGATGCCGCCGGCAATCCGGCCTGCAATTTTACCATTTTTATAGGCAAGCCAGTGATGAACTTCTACATGCTGATGAAGCGGGTGCTCCGGCGTTAATACGCCTTTCATTGAAAATAATTTATTACCCAGCAGTTCTCCGTTTAATTGCGGTATAAAATGATTGTCGCCTTTATAGTGTGTCCAGTGAAATTTTACAAATTTTTTAATTAGTTTTTTATTTTCCAGGCCAAAATCAATTAATTTTACGCTCATACATAATACAAATGAAATAGAAATAGATGGTCAATCATTTATTGATTGTGTTCAAAGCGCCGGTCTTATTTAAGGTTAATTATTTATGATGGCTGTTATCGAAACTGCTGCGAGGGCATATATCAGTACAATAAAAACCTGGTCAAACCATATGCATTTGTAGATAAATAAAGCAATGATTTATAATAAATGAAAAATGCTGGTTGATGCGTCTTTCTTCTGAAACATCATCCTATGGCGAACGGCTTTACGGTATATTGTTGGTATGATAAAGAGAATCGTTTTCAACAAAGTAATTTCAGACGCTGGTGTAGACTTCTAAAAAAGGATACCGAAGCTTTTGAAGTCATTGTATTTCATGACGATCCTGATATCAAGTCCGCAATGTATACATATGAGAATCTGCGGTTTTGGCGTTTACATCAGAATATGCGCAAGTCGCCTACCGGTCTTATGAACGAGGCTATGCGCTATTGCCGCAGTAAAATTCTTGTCTATGTATCTCCTGATGTCCTGGCAAGAAAAACGGATTTATATCGTCTGGCAAATTATGTACGATCGGATTATACTCTTGCATGGCTTTTCCCCCGTCATGGTTTTTTTCATGAATTTAAAAATAAACTGGTAACTTTGTTAAACTATGTGCGCTGGCTGTTTCGGATTGGCCGTTTTGAGCTATACGCCCGTCAAAATTTTCCTTTCGGATTTTATCACGCTTCTTTTTTTGCCGTAAATAAATCCGAGATTGACGATGTTTTTTCTGGTTTAACGATTACACAAAAAGAAAAATTACTAAAAAATGATCATTCAGAATCGGCATATTTAAATTATTATTTTTTTCATCTGGTTATAAAATCGGGGCTTAAAAAAATAAATTCCGGCAATGCTCGTAGTATTGAATTTATTCGGGAGATACCCCGTTTTTTTTACAGTTATAAAAATACCATGATCATTTTTCGTCAAATGTTTAAGCGCGAGTCTTTTTATTTTCCTTTAAACATCTATAGATTTTTATTACCCGTTATGCAGCTTACTCAAATTTTCTTTTTTATTCTTGTATGGTTTGAGCCATGGAAAAGTCTCAATTTACTGGCGTTTTATTTAATACTTTCATCAAGTCTTGCCGGTGATATTTATAAAAAAAAACAATGGTCGCCGGTTATTTTTATTTTCTGGTTTTTCAGCTGGTTTGTAGCGTAAGGTTTATTTTAACGTTTTAACAAGTTTTGAAATCGTTTTATTTGTTTTCTGCAGTGATGTGTGACGAAATGGGTAATATTCGATACGCGATGTAGGTATTTGAAGTGGCTGTGTTGCCGTATCGAACCAGATCAAAGCCGATTTTTTGTGAACGAAAATACATGCTGTCTTTTAAACGTCGATGAATGTCTTTGGTTACATGAATTTGAGCTTCAGAAATATCGTTGTACATTACCGGTACGATCAATTCATTTCTGTACGCAAATATATTGTCTTTTTCAATAGCTATGATCATTTTGATCTTATAGCCTGAGTATCCCGGTTCAAAATTTTCACTTATCATGTTTTAGTAAAAATTCTTAATGATTTTTTGAAAAATGTCGATGATAATTGATTAAATCATGACCATTCTCATTTAGAACTTCTTATACATTATCGCTCATTGTATGGTCTAATCTTGAAGTTATCGCGTTAAATTTTTATTATTAAATGCTTAGTTCCATGCCGTCATAGGCAGGTCGGATATGTTGCGGAAGCTCATTTTCAAGTTCTTTGTGGAATTTACCGTCGGCAAGATGAGTTATGGCGCCTTTTTTAGCTCTGTATTTGTTGATTAAATCAACCGCTTCAAAAATCGACAAATGATTGGGGTGCGGTTTGGGAAGCGGGGCACCTATGATCATTAAATCGAGATCGTATAGAAAATCAGTATACTCAGTAAAAACTTCTCTAAAATCAGTCAGGTAGGCAAATTTTTTATCGAAAACATAACCAATGGAATGAAATGATTTATTTTTAATGTGCATGAGTTTAACTGGTTGTATTAAAGTTTCTCCAACATAAAAACTGGCGAACAGTCCATTTTCATTTTCAGGTAAAAGATTAAAGTTAATTTTAGGTTTTCCAAAATAATCCTCTTCTCTGTAAAAATATTGATAACGACCAATGATTTCACGATGAGTAAAGTCATCACTAAAGCATGTGATTCCTTTATCGTTTTTAAAGCATAGCGGGCGTAAATCATCAAGACCGCCAACATGATCATAATGCGAATGGGTAAGTAAAACATGGGAGACATCGTCAATCTGGTTGTTTAAAAGCTGTAGTCGAAAGTCAGGGCCGGTATCAATAATGATGGGTAATTTTCCATCGATAAACAAAGAAGCTCTCAAGCGTGTATCTTTAGGGTCTTTCGAATGATTTACCGGAGTATGTTTACCCAGTATTGGAACACCCGTTGACGTGCCGCTTCCAAGAACAATGATTTTTATGCTCATAATTCTCCGTCAATGATCTCCTCAAGTTCATTTAATTCAAGAAGCCCCGGATAATATTTTCCATTGATGAACATCGTTGGAGTGCCGGAAATACCAAGGTTTTTACCGTATTGTGTGTTATCTTGAACTTGATTTTTTATTTTATCATCATCGTCATTAAGGCAGGTTTGAAATGTCTTTTTATTATAGTGAAGAGATTCTGCCAAATTTATTATATTATTTTTATCAAATACAGGCGCGTTTTGAAATAACAGTTGCTGAAAATTAAAATAATATTCATTGCTGTTTTTTAAATTATTTTTTAAATTACCTTGTTCTGCGGCACAATGAGCGGCAATATGAGCAAGCATCGCATTTTTATGAAACTCTAAAGGAAAATCAATAAAAACCCATTTTATTTTATCGCCGTATTTCATTTTAATTTTTTGAATATCAACCTGCATTTTTTTACAATACGGACATTCAAAATCAGAAAATTCAACAATGGTTACTTTTGCATTTGATTTTCCCCAGTAAGGTTTATTGTCAGTATTGATTTGAACCACAGGAGGTTCCGGACGATTGAAGTTTAGTTTAACATTGTATTTTTTAAACAGTGATAACGTGTATTGATTTTCAATTTCAAATTTAAGCTGTTGATCGATATCTGTTGATTCATTTTCACTTTCCATGATACTGTCTGATTTTGCATATTTATTGTAGTAATTTTTAATATGTTTTGAAGATTCACTGTCATAGTTTTTATCGATAAAATCAATGATCAATTGATTCCATTTTTTACCGCTAGACTTTTCTTCCAGAGAAATGAGTTTAACTTTTAATAAATTTAACAATATTTGCTGTTTTAAACCTGCTTCCTGCATTTTAAACTCATACAGTGCAATCGCGCCTGCCTGTAAAACATCAGACTCTTCAATTTGCCCTCCCCTAAATTTAGCCATCGTTTCCGGGTAAACTGGATTTATGAGGCTTACAAAAAGTACAATCAAAACAGTAAATATGTTTAACGTTTTATTCATATGAACAGACATTTCTTTAATGGCGACTAATCTGACAAGAGTTTTGATTTTGGTATTTTACATTTAGATGTCAGTTATGTAAAAGTTGTCATCAGAATAATCTATTGACTTATTAAATGGTTTTTGTATTTTGAGCTATGAAATATCGTTTTTCGGGAATATTTATATTTCTTTTTGCAGTATCATCTATTCGGTCTACTCCATACGATCAAGTGGCAGAAGAACTTTTATTTAAAATGAAATCATCGGATTTAAAAAAAGTTTTTACAGTAACGCCGTTTAAACTAACCGGTAAAAAAAACGGAATAGATGAAGAAGCGACGGCAACCATTTATAATTCTTTAAAAAAAATGAACATTGATATTGCTGAACGAAGTGATTTTCCCGACCTATTAAAAGAAATTGAGCTGAGTCAGCAAGGTGTCGGAAAAAAAGAAATGGACCTTGAAAATCTGTTAAATGCCTCGATTGCCATTGTCGGAACGGTTCATTATTCAGATGACGGTTCGAAAAAAATACATTTAAAAGCCATTGATTTAAAAACCTTTCTGGTGCTTTCGACTTCAGAAATTACCATCGAAGAAATTGAAAATAAATTTTTATTGAATTTGTTTATGGATGAAGTTCAGGCAAATAATTTTAATTCAATTGTTAATAAAATTCATTTTAGCTTTTTTATTGGTTCCGGGTGGCAGAGCAGTTTTGCGGCGCCGGTAAATACATTAGATACAGTTTATCTTACCGGGCCGCCCTTATTATACTGGTTTCACTTTGGATATCCGGTTAATGATCAGTTGATTTTGTACCTCCATCTGGGTAACTCAAATGTGTTTAAACCTTACATAGGGGCATCAAATGATATTTTACGAGATAGCGAGCGTCGTTTAAACAAAGTGACCATTACAATATTTGATGCAGGGGCAGGGCTCACATGGTATTTACGTCCATCGCGATTTTTTCTCACTGCTTCCGTTGGAGACGCTTCTGCACTATATAAAAACACAAGTGAAAAAATTGATATTAACTTTGGATTTGGAGCCAATGCTGCCATCGGATATCGTCAAATAATCAGTCGATCATTTGCTTTTGGTTATATACTGGGATTTTATTACAGCCATTTGGAATTTTCCGATATAAGTATTACCATTCCAACCACTCAAGGTTATGTTACTGACAATGCTTTTAATATAAATACTGTAACAGTGTACCTCGGAGCATTTGTTTCGTTAAATTAATCAAATATGAATTCAGGAGAGGTTAAATGATGCGTTTGAAAAAAAAAATATTAAAAATTATAATTGTCTGTCACCCATTATTCATATCATTTCAGATTTTTTCAATTGAAAATAAGGAAGCTTCAATACCCAAAGTGCTGATACTTGATTTTGTTGATATAAGTAATTCTCCTGATCACCAATACCTGAAAACTACTATTCCAGAATCTTTTTCAGCATCGCTTAGCAGGTTCAATAAATTTCAAATATTAGATCGAAACATATGGCATCAAGAGGTTTCAAGGGGCAATTTTCTTGATAAAAATGCTTTTGATCAAAAAACAGCCTTAAAAATAGCTAAAAAATATAATGTAGATATTGTTGTCATTGGTGGATTTGCGGCAAGTAAAGATCAGGTACAAGTTTTTACTAAAGCAATTGAGACATCTTCTGAAAAAAACATAGTTAATGATAAGGGTGAATTTTTAAATGTAAATATATTTTCCTCTATTTCAAAATTTACAGATAAAATGGCATTCGAGGTGAGCTCTGTAAAAATATCTCAAATGATGAACGATGTACATTCCGATCAGGCAGAAAGCGATGTACGATCATTGATCGCAGCCGGTTTAATGGAAAACCGTACCACGATTTATAAAAAATCTGCATTTCTTTCTGATGATGAAAGGGGCTTCATTTATAATCATTATAGTAAAGAAGCAACGACTGCTTTTGCACTAAACTGGTTCATTGGTTTCGGCCTTGGGTCATTTCTTCAGGGAGATAATTCTGGAGGACAGGTTGCGCTTTGGGGTGAACTTGGATCTGTAGGGCTTTTTATTGCAGGAATAGCAGCTATACATGGTGACACGGGAGTAGCTATCGGTTCAACAGGAATGTTAGCTTTTCTGGGGTTTAAATTATTTGAGATGTTTCGGCCATGGAGTTTTGCTGAAGTCTATAATAAGAAACTAGGCGAATCGCTTCGAGTCAGTGTGATTTTTGTTCCTTATATTAACCTTGCCCAAAACGGTGATTCAGTCTATGGCGTTGGAGTGACTGCAAGATTTTAAGAAATATCATGGAAGGGGAAAAGCCTTTCCCCTAACGGTGTTATCTAAAAAATAATAAATCTGTTCAAAAGCAGACGGTCGTTGCGGTATTTTTTAGACAACCCCGTTACCCCATACAAATTTATCTGAAAAACAACTTGATTTAATATAGTAAACGGCATTTATTTAGAAAATAAGTCCTTATTTATAGCTTTAAAGCCGTTAATTTCATGCGATTACTTAATAAAAGAATTAAAATTTCATATTTTAAAGATCCTGCCCGTTTTGCTGCTTGACGGCATGTCAAAGAAAATCGAAATCTCCCCCTGTTAATAAAGAGATGGAGGAGTGGTCGAGTGGTCTAAGGCGACGGTCTTGAAAACCGTAGACCTGAAAGGGTCCGTGGGTTCGAATCCTACCTCCTCCGAATCTTCTTTTTCAAGTTTAAAAGAAGATATTTAACTGATATACAGGTATCAGATTGTATCTTGAGAATCTAGGTAATGGTGAATGACTGCGAAAGCCGCCACATACGCTTAGAAATTTGTAAATGGAGAGGTGGGGTTGTCTAATAGGTCAAAATTTGAACCGCGAAGACGCAAAGAACGCAAAGGAATTAAAGAAAATGATAAGAAAAATCCCTTTATTTCTTTACTTCGCGCCTTTGCGGTGAGACTTTTTAGACAGCCGCACGTACCCTTTTAAAATAGATTAAATGGAGAGGTGAATGACAGCGAAAGCTGCCAGGCACGTACCCTTAGAAATTAATAAATGGAGAGGTGCCTGATACAAAGTGCAGGCTACTCGACATAAAATGGAGATGTGACTGAAAGCGGCAGCTTCCAGGCACGTACCCTTTTAAAATAGATTAAATGGAGAGGTGCCTGATACAAAGTGCAGGCTACTCGACATAAAATGGAGAGGTGCCTGAGAGGCCGAAAGGAACGGTTTGCTAAACCGTCGTCCGGGAAACTGGACCGAGGGTTCGAATCCCTCCCTCTCCGAGAATTCAGCAGGCAAAGGTATTGCTGGGTTGGCCGGAGATAAGTGAATGTAATTTTTTTACAGAAGCTTTCTTTATTTATGTTATGCGCCCACATAGCTCAGTCGGTAGAGCATTTCCATGGTAAGGAAAAGGTCACCAGTTCGACTCTGGTTGTGGGCTATATAGGGCGGTAGTTCAACGGTAGAACGGCGGTCTCCAAAACCGCTAGTGATGGTTCGATTCCTTCCCGCCCTGAATGTTATTTTCATTTATACTGATTTTTAAAAGGAACTAAAGATATGAATAAAATTGTAAAGTTTTTAAAAGAAGCTCAGATTGAATTAAAAAAAGTTAGCTGGCCTACATGGGAAGAAGTAAACCGGTCAACTATTATAGTTTTTTTAACTGTGATATTATTTACACTTTTTATTTTTCTTGCAGACAAGGCAATAAATTTTATAGTTCAAAAGGCGCTCGGTTGATATGTCAATGAAATGGTATGTATTGCATACCCTGTCTTCTCATGAAGGCAAGGTTAAAAAAATTATAGAAACCCAGAAGTTAAAGTGGTCTGACGGGGTAAATATCGGGCAGATAAAAATTCCCACACTGGACATGGCTGAATTGTATCACGGTAAAAAGCGAATTGTTAAAAAGAAGTTTATGCCTGGCTATGTTTTTATTGAACTTGATTTAACCGATGATCTTTTATATAAAATCAGAAATGTGGTTGGTGTAATGGGTTTTGTCGGAACAGATGCAAAACCACAAGTATTGACGGAAGAAGAAATTCAGAGTCTTTTTGCTGAAATGGGAGATGCGGTATCAAATGCAAGCGAAGAAAAGGTTGCTCCACGAATATTATTTGCACAAGGTGAAACTGTAAAGATCATTGATGGTCCTTTCGCTAATTTTCAAGGAATCATCGATGAAGTAAATGTAGAAAAAGGTAAATTGCGTGTTCGTGTAGAGATCTTTGGCCGTTCGACCCCGGTTGAACTTGACTATTTGCAGGTCGGAAAAATTTAATTCTTTAATGATACAACATTATTTAAAAGGCAATTGACAACTTTTAGTTAATATTTTGAAATCATTGGTAAATATTTAACAATTTAACAGGTTACTTTTAAAAAATTGTTGCCGGGACATCTTAAAATCAGGATACGGATTTAATAAATTTCGGAATAAAATCGCAGGGAAACTTTAATGGGTGCAAAAAAAATCGTTACACAAATAAAATTACAAATACCTGCCGGTAAAGCAAATCCGGCGCCTCCGGTTGGTACCGCTCTTGGTCCCCATGGCGTTAACATTATGGAGTTTTGTAAGTCGTTTAATGCGAAAACACAGGCACAGGCCGGCAGCTTGATTCCTGTTGTTTTAACGGTGTATAGCGACAGATCGTTCACGTTTTTTACAAAAGTACCTCCAGTTAGTGATTTAATTAAGAAAACAATCAGTCTTGAAAAGGGATCACCGGTCCCTAATAAACAAAAAGTTGGAAAATTAACTCAGGATCAACTTGAGAAAATTGCCAAGCAAAAATATCCGGATTTAAACGCAAATGATATTGAGGCCGCTAAAAAAATCATAGCGGGTACTGCGCGATCTATGGGCGTTACTATTTCATAATAAGAGTTAAAAATGGCTAAGAACGGAAAAAATTACACTAAAGCGCTTGAAAAATTAACACTTGATAAAGAGTATTCTTTAAAAGAAGCTGTTGATTTAATAAAGCAAATGACATCAACTAAATTCGATAGTACTATTGAAGGGCATTTAAACATAAAGTATAAGAGCCTTCAAAATGTTCGTGGAATTGTACAGTTGCCGCACGGAACAGGTCGAACTTCTCGAGTACTTGTTTTTGCAAAAGGCGAAAAAGCCGAAGAGGCAAAAAAAGCTGGCGCTGATTTTGTAGGCGACAATGACATGATTGAAAAAGTACAGAAGGGTTGGGTTGACTATGAATTTGTAGTTGCAACTCCTGATTTAATGAAGGATGTCGGTAAGCTTGGACCCGTTCTTGGTAAAAAGGGCTTAATGCCAAAACCAAAGGCCGGTACCGTAACAAATGATGTTGCCGAAATCATTAAACAATTGAAGTCAGGTCGTGTTGAATTTAAAGCTGATAAAACAGGAGTTGTTCATATGGCTCTTGGTAAACTTTCTTTTGATACAGAGAAATTGGTAGAGAATATAAACACTGCGTTTCAAGTGGTTATGCGTGATAAGCCGACAGATGCCAAAGGCGAATACGTTGTTTCTATGTATCTTGCGGGGACGATGACTCCAGGCGTTAAAATAAACGTGAAAGAATTAAGGGGCTAAGGTAAGGTAAAATGCCATCACAAAAAAAAATTGAACTAATACAACAATATTCCCAATTACTAAAGGATAACCCTGATTTTATATTAACCCGATATCAGGGAATTAATGTTGCAAAATTATCAGAGTTAAGAAAAGAACTGAATAAAACAAATGCACGTTATAGAGTAGTAAAAAACAATATTTTTAAACGCGCACTTTCAGAAAGAACCGATATAAAAGACTTTCCTGCGGATAATGTTTTTCATGGACCAATTGGCGTAACTTTTGTTAAAGAAGATGTGACCGTGGTAGCCAAAGCTTTAAAGAAGTTTTCCGGTGAAAATGAAAACTTTAAAATGATTTCCGGCGTAATGGAATCAAGGTACTATGACGAAGCAGCAATGAAATCTGTTGCGGATATGCCATCTCGAGATCAGTCACTGGCTACTTTGGCCTCTGCGTTGAACTCGCCTGCGCGTAATATCGCAAGCTTGATGAATCAAGTTATGAGCTCTCTTGCGAGAGCTATAAACGCAGTGGCGGAAAAAAACAAGTAAAAATTATAATATCATAAATTAAAAGGCGAGGAAAAAAAATGGAAGATTTATTAGAAAAATTAGGTAAACTGACACTGGTGGAAGCGGCAGAGTTAGTTAAGAAAATGGAAGAAAAATTTGGTATCTCTGCAGCAGCCCCAGTGGCAGTAGCGGCCGCAGGCGGTGCACCAGCTGCAGCTGCAGAAGAAAAAACAGAGTTTGATGTTATTTTCGAATCTATGAGCGGTGATAAAAAAGTTGATGCAATTAAAAAGGTTCGTGAAATCACAAATCTTCCGTTAATGGATGCCAAGAAATTGGTTGAAGGTAGCGGCGGAGTCTTGAAAGAAAATTGTCCAAAAGACGAAGCAAATAAAATCAAGAGCGAGTTAGAAGCCCTTGGCGCAAAAATTACATTGAAATAATTTATTCTGGTAATAAAATTGTATTACCTTAATATTTTTTCAGAAAAAAGTATTCTATTTGATCATCATAAGGTTGAGGTAATTATATTTCAACCTTGTGATACTATGTACGATGCATTCGTACTATCCAAGACTTCAGTTAACAATTCATAGATTATTCGGCGAGAGGTTACCATGGGAAATAAAGAAGAAATTCAGGCAGGTCTTAAAAATCCTCCAATAAAAAAGATTAATTTTGGAAAAATTAAAAAAGTTATCGATATACCATCGCTTATTCATATCCAAAGAGATTCATATGTGGATTTTTTACAAAAAAATGTTGATCCTGAAAAAAGAGAAGCTATAGGATTACAATCGGTCTTTGAGGAATCTTTTCCAATACAAAGTTCTAACGGAGATGTTGTTCTCGAATATGTACATTATACACTCGGCGAAGAGAAAAGCTCCGTTTGGGACTGCAAGATAAATGGAACCTCGTATGCTGCGCCATTAAAAGCAATTATTAGATTAATTGCAATGGAGACTGGAGAAGTTCGTGAACAGGAAGTTTACATGGGTGATCTTCCGCTTATGACAGAGACAGGAACATTTATCATAAACGGCGCAGAACGTGTTGTTGTAAATCAGCTTCACAGGTCGCCAGGTGTTTTTATATTTTATGATTCTGAAAAGAATTTATACTCAGCGCGTATCATTCCTGACCATAAGGGTTCATGGCTTGAATTTGAAATGGACACAAAAGGTTTGTTAATAGCTCGTATTGACAGAAGAAAAAAGTTTCCGTTTACATTATTATTGAAAGCTTTGGGGTATGGAACAAACGAAGAAGTATTAAGATTGTTTTATTCCGTAGAGAAAGTACCTGTTAAGGGTACTACCATGAAATCTTTAATGAAGCATGTTGGAAGAAGAACTATTGCTGACATCATTCATCCAGATACAGGCGAGGTAATTCTCGAAGCCGGCGGACCGTTAAACGAAGATAACCTGGATATTATGCGTGAAGGTAAGCTTGATTACATTGAGCTGTTTGCTTCTCAAGATTTAAATGATGATACGCTGGTTATTCGTAGTTTGGAAAAAGATGGCGTAACGTGTGAAGAAGAAGCACTCGTTGATTTTTTAAAGGTTCAACGTCCTCTTGAATATAGCGCTGAACATGGCGATGAAGAAAAGCGAGCCCGAAATATTGAGCGAGCCAGAAATGAATTAAACAGGTTGTTTTTTGATACGAAAACCTATAACATGGGAACTGTTGGCCGTTATAAAATAAATGCTAAATTTAATCACTTAAATCCAAAAGAATTTAACGATAAAGTTACCGATAAAACATTAAGACCGATAGATATTGTTGAAACTTTAAAATATCTGGTCAATGTAATTACAGAAGTCCCTGGTTTTAATTTTGATGATATTGATCATTTGGGAAATCGACGTGTAAGAACTGTTGGAGAATTATTAACTCTTCAGTTGAAAACCGGATTTGCCAGAATGGAACGTGTGGTTAAAGAAAGAATGAGTATGAATGATGTCGATGTTATGACACCTCAATTACTCATTTCGATAAAACCAATCACAGCGGTGGTTAATGAGTTTTTTGGAACCAGTCAATTATCTCAGTTTATGGATCAGACAAATCCATTATCAGAACTTACACATAAGCGCAGATTAAATGCTCTTGGCCCGGGTGGTTTGACAAGAGAAAGAGCTGGTTTTGAAGTTCGTGACGTGCATTATACTCATTATGGTAGACTTTGTCCGATAGAAACTCCGGAAGGTCCAAACATTGGATTGATTACATCAATGGCAACTTATGCACGATTAAATCCTTACGGGTTTTTAGAAACTCCTTATCGCGAAATTAAAAATGGAAAAAACACCAACCATATTAAGTATATTTCTGCAAACGAAGAAGATCATAATGTTGTTGCTCAGGCAAATGCAGAGCTAGATGATTCAGGTAAGTTTGTTGAAAAAATGGTAAGTTGTCGCTATAGAGGAGATTTTCCTTTAAAAAATCCAGAGGAAATTCAATTGATGGATGTAGACCCATTACAGGTGGTTTCATTATCTGCTGGTTTAATACCCTTTTTAGAACATGATGATGCTAACCGAGCTTTGATGGGGTCAAACATGCAGCGCCAGGGTGTTCCGCTGTTAAATCCTGAGGTTCCAATTGTTGGAACTGGCCTGGAAATGCCCATTGCTTATGATTCTGGAGTATGTATACTTGCAGACAAAGACGGTATGGTTATTAAAGTCAGTGCAGATGAAGTTGTTGTGCAGAATGATGACAAAACAATTTCTACATACAAAATGGCTAAATATAAAAGAACCAATCAAAGTACTTGTTTAAATCATATGCCCATTGTTGAAGCACATCTTGCGCCTGAAGCAGGAACAGTAGACGAGGTCACAGACAAAAGTCTTCTATTTACAGGCAATAGCGGAAAAGTTTATCGTTATGCGATGAAAACCAATCAAGGTGTTTTAAAGGCTATGGTAAAGGCGAAACAAGCTGTTGAAACAGGAACATTGCTTGCCGGTGAAGTTGTAAAAGGTAAAGATAAAAAATCTTCCAGAACTGCTACAGTGCTTGCCGACGGCCTGGCAACGAAACATGGCCGTTTATCTTTAGGAAGAAATGTGGTCGTGGCTTTTATGCCTTTTGATGGTTATAACTTTGAAGATGCGATTGTTTTATCACAAAATCTTGCCAAAGCAGATGCTTACACATCGATACATATAGAAGAGTTTGAAATTCAGGCAAGAGAAACCAAGCTTGGAAGAGAAATTATCACCAGAGATATTCCTAATATAAGTGAACGTGCATTTAGAGATCTTGACGATGAAGGTATCATCAGGATCGGCGCTGAAGTAAAAGCAGGCGATATATTAATTGGTATGGTAACACCAAAAGGTGAAACTGACTTAACGCCGGAGTATAGACTTTTACACAGTATTTTTGGAGAAAAAGCAAAAGAAGTACGAGACAGCTCTCTTCGAGTTCCCAATGGTCATGCCGGTATAGTGATTGATATAAAACGATTCAGCCGAGATTTAGGTGACGACCTGGCTCCAGGAATTGCTGAATCAGTCAAAGTGTATGTGGCAGCCAAAAGAAAAATTCAAGTTGGCGATAAGATGGCTGGACGTCATGGTAACAAAGGTGTTATCTCTGTAATTTTACCAGAAGAAGATATGCCATTTTTACCAGATGGTACACCTATTGACGTAGTTTTAAATCCATTGGGCGTACCTTCACGTATGAACCTTGGTCAGATATTTGAAACACAGTTGGCATGGGCGGGTAAATTACTTGGAATTGAGTTTGAAACTCCAGTTTTTGACGGTGCAAGCTGGGAAGATGTTGTTGGATATATGAAAAAGGCAAATCTGCCAGAAGATTCAAAAATCAATTTAAGAGATGGTAGAACCGGTGAATATTTCCTTCAACCTGCTTTTGTGGGAGTAATTTATTTACTGAAACTTCATCATATGGTTGAAGATAAAATGCATGCCAGATCAACAGGTCCATATTCATTAGTTACTCAACAGCCTCTTGGCGGAAAAGCTCAGTTCGGCGGACAGCGACTTGGTGAAATGGAAGTATGGGCTTTGGAAGCTTATGGAGCAGCTCATACATTACAGGAATTACTTACAGTAAAATCTGATGACATGCAGGGACGGGCTCGTGTTTATGAATCTATTGTAAAAGGTTTTCATGCCATTAAACCAGGAATACCAGAGTCTTTCAACGTATTGATCCGTGAGATTCGATCACTTGGAATTGATATTTCCGTTATAGATTCGTATAATCAGGATGTTGAAATTACAGATTTTGAAGATGAGTTTAGTAAAGCCAGAAAGAAAATCAGAATTGATACATTACAAAATGCATAAAAGAAAACCGGGAGAAAATCATGCGTGAAATATTTGATTTTAATAAAATTCGTGTTAAAATAGCATCGCCAGATAAAATTAGAGAATGGTCTCACGGTGAAGTTAAGAAACCAGAAACCATTAACTATAGAACACTTAAGCCTGAACGCGAAGGCCTTTTTTGTGAAAAAATCTTTGGTACTACCAAAGAGTGGGAATGTTATTGTGGTAAATTTAAATCTATCCGTTACAAGGGCGTCGTTTGTGATAAATGCGGAGTAGAGGTTACTCATTATAAAGTTCGTCGTGAAAGAATGGGGCATATTGAACTATCGTATCCCGTCGCTCACATATGGTATTACAGAACAGTTCCAAGCCGAATGGCTCTTGTACTGGATATGTCTGCAAATGACATAAAAAGTATTCTTTATTTTGAAAGATATGTTATTATTGAGCCCGGCGATTCTGGTCTTGAGTTTAAACAATTAATCAGTCAGGATGATTATGAACGACTTGCCGAACAACATGGTGATAAGATGTACGCCTCTATTGGAGCGGATGCCGTTAAAGAATTGCTGGCGATGTTAAACATTGAAGAAGAAATTCGTACGATTAGAGCCAAGATTGAAGATAAACGAAAAGTATCTGATAAAAGAATTTTAAAAAGACTTGAATTACTTGAAGCATTTAGAGACAGCAGCAATCGTCCTGAGTGGATGATCATGGATACTATACCGGTATTACCTCCGGAATTAAGGCCGATGGTGCAGCTTGAAGGCGGCAGATTTGCAACTTCAGACTTAAATGACCTTTACAGACGAGTGATCAATAGAAATAATCGCCTAAAAAGACTATTGGCATTAAAAGCGCCTGATATTATTGTAAGCAATGAAAAAAGAATGTTACAGGAAGCTGTAGATGCTCTTTTTGACAACTCAAGAAGAAAAAAGGCTATTAAAGGTAAAGGCAATCGACCTTTAAAATCTCTTTCAGATATGTTGAAAGGAAAGCAAGGCCGTTTCAGACAAAATTTACTTGGAAAACGTGTGGATTATTCTGGAAGAACTGTAATTGTAGTTGGTCCAGAACTAAAAATTTATCAATGCGGATTACCGAAAAAAATGGCATTAGAGTTATTTAAACCATTTATTATGAAATGGTTGGTAGAGCATGAATATACTCAAAACATAAAATCTGCAAAACGCATGATTGAAAATGAGGACAGAGAAGTATTTCAAGGGCTTGAAGAAGTTATACATGAACATCCAGTTCTTTTAAACCGTGCTCCTACTTTACACCGACTTGGAATTCAGGCATTTTTACCTACCTTGGTTGAAGGCAAGGCCATTCAGTTGCATCCGCTTGTTTGTCATGCATTTAACGCTGACTTTGATGGTGATCAAATGGCAATACATGTTCCGTTATCTCCAAGAGCCCAGCTGGAAGCATGGATTTTAATTTTATCAGCACATAATATATTAAACCCTGCAAACGGTCATCCAATTGTTGGTCCTACTCAAGATATGATTCTTGGTTTATACTATCTAACGACAGAACTGGTCGGCGGTAAAGGCGAGGGGAAAATATATGACTCAATTGAAGAAATTATATATGCCCTTGAAAATGGAGTCATTGACCTTCGTGCAAAAATTCAATTTATATATCAGGACAGACAAATTGAAACAACTCCTGGTAAATTAATTTTTAATGAACTGTTGCCGTCTGATTATTCTTATGTAAACAGACCACTGACGAACAAAACGGTAAATGAAATCATTGCCGATTTGTATAAAACCAGGGGAAGCGCTGTTACTGTAAAGTTTTTAGATCAAATTAAAAAACTGGGATTTACGTATGCAACAAAATTTGCGCCAACTATTTCACTTGATGATATTAAAATACCAGCTTCAAAGCCAAAATTAATTGATAAAGCCACCAAAGAAGTGGAACGTGTTGAGAGTGAACATCGTAAAGGTGTAATCACCAACGAAGAGCGATATAAAAAAGTTATTGAAATCTGGACAAATACAAATGATCGAATTACAGAAGATCTTTTTGAAGTTTTAAAAGATGATCAAAAAGGTTTTAACTCTATTTATGTTATGGCAATGTCAGGAGCGAGAGGATCAAAATCTCAGATACGTCAGCTTGCCGGTATGCGCGGATTGATGGCAAAACCAAGCGGTGATATTATTGAGCTTCCAATTCGATCAAACTTTAAAGAGGGTTTAGGTATTTTAGAGTTTTTTATTTCAACTCACGGAGCTAGAAAGGGTCTAGCAGACACTGCCTTAAAAACAGCGGATGCGGGTTATTTAACAAGACGTTTGGTGGATGTTTCTCAGGATGTCATCATTCAAATTGTTGATTGTGGTACCACAAATGGATTTGTACTTTCTGCTGATAAAGAAGGCGATAAAACAATCGTAACTTTACGAGCTAAATTATATGGCAGATATCTGGCTCAAGATATTCGCGATCCCGGCACTGATGAAATTTTGTTTAAAAATAATGATTTAATCACTGAGGATATGGCTCAAAGTATAGAAAATCTGGGTTATGAAGAAGTTAAGGTAAGGTCAGCTTTAACATGTGAATCAATCTCCGGTATTTGTCAGAAATGTTACGGTATAGATCTTTCCACATTAAGAATAGTAGAAAAAGGCGAAGCCGTAGGAATTATTGCTGCACAATCTATTGGTCAACCTGGAACACAGTTGACCATGCGTACTTTTCATATTGGCGGTACGGCAACTACAAGGTCAGTTCAAAACTCGGTTAATGCGCCCTATGATGCGATTGTAAAGCAAATACAGGGAAAAATTGTCATCAATCGAGATAAAAAATCTGTACTTACCCGTAGAGGTTCAATATTACTTGCTCAAATCATATCTGAGTATAAGAAAAAGGACCTGGATTCCTATAAACATGAAAATGGCGCCCGTGTAATACGAGGTGAAGTTTTAGGGAAAATTATTGAAAAAGATAAGGTAACCACAGTATATGCACCGGCTCCTGGTGTAATTCATGAAGATGAGGATAACGTTTATATTTTAGGACAGGATTATTCAGCATCATTACCCGGTGGTTCTGTATTGTTTGTTAATACAGGCGATCGTGTTAAAATGGGACATTTGCTTAGCGAATATGATCCATTTAACATATTGCTGATAGCTGTCAGTGATGGTAAAGTCGAATATGTCGACATTGAAGAAGGAAAAAATCTAAAACTTGAAGAAAGCGAAAAGTCAACTTCAACTCTTAAAAAAATTGTATCTTTCCGTGGCAGAAAAATGGCTCCCATGGTTCATATTTATGAAAAAGGAAAGCTTGTTGAAGAAATACAATTACCTTTAGGAGCCATTTTAAATGTTGAAAATGGAGCTTCTATAAAATCAGGCGATATCATCGCAAAAATTGAAACTAAAGCTGAAAAAACTAGAGATATCACCGGTGGTCTTCCACGTGTTGATGAACTTTTTGAAGCAAGACATCCAAAAGATCCATGCCATCTAGCCGAGATTGATGGCTTAATTGTCGATAAAGGTGAAATTGTTCGAGACAAAAGAGTGCTTTATGTCGTACAGGATGGAATTTCTGATGGCGATAGCGAAGAACAATCTGTTTCCGTTTCTATACCGATGAGCAAACAAATTTTTGTTCAGGAAGGTGAGCGTGTAGAACAGGGAGATGCTCTTGATGAAGGACCGCTTGATCCTCATGATATTTTAAGAGTCAAAGGCGAAAATGCGCTTCAAAAATACATGATTCGAGAAATTCAAGAAGTTTATCGTTTGCAGGGTGTTTATATCCATGATAAACATATTGAAATTATCATACGTCAAATGATGAGAAAAGTAGAAATTGCTGATGCAGGGGATACTATATTTGTGCCTTCAAGTACCGTTGATAAAGTACTGTTCCAGGCAGAAAATAAAAGGGTTCTTGCTGAAGGCGGTGCATCTGCAACATGTACTCCCGTTCTAATGGGATTAACCAAGGCATCTTTGAACTCAGAAAGTTTTCTTTCTGCCGCATCATTCCAGGAAACAACACGAGTTTTAACAGATGCTGCAATTCGAGGTAAAGAAGATCCATTAACTGGTTTAAAAGAAAACATCATTATCGGGCATTTAATTCCTGCCGGAACAGGTATGCGTGAATATTTGCAAATACGCGCATATAAAAATATTCTTGGAGATTTATACTATACCGAACAAGAAATCGAAGAATTGTATAATCCCAAGCCAGAATCAGAAGCTGTTCTTGCAAAAGTACCGGCTGCTGATTTTGATGATGATGACGAAGAAGAGTAGACATATAATTCATAGCGGCAATGATCTCAAATTAATTTTTAATTATGAGAGTCGCTATGATATTAATTTAATGGTTGACAACTCAAATTAAAATTCAGGACTTATTCAATGGTGGATAACACCGGTAAATAAAGTCCAACAGGTAAAATTTATATGAAAAGAACTTATCAACCCTCAAATTTAAAACGTAACCGTAGACATGGTTTTTTATCCAGAATGGCTACAAAAAGCGGTAGACAGGTTTTGAAAAGAAGACGTCAAAAGGGCAGAAAAAAATTAACCGTATCAGATGAGCGTAGACGATTTCATATCGTTAAATAAAACCTTTTGAAACAAAAGATTCTTTTTTTATCATTAAAAAATAAAAAAGAAATTACAAAAATATTTAATTCCGGTGATAAAGTATATTCTAAAAATGTATTAATTCGATACACGTTACCGGAGCATATTCGCCAAAACCTGCCTTTATATGTTCTAATTGCGTTACCCAAAAAAAAACTTGGAGCTGTAAAACGTAATCGGCTTCGCAGGATTTGTAAAAGTGCACTATTTCAGGCAATGAAAAAAATGCAGCAAAATAATGAGATGGTTATTTCGACTTCATTTAATATTGTCATTCATGCCAAAGAAGGTTTTATCGATGTTCCAGAGCAAGACAGAGTTCAGGAATTTGAAACATTGATGACCAGACTTTTTAAAACAAAAATAACCAATAAGATATAAAGTTGGGGATTTATTTGTGCTGTATAAGGAATTAAAATGAAACCAAGGCGGGGAATTTTAAGGTATCTGGTTATAATTGCAGTTCGGATTTATCGTAATTTTATCAGCCCGTTTCTTGGGTCAAATTGCAGATACTATCCGAGTTGTTCTGCGTATGCTCTCGTCTCATTTACTTTTTTACCTATACATAAAGCCCTTTACTATACAGTTAAAAGAGTATTATCGTGTAGCCCGTATTCAGAGGGCGGGGTCGATATGCCTCCTGGTTTGTCTGAAAAAGAGGTGATGGACTATCTCAAAAAAAAACGATAGTCACAAAGTTTTGAAAAATATCAAAAATAAAAAAAGTTAATAGTAAAAATTACTCAAAAGTTAATATAAATTTTTGAAGTTATATTTTTATGTAAGTTTTATGAATCCAGGAGAACAGTATGTCAAAAAAAGAGATTACATTTATAATGGTAAAACCAGATGCAGTAAGCGACGGACATTCAGGAGCAATTCTAAAGAGAATTGAAGAAGAGGGGTTTAAAATAAAAGGGGTTAAAATGATTCGAATATCCCTTGAGCAGGCAAAAAAATTTTATGAGGTACATAGTGCGCGCCCTTTTTATGGTGAACTGACAGAATTTATGGCATCTGGACCCTCTGTTGTTGCATGCCTTGAACGAGAAAATGCGGTAGCTCACTGGCGTAAAGTCATTGGTGCAACTGATCCTGCTGAAGCTGAGGCTAACACAATACGTAAGTTATATGCGCGATCAAAAGGCGAAAATGCAGTGCATGGTTCAGATTCTCCTGAAAATGGAGTGATTGAAACGGCGTTTTTCTTTAGCGGATCAGAGCTCGTATAAGCAATTCAAATGTATTTTAAGGCAAGATATGAAACTCTTAAAAAAACATGGGATGATCATTATTTTGAATGCTTAGGTAAAACCAGTTTAAGCAAAGCTCCTGCAGATTTTAAAGATGCAGTTTACTATAGTTTACAGGCCGGAGGCAAACGTCTTCGACCTGTAATTTGTCTTGAAATGTCAGAAATCTATGGCGTTGAATTTGAAGCAGCGATAAAGCTGGCAACAGCTCTTGAATGTCTTCATACGTATTCACTAATACATGATGATCTTCCATCGATGGATAATGACGATTTACGAAGAGGTATGCCAACAAGTCATAAAAAATTTGGCGAAGATGTTGCTATCCTTGCCGGTGACGCCTTGCAAAGTTTAAGTTTTGAACTCGTTGCATCGGCTCGAGGCGGTGATCATTTAACCGAATATTTTGCATATATGGTTGGTTGTGCAGGTTTAATTGGCGGACAATACATGGACATTAAAACAACAGATGACCATGCGTCCGATTATATGGAGGAAATGCACAGGAAAAAAACAGGTTATTTGCTTGCACTTTCTATGGTATTGCCATTTATTTATCAAAAACCGGATATTTCCTATGTTGAAATTGAAAAGTGGGGAATAAATTTAGGCGTATTATTTCAAATTGTAGATGATATTTTAGATCATACATCGTCAAAAGAAAAACTGGGAAAATCAACCGGAAAAGATATGGCGCAAAACAAGCTTACCTATGTAAAGATTTATGGAATTGAAAAATCAAAAATAATGGCTGGCCTTTTATCTGAATCCCTAAAAAACTTTTCTCAGTTTAATACCAGTCCTTTTTTTCAAAATCTACCTTTATATGTTTTAAATCGAGAAAGCTGATGCGCCTTGATGAATGGTTGGTGTCGCACTCGTTAGCCATGGACACGAAACATGCAATTGGGCTTATTTTATCTTCCAACGTTTTAATTAACGATGAACCGGTAACCTCAACTGCTCATAAAGTAAAAAAAGATGATGTTGTTCGAATTCGAAACCAAAAAAAATGGATCGCACGTTCAGGCGAAAAACTTGATTTTGCCTTGAAAAGTTTTCAATACAATATTGAGGACAAGGTTTGTGTAGATGTAGGCGCATCAACAGGCGGATTTACCCAGGTATTGCTAAAACACGGGGCTCGACTGGTTTATGCCGTTGATGTAGCTTATGGTTTTTTACATCCAGTATTACGTAACAACCCTGCTGTTTATGTTTTAGAGCGAACACATATCTGTAATGTAAGCAAAGAAATATTTTTTGAAAAGCCGGATATGTTTGTTGTAGATGTATCATTTATATCTATTCAAAAAATATGCATTTGTCTTAAAAAACTATTTAATAAATGGGAAGGTATCGTTCTGTTTAAGCCCCAGTTTGAAGCTTCGGCCATACATTTAACAAAAGGAATTTTGACTGACCCGATTGTACTGGATAAGCTTCTTTTTGATTTTAAAGTATTTTTACAAAACAATGATATTGAAATCTTAAATGAAATTGAATCTCCAATTCATGGCAAAAAAGGAAACAGAGAATTTTTGTTTTATATTAAGTGGGAATAATATTCATTAAATATTGTTTATATAACAAATTTTCTGTATTATTAATATATATAATTTAAATGTAACATGTAAGACAGTACAAAAGGCTTGACAATTTATTGACAATAGATAAGAACTTAAAATATGTTTAAAATAACCATAAAATAAAATTTTAAAATAAACTCGATTTCTGGATAAAATATGTTGAAAAAAAAATGGTTAACTGTATTAATTACATTTATAATATGCAATGGATATATTTTTGCAGCACAAAAAACTGTAGCTGTTTTAAATTTTAGTAATTATGGAGGCGCTGGAATAAATTATCTTTCCAATGCTCTTCCTGAGTCGGTGTCAGCTTCTCTGGCTGATATTAAAGAAATAAAGGTTGTCGAAAGAAGGAATCTTGGCAACTTACTTAACGAAATAGCCCTTGAACAAACCGGAGTTATAAATACCATGGGAGTTGACCGCGTAGGTAAAATTGCTAAAGCCGATGTTCTTGTGCTTGGCTCTATTTCCGGAGATCCTGAAAATCTTGTTTTAACATTAAAGGCTGTTGACGTTGAAAGCGGTAAAGTTGTAGATGCTAAAATAATCAAGGGCCATCTTGGTAAAATTTTTGATTTGTCGAGCCAGGCCGCGCGATCTATGGGAGCTATAATTAGCGGTGAAGGAATCGGAAAACTTTCCATTTCAACAAACCCCTCCGGAGCTGATGTTTATATTGACGGCGTTGAAGTAGGCAAGTCACCCTTGGTTGAATATGCTTTAACCATAGGTAAGCACCGAGTCAAGACTACTCTTAACGGATATTTGGATTTTGAGGAAACCGTAAACATTAAAAGCGGCGTTCATGAAAACCTTTCTCCGCTTTTAACTGAAAGTAAAACCAGAAAAATGGCTGAAATTGGAGCCGGAGTAAGTTATTTTTACCCTTTAGTTATAGTGTCGGATATAAAACCAAATCCATATTATTATTTTTATTTCGGCCAATCGTTTAATAAATTAAAGGTAGGTCTGGAAGTTGGATTTTCTTTTTTAACACATGATCAAACTTATAAATGGTTTGGCGTTGAAAAAACCAGAAAAAGAGATTATACTTTTTTTACCAGTTTGCTTCAAGTCATATATGCTCCCTTTAACTGGCAATATGTTTCGCCATATTTGGGGGTTTTTGTTGGTTATACGCATTTGGCGGAAACGTCAACACTTGGTTCAGAAAACAATCTATACAAGACAAACATGGTTAATCTTGGCGCCTCTACAGGGATCACGATCATGCCGTATTCGAGAGTTAGTATTAGTCTTGACGCAAAGTTCTTTTATCATCCAATTGCCATTTCAAGAGATGTATATGGACAACTGGGGATCGGGCCTTTAAGTGTTGTTAAAACAGATAAGTTTTTATTTAATGCGGTTACTATCGGCGGTTCAGTAAAATATAATTTTAGTTTCTTATAACTAAAAAAAGGTAACTAAAAAAAGGAGTGTATATGAATAAATCAATAAAATTATTTATAAAAACTATTTTTTTGCTAACATTTGCTTCATTAATAAACTGCTCAACAACAAAATCAACTTTGCCTACATCGCCAGAAATACCTGGAACCGAATTGATTGAATTAAGATTACCGGCACATTTAACGACGATAAGTGCAGGCGGAACATTTGAATATAGTCCGCCTGATAAAGCCGTGTATCTTGTTTTAACCATCGGTGAAGCTGCGGGTCAAACACCATTAAAAGTATCCGGAAAATCAGTTGAAAATGTTTTTTGGGGCTGCACAACGGATATGGGAATGGCTAGAAATTCAGTCGCTACAACATCTATAAAAGATTACAACGCTGCAACTTATACTTTTTCAGGAGGACCAGCCGCTCCTGGTGCTTTAGTAAAATCCTGGATTGTACTTGGATATGATTCCAACATGAATCTGGTGGCTTCAAGTCCGAAGTGGGACGTGACAGTTAATGGATGGTAAATTTTCAGATTTTTATTGCGTGGGGTAAGGCAGAACCTTGTTCTGTCTTAGGGGCGTGCTACGCCCCTTTTTATATTTTCAGACCATATCCGTGATGTGAAAATGTTTTGACATGGCACGAAACGATCACAATCTGTATTCATCATTCGCAAATGCGCTTGGTATAAATAATTATGAGTGATGAAACAAGTCTTACGGACAAACAAAAAAAGAAATTAGAACGTCAAAAAGAAGACAAACGTGATCGTGAAAATGATATTAAGTATGGAATTCGCTATAAACTAATTACCGTTGTAACGTTGATTGTACTTGTCGTTGTAATAACCATAACCTGGATTTCATCCAATAACCAGTCTAAATCGCTTCTTCAAGAGAAAAAAAAGCAGGGAGCCATTATTGTGCGTGGTCTTGCATCTGCCATTAAAACGCGTTTATTAGATATATATGCTGCAAACGATAAACTGATTAAAAGAATAAATACTGCCAATGAGTATAAAAACTTTTATTTAAGCAATGGTATTTCGGAGTTAATTTTTGAAGATATTGACTCTGTGACTTCTCAACCGGATGTTTTATATGCTTATATTATAGGTAAGTCAAAAGTTGTTTTGGGTCATAGCGACCCGGATATTGTTCCATATAGTATTTATGAATTTCCTGCTTTAATTGAGAGTTATTTTGATGCCTACAAAGCATCGGGAATGAAAAAACCGGAACCAATATTAACGAAAATAAATTTCAAGAAAAAAATTCGAGGTGAGAAAAAAGAAGCTCAAAAAATTGAAGTTATTGAAGCTATTGACTTTTCTTATATTCTGGCATTTAAAAATGATGCTGAAATAGATGATGCCATTGCCGAGGTCCACATTGGAATCAGTCTTGAATCTGTAAATAGACAGATATTTGATAATAAAGTTCAAATGCAGGCAATTGGTTTTTTCTCTATAATTATTGGTATGTTGTTAGCTGTATTTGTTGCCACAGTAATTGCAAGACCTATTCGAAAGATGATCGATGGGATGAGAAAGGTATCTCAAGGGGATTTTTCTGCTTCTGTACTGGTTTCTTCATCTGATGAAGTCGGCTTGTTATCAAGAACTTTTAACGTGATGCTTAAAGGAATGAGCATTCTTGTTTCTCCCGAAGTTGCCCAGGTTGTGTTATCTGGCGGAGATCTTTTAACCAGCGGTCAAAGAAGAAACGTCACTGTCTTGTTTTCAGATATTCGCGGTTTTACAACTATTTCAGAATCCTTAACTCCACATGAAGTTGTTGAAATGCTCAATGACTATCTTGAAATCATGACTGACATTATTATAAAATTTGGAGGAGTCGTTGACAAGTTTGTCGGTGATGAAATTTTTGCCGTTTTTGGAGCGCCCTTTGATCATCCCATGCATCCGCTATGTGCCGCAGCAACCGCTCTCGATATGGGAACAGAACTTGACAAGCACAATGTTTTAAGAAAATCTGAGGGAAAACTTCCAATTAATATTGGTATTGGTTTAAATACCGGAGATGTAATTTCTGGCGCTATGGGTTCAACCAAGAGAATTGATTTTACCTCGATTGGAGACGCTGTAAATCTTGGCGCAAGACTTGAAGGAACCAATAAAATATACAGTACGCTTGCCATAATTTCAGAGTTTACCTACGAAAAAATCCAGGAGGACGTTGTTGTCCGCGAATTGGACATGATTCGTGTTAAAGGTAAGCTTGAGCCGGTATTGATATATGAACTTATAGCGCTTACAAAAACCGGCGAATCAAAATTAATTCGTTATCTTGAAAATAAAAAGTTAAAAAAAATATAATTTTAACTTTATTCTTGTTTAATTAACGGAAGAGCAACTTCAAAATTGATCTTTTTTTTGCCCTGAGAACCTGGTTCAAGATTTGAACTGTCTGTTATTGTAGAAAGAGTGATTCGACCATGATTTTTTCGAATTATTTTTTCGACCATGGTTAAACCCAGACCAAAATCCAGCGTGTCGTATTCTTCAAAAACATACTTTACAAGTCTAAAAAAAGGCTCAAAAATAAGTTTCTCATATTCCTTCGGAATTCCTTCTTCACCGGTAAGGCTTGTGTCTGGTTCATTCATGATAGATACATAAAATCTGTCGCTTGAACAATTTGAAAAAATATAAATAATTGATTTTGGAGTAGAAAATTTCATTGCATTTAACAATAATTCTTTAAAAGCTTTTTCGATAAAATGCTTGTTTACCATCAGTAATTTGTGTACGTTACTGTAGTTGGCATCGTTAAATTTAATTTGCTGGGATTTTATCGCAACTTGATTTTCCAGTTGTCCTGGCAAGGACTCGATAATTTTGTAAATTTCCTGAACAGGGTATTTCTCAAGTTCTATTTCTGCATCAAGCATATTTGAAATTTCAGTTATTGCAGACAGAGCTTTTTGAGCAGCAACGGCATTTTGAAATACAAGTTCCATAAGATCTTTTTTGACAATATAATTACCGTCGCTTTCTTTTACCTGTTTTCTCAACAGAGAAAGAAGGCTGATGAGTGAACCCATTCCAGCTCCTTGATTAAAGCTTGCTTTTAAGCTGGCAAAAAGAGTTTTATCAAATCTGTCGTAACTGCGTGCAGTGATCCTTTCTTTCATGACATTCCAGTCAAGCTGCTTTTCCATTCTCATTTCTCGTTCTTTTTCGAGAGATATTTTATTTTGTTTTAAATTGGCCAGATCAATGGCATTTCTGACCTTAAAAAGTAATTCAGCTTGGTTAAATGGTTTAATGATGTAATCGCTTACACCAAGTTTCATAACTTCAATGATGGTTGCAGGATCTTTATCTCCGGTTTCAATTATAAAGGTTGCTTCGCTGTTCATTTTTTTTAATTCTTCAATTAATTGTTTTCCGTCCATGACAGGCATATTCATGTCAGCGATGATAACATCTACTTTGTTTTTTAAATAATAATCAAAAGCTTCCTTACCATTTTGAACCAAAGTTACGCTGTAATCAGCGTTGATCAGCATCGATTTTAACAGTTCTCCAGAAACAGGATCATCTTCTGCTACCAATACACTTGCTTTTCTCATTATTTAGTTTCCTTTATTACAATTGTTAAAAAAAAATATCACTTATCTATATTTACGTCATTTCATTAAAAATCTTTACTTATATCATAAAATTACTTAATATCTATACACGAATAGCTGAGTTTTATTGATAAAACAACATCACTTCATCAGGTTTTTATCATGCTTAATATAAATAGGTCTTACTATTTTCTTGTTGAGCACACGAGTATAAAAAAAATTCTGTATTTTAAAATATACAAATAGTAGAAAAAAGTCTATAATATCAAGTAAAATATGGAATTATCATCAGAAGATCTACATTACATTCAGCAATTGGGTAAAAATGCCCGAAAAGCTTCAATTGAACTTCGATCTATAGGCACAGATAAAAAAAACAATGCACTTTTAAAATTAGCTGAAATGTTGGATAATGAACGTGCTGCAATTAAACTTGCAAATTCTCAAGATGTTGAAAATGCACAGCAGGAATCTTTGTCGCCGGCTTTGATTGATCGTTTGATTTTATCAGATAAATCGATTGATTCCATGATACAATCGCTCAATGAAATCGTTTCTCTGAAAGATCCTGTCGGGGAGATCATCAGCGGTTGGACTCAACCTAACGGACTAAATATTAAAAAAGTACGCGTACCTATTGGGGTTATTGCGATTATTTATGAATCAAGACCAAATGTTACCATTGATGTTGCAGCATTAGGTTTAAAATCATCTAATGCTGTTATTTTGCGCGGCGGCAAAGAAGCAATCCATAGTAATAAAATCTTAACCCAACTTTTTCAAAAATCTGTAAGACTAGAAAATATCTCAACGTCTTCAGTTCAATTGGTAGAACATACGCAACGAAATTTGTTGTACGGTCTTTTGCGTTTAAAAAACGATATTGATTTGATCGTACCACGAGGGGGTGAAGGACTGATTAACTTTGTAAGTCAAAACAGTCTTATACCGGTAATAAAACATGACAAGGGCGTTTGTCATATGTATTTACATAATAGTTCAGATAAAGAAAAAGCAATTCCTGTTGTGATCAATTCGAAAGTTCAACGTCCCGGGGTGTGCAATGCCCTGGAAACATTGCTCCTGGATAAAGACCTTCCCTATGCCGAAGAGGTATTATTGGCATTGGTTGAACATGGTGTTAATCTTCATGGCGATACATTAACGCGTGAATTTTATGAAAATTTAAATAACAAAATTATAATTCATAATTTAACAGACGAAGGTTATCATAAAGAATATCTTTCTTTGGATATCTCGATAAAAGTAGTTGATTCACTTGAAGGGGCGATTTCTCATATTAACGAATACTCGTCATTACATTCAGAAGCCATCATATCTGAGTCGTATTCTGCTATTGAAATATTTTTAAATAAACTCGATAGTGCGGCCCTTCTTGTAAATACATCTACTCGTTTTCACGACGGCGGACAATTTGGCCTTGGCGCAGAAGTTGGTATTTCAACAGGCAAGCTGCACTGCAGGGGCCCGATGGGGCTTTCAGATTTAACCACAGCAAAATATATTGTTTCAGGAAATGGACAAATTCGAGTCTAATATTTTGAATTAGTAAAATTAAATGTTAGAAGAAATAAAACCAGTTCTTGTTTTTGGTGGTACATTTAATCCGCCGCATTATGGTCATACTCATTTAATTAATTATGTGATCAATAAAATGCATTTTAATCATGTTTATATCATTCCATCATACCATCCGCCTCATAAGAGTGAAGATGATGTTGTTACATTTGAAGATAGACTTGCCATGACCCGGATAATTTTTAACAGTCAAAAACTTCCGGCTCATGTTGATATCAGCGATATAGAAAAATATTTACCTGTCCCAAGTTATTCCTGGGGCACTCTTGAACATTTTCGTCAAAAACATCAAAATGCCAAAATTTATATGCTTATTGGAATGGATATGTATCTAAATTTACAACAGTGGGCAAACTATGAAGTTCTTGTAAAAAAATATAATTTTATTATACTAAAAAGAGAAAACTTGAGAGTTGCTAAAATTTCAGAGGGCGATATTTTACTGGATAATCCTTATTGGAATATTTCATCTGAGAAAATTAGAAAGATGGTTTTAGATTATTCATTAACTTTCAATAAAAAATTAGAACTCGAACTTCTAAATTTTGTATCAAGTGAATTACTTCAGTATATTATAGAACATAAATTATACTTTTGATCTGCTGTATAATTAACAAATGTTGTAATCAACTGTTGATATATGTCTGATTTAAAATTAAGGGTAAAATGGAAAAGTTTAATTGTATCGTAGTAGGCGGAGGCCATGCCGGAGTTGAGGCATCGTATATCATTGCAAAAGCAGGTTACAAGGTATTACTCATTACCATGAATCTTGATGAAATTGCCCAGATGAGCTGTAACCCTGCCATTGGCGGAGTGGCAAAAGGGCATATTGTTCGTGAAGTGGATGCTCTTGGCGGTGTAATGGGGATTGCAATAGATGGTACAGGTATCCACTTTAAAATGCTTAACCGCTCAAAAGGTTCAGCTATGTGGGGACCACGTGCCCAGGCTGATAAATCACATTATAGAAATTTTGTAAAAAGCATGCTTGAGAATACAGAAAATCTAAGCATTCTACAGGATACCGTATCATCGTTGATAGTTGACAATCATTTAGAAAAAAAAATAGTACGTGGAGTGCAAACCCAAAGAGGCGGTAGATATCATTCAGATCATGTAATTTTAACAACTGGTACATTTCTTCGGGGTATTATACATATCGGTTCTATGTCTTTTCCTGGAGGAAGAAGCGGTGCTGAAAGCGCTACAAATTTAAGCCCTGATCTTGAATCGCTGGGGTTTAAACTTTCTCGATTAAAAACAGGTACTCCTCCAAGAATTCATGCCGATTCGATTGACTATAAAAAAATAGAGATACAGTATCCCGATGAAAATCCGTCTCCTTTTAGTTTTTCTTTTGAATATGAAAGGAAAACTCCAGGAAAAAAGCAAATTCCCTGTTACGTAACCTACACAACTGAAAAAACGAAAGAAATTGTAACTCAAAACCTGGAGAAATCATCCATGTACGGAGGTTTTATAAAATCTGCAGGTCCGCGATATTGTCCATCGATTGAAGATAAAATGGTGCGATTTGCAGAAAAAGAACGTCATCAGATTTTTTTAGAACCTGAAGGATTAGATACAAAAGAAGTTTATGTAAATGGAATATCTACGAGTTTGCCCGAAGACATACAGATTGAAATGGTACACAGCATCATTGGTCTTGAAAATGCCAGAATCATGAGAGCGGCTTATGCAATAGAATATGATTTTGTGCCGCCAACCCAATTATATCCCTGGCTTGAAACCAAATTAATTTCAGGACTTTATTTTGCAGGACAAATCAATGGAACAACTGGTTATGAAGAGGCTGCAGGCCAGGGGCTAATTGCCGGTTATAACGTAATACATAAAATTAAAAATATTGAGCCATTTGTCTTAAAACGAGACGAGGCGTATCTAGGTGTATTGATTGACGATCTTGTAACCAAGGGAGTTGAAGAACCCTACCGTATGTTTACATCACGGGCTGAATATCGTTTACATTTAAGGCAGGACAATGCCGATTTACGCTTGATGAAGTATGCCAGTAAAATTGGAATAAATCAACATCTGTATAAAATAATGTCTAAAAAATATGAAATATTTAAAAAAATAGATACACTGCTTGAACAGACAAAAGTAAATGAATCCCTTTTAAATTTTTTAAATAAAAAAACCGAATTACCGGTTTTTCCTGATAAAGGGAGCAGTTTAAAGGCATTTTTCAGGCGTCCACAGGTTTCAACTGAATTGTGTATTGAGATTCTTGACAAGGTTATTTATGATGCTTTATTTAATACACCAAACTATGAAAATAACAAGGATTTTGTTTTAGATGAGAAGGATAAAATTAATCTGATCATGACGATTAAATATGAAGGTTATATTTTGCGAGAAAAAGATAGCGTAAAACGAAAGGTTGAATCTATTGAAAAAAAAATACCTGCTAACCTTGATTACTCAGCCCTTACAGGCCTAAAAACAGAGGCAAGGCAAAAGTTAATTAAAATTCAACCGGTGACCATTGGTCAGGCTGCCCGAATCAGCGGTGTGGATCCGTCGGACATTGATATTATAATGGTTTACCTGCAATCAGAAAAATATAAAAAAGATAAACAAAAGTAATTATATAATAAAATTACTGTTGTTTGCATAAACTTGTATTTAAAAAATGCTGAAAAAAGAAATAAAAGAAAGCGACATCAAAAATATATTTTTCCTTTTTTTTGTTGTATCTGTTTGTACTTTACTTATGTTTATTTATCTATGGCGTAATATACAAATGGCAAATCTGGAGCATGAAATTGAGCAATTGAAAAAAGACAAAAAAAAACTGTCGCTTGAAGTTGAAAGTTTAAACATTTCTATTGCTGGTCATACCAGTCCCGAAAAAATCGAAAAAATATTGCAGCAGCATGATATTTATTTACCGGTACGAACAGGAAAGCACATCGTTACAGTAAAACTCCCTCCTTTAAATTTAGATAATAAATTAAATCAAAATTTAAAATTAAATTCAATTGAAGATATGAAATAAAAGATCAAATTATGGAATTTAAAGTTGTAAGTCGTTATCAACCTGCGGGAGATCAACCTTCCGCTATTAACTCTCTCGACAAAATAATGAGAGATAAACATGGAAGAGCTGTTTTAATGGGCGTAACAGGTTCAGGGAAAACCATGACCATGGCTCATGTCATTGAACGAGTTAAGCGCCCTGTCATTGTCATCACCCATAATAAAACTCTGGCTGCGCAATTGTATCGTGAATTTAAAGATTATTTTCCGGATAATGCCGTAGAATATTTTGTTAGTTATTATGATTATTATCAACCAGAGGCCTATATTCCGGTTTCAGATACCTTTATCGAAAAAGATGCTGCTATTAATGATGAAATAGAAATGTTGAGGTTGCGTACAACTTCATCTCTTTTAGAGAGAGATGATGTCATTGTTGTTGCCAGCGTTAGCTGTATCTACGGTCTGGGTTCACCTGAAGATTATTCTGAATCTGTACTTTTACTTCATAAGGGGCAAAATATTTCTCGTGAAGAAACCATCACAAATCTGGTTAGAATGCTTTATGAGCGAAATGATACTGAACTTCAGAGAGGTAAGTTTCGAGTCAGGGGAGATGTTCTTGAAGTATTTCCTGCATATACCCAGGATGTTCTTCGATTGGAATTTTTTGGCAATCAACTGGAGTTAATTAATAAAATAGATCGAATTACAGGCAAAAAAAAAGAAGAATTTGAAAAAACAGCCATTTACCCCTCAAAACATTTCATCACGTCGCCTCCCAAGTTAATGGAAGCTATTAAAGAAATTAAAAATGAATTAACCGAAAGAGTGCAATATTTTAAATCAATACATAAGCCTCTTGAAGCAGAAAGAATTCAGCAGCGAACATTATACGACATTGAAATGCTTAGAGAAATGGGGTATTGCAGCGGTATTGAAAACTATTCGCGGCACTTAACCCGGAGAGCGCCAGGAAGCAGAGCAGCCTGTCTTCTCGATTATTTTCCAAAAGATTTTTTAATGATCATTGATGAAAGTCACGTTTCAATTCCGCAAATAGGCGGAATGTATGCAGGAGATCGCAGTCGTAAAGAAACTCTGGTTGAATTTGGTTTCAGACTTCCATCTGCTCTGGATAATCGGCCATTAAATTTTGGAGAATTTGAAGAATATTCTAAAAATGTTTTATATGTTTCAGCGACACCTTCTGATTATGAAATCAATCGTTGCGAACATGTTATCGAGCAAATCATTCGGCCAACAGGTTTACTTGATCCTGTTGTTGAAATTCGAAAAACAGAGGGTCAAATTGATGACCTGTTGATTGAAATCCAAAAAAGAGTAAAGAAAAATCAACGAGTTTTAATAACAACGCTGACTAAAAAAATGGCAGAAGATTTAACCGATTACTATGCAGATCTTGGTATTCGAATCAGATATATGCATTCTGAAATTGTCGCACTTGAGAGACTGGAAATTATTCGTGATTTACGTAAAGGCGAATTTGATGTGCTTGTAGGAATTAATCTTTTACGAGAAGGGCTTGATTTGCCTGAAGTTTCTCTCGTTGCTATTCTTGATGCCGACAAAGAAGGTTTTTTGCGTTCACGCCGATCTTTAATTCAAACGATGGGCAGGGCTGCCAGAAACAGCGACGGAATTGCAATTTTATATGCCGATAAAATTACTGATTCGATGAAAGCTGCTATTGATGAAACCAGAAGGCGTCGTGAAATTCAGGAAAAACATAATATAGAATATGGGATAACACCTACAACAATTGAAAAAGACGTTGTAGATATCATTGACAGAATTAAAAAAGAGGAAGAACATGAAACCGGTCTTTATGATGAGGTTTTACAGTTGTACCATCCTCAAAATTTTAAATCAAAAAAAGATTGGCAAGAAAAGCTTAAAGCAGCCATGATCGCAGCCGCTGAAGATCTGGACTTTGAAAAGGCTGCGATGATTCGAGATCTTTTACTTTCTGGACATGAAGAAGAAGTTGATTTTGATTGAGGATTTTAAATCGCCAGTGCAAGAAGTAAAAGAATTCGAAGATCAGTATAAAATATTTCAAGAAGCTTTTTATGCATATCCGATGGCATCATGCATTCTAACGATACCGACAGGCATTTTGTTTTTGTCGACGACAGGTAAAATATACGTACTTTTTTCATGCATAATTGCGATCGCTTCTTCTACAAGATTTTCAGGATAAATAAAGACAGGATCTGAATGCATGATTTCTTCGGCAGTTTTATCAAATAGTGAAGGAATGTCTTTTTCGTAGCTGTCAAACAAACGTTTTATGTCGCCGTCTGTGATGATACCGCGCAGGTGACCTTTGGAACCTTCAATAAGAACAGCGCCAAGATTGCTCGATACCATGCAAGACAAAACTTCTTTAAAAATAGACTTCTTGCTCATGGTAAAAGATTTTACATTATCAAACATGATGTCAGAAACCCTGGTAAGAAGTTTTTTCCCCAGAGAACCGGACGGGTGGAATTTTCCGAAATCTACAGGTTTAAATTGTTTGAGCTGGATCAGAGCGGCAGCTACGGCATCACCTATAACCAGAGAAACCGTGGTGGATGCCATGGGAGCAAGCTGAAGGGGACAGCCTTCTTTAGTGATATCAAAAATAATACATTCATCGGCTTCTCTTGACAACGTACTGTTTGTTTTTTGAGTAACGGCAATGATTTTAGCTCCGAGATATCGTATGTGAGGCAGCAGCTCAATAATTTCTCGGGTTTCGCCGGAATTGCTAAAGGCAAGAACAACTTCTTTTTTTTGAATATTACCCATATCTCCATGCAAAGCGTCTGCAGGATGAAGATACACCGAAGGCGATCCTGTAGAGGTAAGTGTTGCCGCAACTTTACGTGCAATTAAACCAGATTTGCCCATTCCGGTAGTGATGATTCGGTTTGAGGTATCTTTTAATATTCGTGCTGCAACAGTACATTGTTCAATGAAAAAATCATTATTGAGATTAATTTGAATAGAATTAGCAGCGGCTTCAAGTGTTTCATGAATAGCTTTTTGAATGATATCAGGTTTTTCTGACATTAAAATATACTTCCCTGAGTATTGTCACTAGAATTTTCTTCGGAGTCGTCAAAATGGTTTTTTTTAATATCCTCTGCTTCAATTTCTCCGTTTGTTTTTTTACGTAAAATTGACCACTTACCTTCTGCTTCTTTTAATTTGCTTTCACAAAATGTTTTCAGCAAGATTCCTCGTTCATATAGCTCCATGGATTTTTCGAGAGATTCTTTACCTTCTTCAAGGCTGCGTGTGATATCTTCAAGTTCTTTTAAAGCGGTTTCAAATGTTAAATCTTTGGTCAGTTTTATCGACATATATTCATTTATAAATTTACAGCCTCCATGTAAAATCAATTATTATTTACCAGGAAGGTTTTTTGTAGGGTGCGCGTAAGAAAGTATGGTTAAGCAACCCATGAAAAATTTTCCCAATTATCGGAAAGATACTGGGTACGTAAGAATGCAATGGCATTTGCACCGGGAATGCTCCACTTCATACCAGCCTTTTTAAGCGATCTTGTATCGCATACCGGTTGGCAAGACTCTACAGCGCCACTGCCAAGATAATATCCTTTAGATCGAAAATATTCGTAACGTATCTTATCACGTCTGGAATGTAAGTAATTATACAAGTTAAAAAGTGGTGTTTGCTTTTTTTGAATAGTTTTAGCCGCCCTCAGAATTCTGGCTAGAGCTTCTTTCTCCTTGCCATTATAAAACAATTCTTTGTATTGTTCAACCCAAAGAAGTACCTTTATAGACTCTTTGTGGTAGTTCCTCCTTTTGTAGAGAAGCCACCACATCCATTATATGGCTTCTTACCCTGCAGGCCTCCTGCCTGCTGGGCCGCCAATACCTTGTGAGCAGTTTCCAAAGATGGTCTTTGCGCAGCCTGATGTTCTTGAGCCCTGAAGGTTTCACCTATTTGTTCGGAGATTTTTTCCATACTTGATGGACAAACCGAAACTCTGATAAGTCTA
>JAOUFY010000072.1 GCA_029857955.1 Spirochaetia bacterium
CAGGAATGAAATGGACTACCGAGGGCGCGAATGCTATTGCAAAACTTAGAACAACCTATCTGTCGGGACAATGGGATACCATTTGGAAAGCTGCATGATGCCCTATATAATTCACTCACACCCCCGAACTTTAGTCGGAACATCAGATTATACTGTTTGACATTTGACATAATTTTTTAAAAATGGTTAAAATAGTCATAAAATGAAATTTACTATACTAAATTTATCGTCCTTTAAAAATTCAGTAAATTAAAATACATATGAAAAAATATATTAAAAAAGTCTGGAAAAAAGTAAATAACAGAGGACATGAGCGAATTACTTTTATGGTAATTCCTCATGGAGAAGCAACTATCGTCAGTATTCAATTAAGTAAATTTACTATATATTTTGCGCTTTTTATAACCATTTCTGTTTTATTTGCGTCAGTCGTCTCTATGCAATTGCAGGAAAGTATTCGGCCTGAAGTAGATCAGTTAAATGACAGTAATCGTACATATTATTATGAACGAGAACAGTATGTTGACAAGTTTAAGGAACTTCAAAAATATCAGCAAAAATTGAAAAACAAGTTAAATTCATTGTTTGAGATGGCAAACATGTCTGAAGCAGATGTAGATATTTTTTTAGATGAAAATATCCTGAGAAAAAATGCTGCCAGCGATATGCAAACCGAAAGCGATCAATTTTCGGTTCATATGATCGCCATGCTGAATGAATACAATAAAAAGAAAAAAGCCGGCAATGGCTCCAATGAAAATATAAAAGGTGTCGACTCTCAATTGTTGCAGGAGTTTTCACAGGTTTATTCTCAGCAGAAAAGTTTTAAATACAGTTCAGAAGTTGTTTCATATCGCGAGTTGTATCTTGATATTAAACAAACAGAGTATATTTTATCGATTTTTGAAAACTTTCTTGAAGAACGTGATATCGTACAAAAAAATCTACCTTATTATTGGCCTTTGGCTGGCGGTCATTTTACTTCTTTTTATGGCCCAAGGTTTTCCCCATTTGGATATTCCAGCGAGTTTCATCTCGGCGTTGACATGGCAGATAGAATTGGGACTCCCGTATATGCCTCAGCGGAAGGTCGGGTAATTCATGCAGTTTATGATAATTCCGGTTATGGACGAAATGTACTTATTCAGCATAAATTCGGATACACAACGCTGTACGCTCATTTAAACAGCGTGAGTGTATATGCCGGCCAATATGTTTCAAAAGGTCAAAACATTGGTACCCTTGGCGAAACCGGTAGAGCCACCGGACCTCATCTTCACTTTGAAGTACGCATTGACGGCAAACACATCAATCCATTACCGTATCTGACCAGTTTATAACCCATGGTTCATGTTGAATAACGATTCTAACCGGCAAACCTGGAATACCCATTATTTAAGAGATAAGTCTAAACTTTACATCCCCGATGAAAATATCGTCAGGTTTATTCAGCATTATTTTCGACGCTTTCCTGAAGTAACAAATCCTGTGATTCTTGAGATAGGTTCCGGAAGCGGCAGGAACATTGCATATCTTCGCAGCGTTACGCCAAATGTTTTTGGAATGGATTTTGCCCAAAACTCGCTAATTGGCCAGCCCGGGGTTGTCTGCGCTTTAAGCGATGAAAATCCATTTCAAGATCAATCTTTGGACATTGTCATTGCCTGGGGAGTTCTTCATTATTTAACCAATGAGCAGGTTGACAAAACCCTGAATGAGGTACGGCGAATATTAAAACCATCAGGGATATTTTTTGGCACAATTCGCTCCGATAAAGACACCCACTTAAGTGAAGTTTTAAAAACAGGAGATTTAAAAAATGGTAGCGCCAGACTATATTCAGACATGGAAGTTATGAGTCTTTTTAAAAACTTTAAAAATACCCGCCTGGGTTTTATTTCACGCCGGCAGCCCGGAGAAAAAACCATTGTGGCGCATCATATTTTTGAAGCCGCAATATGATTTGCCCCGTTTGTGAATCTTCAAATACAGTTTTTGCCGGAGACATTTTCCGCTTTGATCAACCTTTTTCGATTCGAAAGTGTCAAGATTGCAAGAGCTCATACCAGTATCCGGCGCCCAAAAATTCAGATTTATTTTATACAGATGATTATTATTCCGGCAAAGCTGTTTTCAGCTACATCGATGAACGAAAAATCGACAAATACGCAAGGTATGTCTGGAATGCCAGAATTCGAAACTTGCAGAAATTTCAAAAAGGCGGAATTTTTTTGGACGTTGGCTGCTCTTTTGGCGGTTTAACCCGATCGGCATCAAAATATTATCTCTCTTACGGGATCGACATCTCAAGATATGCCGTAAATCAGGGCAACGAATTTTCAAAACAAACCAGTCAGAATAAAAATTTTAAAGGATTGTTTTGCGGCGATCTATTAAATTTTCCAATTGCCGAAATTAAAAATTCTTCAGTTGCTGTCGTTACCATGATCGAGGTCGCCGAACATCTTGAAAATCCCGTAGAACACTTTAAAAAAGCCTGGGAACTATTAATGCCAGGCGGTGTTTTTTTAATTCAGACAGCCAATATGACGGCTCGCCAGGCCGCACGCGCGGGACTAAACTATCACTATTACTTACCAGGTCACCTGACGTATTTTTCTGAGCAGGGCATTGAGGCATTGTTAAAAAAAATCGGGTTTACTTCCGTTATTAAATATTTTCCCGTAGAATTTGGTCTTTTACCAAAACTGTTGAAAATGCGAGGCAACTTTACTTCATGGCGCGATTATTTTCGCTGGATTAATGTCATTTATTACCACCTGTCTTCTTTTTTACGATACAAGGGAGAACCATTGACTTCTTCCATGGTTGTTTATGCCATTAAATAAAAGGGGCGTAGCACGCCCCTAAGCAGGTACGAGGTACCTGCTTACCCCACGCGATATTGATGTTGATAAAAAATACGTAAAAGTATATCAGTCAGTGTTTTAAAACAAGATTAACGAATCACTTGGGATAAAACGTTAGGGGTAGGGGCTGTCTAAAAAGTCTCACAGCAAAGGCTCGAAGGGCGCAAAGTAAAGAAATATAGGGATTTTTCTTATCATTTTCTTTCATTTCTTTGCGTTCTTTGCGTCTTCGCGGTTCAAATTTTGACTTATTAGACAACCCCTTAGGGGCAGACTTGCCCCTGTTTATCAAATTAATCTTCTACGATTTCTTCATGAAACCTTACGAGTCTCATATAAATCCCCGGATTTTTTTGAATGTACGTAGATATGTCTTCATGATCAATCATGTAAATTTCTGCTTCGGAAGTTGTTTTGGCCGTAAACGTAGATTTAATGTTTTTCAATAATCCAAATATATCACCAATAAAATCGCCAGGTTTAAATTCGTATTTTACTTCGCCGTTTTTAATGAGTTGAACGTTTCCGCTGATTAAAATATATCCCATTTCGACCGGTTTATTTACTTCAATTAAATTTGTATTTGCCTTGATTCTCGTCAACTTCATAAGGCTCTCAATCTGGGTTTTTTGATGTGAAGTCATAGAACCAAATATTGCCGACTTGGATAATATATCCCATGAGTTTGATTTTCTGGCATTGATGAGTTTTCTTAATTCTTTCTCAAGTTGGGTTCCAGAAATTAAATGCAAGAAGGCCGCTCTTTCAATCGTTAAGGCGTAGACATCTGTTTCTGCAATGATATCAGCCGATCGTGTTTCGCCGGTGATGATCGAGCCTTCGCCAAAATATTCATATTTGCCGTATGTTTTTTTAACGTCGGAGTCGATTCCTGAAACGGTTACGTTACCCGAAATGATGATAAAAAAAGTATCTCCCGGGGTATCTTTTCGAATGATGTAGTCTCCACGGTTGTAATTTACTTCTTTAATTACCATTAAAATTTCTCTGGCCTTGGTGATGCCAAAGTCGCGAAATAAATCCACGTGATTTAAAACATCGAGAAGTTTAATCGCATCTACATGTTTTGATGCTGTAATTTTTGGGTATAGAGTGTTTTCAATGCCAAATTTTGCCATATTTAAATGAGAGCTTTCAGGAAAATCTTTTCTGGCAATATGATATACGGTGATTTTCTTTTGAACTTCTTCCGGCAGCGATGCAAGATAAGCTACAGGCGTATGTAACGGCGGAATGCCGCCTTCATGATAGATAATCTTGTAATGCCATGGAAAGCTTTGTAGAAACTTATGTCTGCTTTCAGGAAACATTCCCATTCCGTTCATTTTTTCCAGAGTCACCGGATCGTTAAGATGATCAGATGTGTATAGAAATGATTGATCCTGATAATGCATTCTAAAACCTATTGTAGGTATGGAATGAAGGGTGTAATGATAAATAAATTTAGCGCCTTCAATAAACATGGGCGTATCGATCATAACGGCTTTAAATTTAAATAAATTGTACAATTGAATTTCAGACATTTTTGTGAGAGCCGTATACTTTCTTATAAAACTGCTCATGATGGTTTCTGTTGTGTGAATTTCAACCGGAAACTCTTCCAGGATTTTTTGAAAAGTTCCGGCATCATGATCGGCATGAGTATGCGTTAATATAATATGGTCAATTAATTTCGGGTTTACATTTGAACTTCGCAGCCATTCGGTTGAATTTACGGGAGGGTCAATCATGATTCCTCTTCCATTGACCCATATTATAAAACCGGATGTGTTGTCTTTGGGATCAAATCCATGGCTTGGGCCAAGACAGGTGATTCCAAATTCAGGCGCTTCATACGGCTCGGGAAGACCGGCGCCAACATCGTGTTTGATGCGGTAATCGATCGTCAGCGGGAATTCGGCAACCAGCTTGTCTTCATCATATACATTAAAACCTTTTTTATCAACCCTTTCAACAGTCACATTGTTGATTTGAATGCGATTTTTTTTAAATACCCCAAAATGAATGAGATCTTCAAGCTTACGATCGCCTCTAAAAAATTTTATTTCTGCTTTTATATCCGGAAAACCTTCTGATTTATCACCGTTAGGATATTCCCCGCTCAGGTCAATGTTTTCGGGACCAAATACTGACTCGCTAAGTACAATCATCAACTGATCGTATTGTTCCTGGGTACCTAGAATGTAAGTTTTTTTCTGACATAAAAAGTGATTGTAATAAATTGGAAACTCAAGCTCTGCGACGGCTATTCCTTTTTCAATGCTGAACATTTGATCCGGCAAGACAAATATTCGCGGAACCTTCTCAGGCAGGATCATTGTATCTTTAATGGTTTCTGGCGGGGCGCCAAATTGCACCAAACCGCTCGACGTGGGTACAACGTAGCCGCCGCGAGGCAATTGATTTAATCCGGGTGATATTGTAAAAACTTCATGATCTTGCATAATTTTTTAATTCCTTTTGATCTTTGAACCAACGTTTCTTTGTTAACTGAATATAGTTAAGTTTTTATTTATATTCTTTTATAAAATGTAAACTACCATCTTTAATGGAACGGTAATAACAGGTGAATCTGTATTTTCCTTTTTCGTTTTTCGTATGACAGGCGCCATCATTACGAACTTTTACCAGGAATAAAAGTGAATTTTGTTCACAGTTTACCCGTATTTCTACAACATCAAGCACTTGTCCTGATGTATCTCCTTTAATCCATAACTCATTTCTTGACGTGCTCCAGAAAGTAGCTATACCCGTTTTTATTGTTTCTTCAAGAGCGCTTTCACTAACGTATGCCAATATCAGTACCTGCATACTTATAGCGTCTTGAACAACAACGGGTAGTATATTTTCGTAATTTGAGGCTGCCTTCTTGAGTTTCTTAAAGTCCAGAAGTAATTTTTGTCCTTCTTCTATGTTATTCATTGATCCCCATTTAATATAATTTCAACCGCTTCCTCAAAACAATCGTCTTTTTTAGTACAATATGCGCAATCATCAAATATTTTTTTGGGGAAATTTTCCTTTTTAACAGGGTTCCATCCCATTTTTATAAAAAAGTCAGGGGTCATTGTAAGCGCAAAAACAGTAATTTTTTTATTTGGATATTCTTTTTTTAAAAATTGTATTAATTTTTCAACTATTCTTTTACCAATACCATGTCTCTGGTGACTCTCGCTAATGGCAAGTCCCCGTATTTCAAAAAGATTGGCGTCATAACGGTATAAATTAGCAGCTCCAAGAATTTCGTGATCAACACAATATACTATTGTTTGAGGTAAGTCGTGTTCAATTTTCTTAAGGTCTTTATACAATAAAACCCCTTGTTTTACGAAGGGTTCATGAAGTTTTTGAATTTTCTCAAGATCAGAAATTTGTCCGAACCTTAGCTTACTGTCTATAGATTGATCTTGAGAATGATCTGATGTTTTAAGGTCTTTATTTTTTGTATAAAATGGCACTGTTAGTAAATTCAGGAATACTTTTTACTCTGGCCAGCATTTTTTCTGCGGTTTTTTTACCCTTCATGGGACCAACGTATAATTTTATGTTTTTTCCGCGGATGGAGGGAACTACTTCAAAGTTGTAGTCTTTTGTTATTTTATTTAAAACTCCGGCGTAATACAATGCTCGATCTTTTGAACCGTCGTTATATTTTTTAGCCAGTATAATGTATTCATTTTCAGGGTTCAAGAGAGTTTTTTTTAAAACAAGTTTGGCATTTTCAGATTCTTCTTGATTTTTATCAACATCATTATCATTGTTTGGAATTAAAGAAGGCTGGTTTGAAGATTTTTCAATATGATCCGGATTAATATTTGCTGAATTGATTACATCAGAGTTTTCGCTAAATTTTTCATTGGATTTTAAATCGGAACTGATAATTTTTTTACTTTGAAAATTAATCCCCGTCATTAGTCCGGTAAAAAATAAAATTAAACCAAAAACGATGCCAATAGATATTTTACGATACATCTTGTGTACAATGGGATCTCCACTTTTCGCGATGGCAGTTTGTTTATGACTGCCTCTGTAATATTTTCCAAAATCGTAATTGTTCATTGATACATTTTCGATGGATTAACTCAATAGCATGAGGAAAAAATTGTTTTTATTCAGCAAATGTAAAGAGTAATAAAATATTTTTTTGACTATTTTTCGTGAATTTATTTTGTACGATGTTCGAGCTCGTAAAGAGTACATCAATGTCGTAAACGGTTCCAAATAGGTTTAAAAGGTTATAAATGAAACATGTTTTAATTTAAAAAGAAAATTCAATGTTTTTAACTTGATAAAGTTATTGACAATTCAAGATCTTTTTTTACAAACTATTTATTTATAAAAATGAGTATCACAGAAAAAAAAATAAGAACCATCATTGTAGAAGATGAATTACCTATTCGAGATGAAATTCTTGAACTTGCAATGCTAAGCGAAGATCTTCAAGTTGTTGGTGTTGGAAAAAATGGTAAAGAACTTGCAGAGTTACTGGATCAAAAAAAGCCAGATCTTGCTATTCTAGATATTGAACTGCCTATTACGGATACAATGACAGTATTGGCAGATAGAAAAAATATTCCTCAGATTATTTTTATTACGGCCTATGAAATGTATGCTCCAAAGGCATTTGAAATTGCTGCAATTGATTTTCTGGTTAAACCTGTAAAAGAGGAGCGTTTTAATAAAGCCCTTTTACGTGCAATTAACCGAATAAGAGTTGATCATCAAAATATTAATTCGACAAAAAAAAATCAGAAATATTTTGGGTTCGTGAGAATGATAAAGTTGTCCCCATTCCCATTCATAGCATAACTTATCTTGAGGCACAAGATAAAACAACATTGATTTATTTAAATGAGAATAAATTTTATTCTATTTTGCGACCACTTTCCAGTATGTTAAAACAACTTGAAGTTATACAGTTTATACAAATTCATAGAAAATTCGCAATAAATGTATCGGCAATATTAGAGATGCATCCTATGTTTCATGGTCGATATGAGCTTTCTGTTAAAGGTTTTTCAAAAAAGTTGCCGGTAAGTCGACGATATGCGTCGAGTATTTTAAAAAGGTAATTAGACCAATTTTAAAGATGAAAAGAGCTAAATGTATATTTTTATTGTGGTCTGGTTTGTTTTGTTCAAATTCTTTATTCTCGAATATCGCTTCAGATCAGTTTTTAAATTTAAATAATGATTCTGAGTTGTATGACTTATCACCTTATTTATCTTTTTATAAGGATTTTGAAAATAAACTAACCATTGAAAAAATACTTCAGCTTGATAAAGCATCTACTTTTTTTAATCGGGACAACAATGGTACTAACTTTGGAATTACTCATGCACGAGTATGGGGTAAGTTTAAGTGGAAAAATGATTCCTCAAAAAAAAATGACTGGTATTTTATTTTTGAATCTGAGAGAATTGGAGATGAACTAAATATCTATGTTGTATCAAATGGACAAGTGATTTCAAATTATCATTACGATTCTCATATGCCTTTTTCAAAACGACTGATAGAGCATCGTAAATTTATTTTTCCCGTCTCTGTCCCGTTAACACCGCAAACTATCTATTTTAACGTAAGATCTTCAGATGCCATGGAGCTTATTTCTTTCGTTGGAACGCCAATGGCTCTTTCTCATAAAAACTATCAGGATATGTTGGTGGTGGGGATATATTATGGGATCATGCTTTCGATGATCATTTACAATATAATTATATTTTTTTCTACAAAAGATAAAAATTATTTGTATTATATAATCTACATCTTAGCATATTCTATTATTCAGGCAAGTTTGGATGGTTTACTTCATCAGTATTTCTTCAAACAAAGTTATGAATTTTCTCGTAACTTTAGAACATATTTAGCAACCATTGTCTGCGTATTTGCCTTACTATTTGCCACTTCTATTATGCAAATCAAGAAATTCAATCGGAAATTGCATTCCGCATACCTCATTATGATTTTTGTTTGCATTTTACCTTCAATAGTTCAGTTTGTATTTGGATTTTCTGCCGGACTTATTTGCCTTGTATATGTTTTATTTATTTTTTGTATTTTTCAAATCTCAACAAGTTTGTTTCTGTCATTTAAAATAAAATTAGCGAGATTTTATTTTATAGCCTGGTTTGTTTTTGTCTTTGGTATTTTTGTTCACTCATTAACATATATAAATATTTACATTCCATTTTTTCAAAAGCTTACATATCCAATGCAATGGGGTAGCGCAATTGAAAAAGTAATGATTCCCTTCCTTTCATTACAGCCAATTGTCGAGAATGCTTTTAAGCATGGAATTAGAAAAATTGAAAATGGTAAAATTGATATTCTGATAAAAATTAGTAATTTGAAGGTTTATATCGAAGTGAGGAACACATCTAATGGAAATGCGATAAAATCACCCTTTCAAGGCACTCTGGGCGCAATTAGAAGAAGATTGCAGCATTTTTTCAGCGAAGGAGAACTAACCATTGAAAATATTGAAAACGAAACCATAGTTCGAATGAATTATCGAAATAGCAATTTTTCTGACGAAAAAATTATCCGATCCCCGAAATTTGATAAGATCTAGCAAGTTCTAAATAAACAACAATTATGCGACATTCGTTATCGCGATTTTAGGGTTTTAATCCACCCACTTTAGGGTGTGAGTGAATTATAGGGCATCATCAAGTCTTAGAACCATCCAAACCAAGCACCCTGAAACCTTTATAGGCCTTATAATCAGTGTCAGAATAAAATGGATCTATAATACCTTCCTTGTTCAGCTCAATAAATGCTTTACGGTCATTTTGCTATTCGAATATTGCGAAGAACGAGTTGGACGATTGGGTGAGGCCACGATTCAAAGCCCGAAAGTCCGGGCTGCAATGGAAGAATGCTGGTCTTTGCGATGTCCTTTCTTCCGGGCATGGTCATCAGCGCATCCACATTGAGAATATGTTTGGTGTTGTTGTGGATGTGAAGCATCATCATGGCGGTGCCATCGGGCTGAACCTCTTGAGTAAATTTGAGCGTCACATCTGCCTTCTTCACGTCCGGCTGGTATTTTACCGTGCGAATTGAGTTGTCTTGGATGTCGAGATTGAGTCCGAATTCGTCGCCCTTGAAGAGATATATGTCGCCGTCATGGATAAAGGGAATTTTTTCGAACTTCTCTTCGTAGAAGTGCTCCTTATCGATGTGGAGGTTAAGTGTGAACGGCTCGCGGAAGATCGAATCCTCGGCGGACTTCTTGGCGAAATCGCCTATTGCAAACGTGATGCTGGCAGAAGCAAGAAACAGAAATGTTGAGATGAGTATTTTCATAGTGTGTTTGAGTGTCCGAGTAATGTCTAACGCGCGCGTCACGCGCCGCCTTCGGGCGCGTCGCTGTGGACGCGCTTGTTGAAATTTGATACGATATGAAATTGTCGTCTCATCATTAAAGGTTATGCATTCTTTTTGTCATTGTTTCTCGACTTGCCGTAAGAATAAACATACAGTGCGCTCACGAACCCCAGATGGATTAAGAGCGGCATTGAGCGCCAAAGTTCTATTACGTGTTGCTGTATTCCGTATAGTGTGGCCAAGATTATCCCCGTAACCACAGGAAATATGGTGATGATCAGTATGTCGCGTCTCTCAATAGGTTTCAGTGAGCCCCATACCAATAGAACTGTCCAACCTGCCATCAATGAGGCACCTATACCCATTGCATAACGATATTCGACTCCGAGCCGCTCAAAGTCACCTCCGAATAACAGTGTCCCTACGCTTGGCAATAGCATGGGAAGAATCGCCAAACCGTCGGTAACCGCTCCGATCAAAAAACATACTCTGAGCAATGTGGAATTATTTTTCATGTCTCTTTTCTTTCTTGTGGTTCAACATATAATTATATAGTTTCTATATAATTCCTGGTATAGATGTCAAGGAATATTACTGATGTTCCGACTAAAGTTCGGACATCCGGTTTAAAAACCCGAAGAAAATGCCACCCTGCCTTCAGCACGGCAATTGCCATTTTTGACTGGCCAAAACGGGTGACTCCCAAAAGCCAACCCAAAGTTATACCGTTTAAGAAACAGGATGTTTCGTAAAAAGGCGAGGCAGGAGGCCGAAAGCCTTTTCGGGCATGGCTTTGGGCGGTTTCTGTGCA
>JAOUFY010000124.1 GCA_029857955.1 Spirochaetia bacterium
TGGCTTTTTGGCGCCACCGTTTTTGGCCAGTCAAAAATGGTGGCATTTTCTTCGAGTTTTTAAACCTGATGTCCGAACTTTGGTCGGAACATCAGGTTTAAAGCCGGCGCGTATCCTGTTGGCAATTGTATTTTGGAGGTCATCACAAAATAAAGTTCAGTGGTTTTATATGAAGATAATCTTGAAATAATGAAGATGCAGAGATTTAAAAATCTATACTATTAAATTCTCTGCACTTCTGTGATGAGTTTTGTAAGTTCTAACAGAAAAAATTACCAGATTAAAATCATTACTTTTTTGTGCTGATTTTTAATGGCAAGTATAGGGGGCAAAAACTTACAATAGAAGTAAGAATAAAAACCGCCGCTAAAATACCCAGGACAATTGCAATTGTACCATTAATAATGCCCATAAAATACAATGCAGCAACAACTCCCGCAAAAATAACTCTGATAATCCTGTCGATAGTACCCATATTTTGTTTCATATATACTCCTTAACCAAATTTAAAGGTAAGATATTTATAATATTCTAATATGTCAACTTTTTTCAATTTCTGCCGTTTAAATAAATGAAAAATAACCAGATATTTTCACCTGTGAAATAGTTAATTATTTGACTCCAGGAGTTGGAATAGATTCTACTTTCCAGATATTCTGAAATAATGAAGTTCTAACAATAGCTCGCGAACCTCCCAAGTCAGGAATTTTCACTCCTGAATTTTGAACTTCTGCATCATTCCAGCCATTAACCGGAAATGGCAACGGCTTTGTTAATAAGTTTTGCATTGAGCTGTTAAAATAAACTTCATACAATCCATGAGCAAATCCTGAACTGATGTTGCCGTCATAATTTGAATAATAAAGAACATCTTCAATATCATTATTTTTTCTAACCATTAAAATACCATCACCACGATTTATATTAATATGTGTTGAATAAAATTTATATGGAGTTGATCTTACAAATGATATATCGTTGCCTATCGTTTTATTTTGATCCAGTGCAGATTCAAGATAAATCATGATCACATCGCCCGCATTAACATACATATCGGGAAAACCAAATATAATTTCAAAACTATCGGCCTCTAAATATTCTATGCTAATATTTTTAAGAGTACCTGAACTGGTGACGTAATACTCAAGCCAATCCTTACCATCAGAGTTAACAAGCGACATCTCATTTAATAATAGTGTTGCCGGTTGACGATCAGCAAATGTTCCATACCCGTTAAACACCAGTGATCCAGCAGGTAACGTTTGTTCAACACTACACGTAAAAGAATTTATATTACTTAAAAGATCCAGAGAGCTTCCCGTTAAAAATCCATAATCTCCTGCTACAAGAAAATTTAAACCGCTTACTGCCAGAGAATTATTATTTATCGATTTTTGATTTAATCTCATGTCAAATGTTTGAACTCCGGCAGGGTAAATTCCTGAGATTTGATCATGACTTAATATCAACGGATTGTTCATTGAATCTTGAGCTGTCAATCCGGGTACCTTATTTGAAAAAATGCCGACATATGCTGGAAAATAATTTATTCCATCACTCGAAGTATATAAACCCGAAGTTGCTGTTAAGAAATAAGTTGACCCCAACAACTTAATATCATGCACAACTCCGTTTAAGGAAATAATAACGGGAGATGCTGTAAAAGGTGAAAAGAATCTAAAAACCAAATTGTTACCGCCAGCAAGTAAAAGAGTATCTGTAAAATAAATAGAATAAATCGGCATTAATAAAATTTTCTGAAAATTTAACAATGATTTATCTGCAATATAAAGACCATCTCCTGCTGCAGCAACGATAAAGCCAGTATTTATTGCGACATTAAATACAATGTTGGAAAGAAGAGAAGCCGTTATCTGTATCTTTTGAAAAGTTAATCCATTATCCGAGGTAAAAAACAGTCCATTACTTGCGGCAATATAAATTAACGATGTAGCAGAATCCAATACAATTTTATATACCTTTTGATTTTCGTTTCCGTTAACATATAAATCTTGAAAAGTTAACCCGTTATCTCGAGAGATGGATAATCCCGAATCCGTTCCCATAAAAATATTTGGAGAAACATATAGAATTGAATTGGCCATAAACTCATTAAATGATCTTGATCTTATTTCATAGGACTGCAATTGATCGCCTGCTCCGTTAATTTGAAAGGTCAATTTATTTGATGATTTTTGTAAAAAAATATTTTCAATCGGGACATTTCCAGTTTTGTTAAATACTGTATAATCCGTTTTATTTATACAGTTATTGATCGACCCTGAAAAAGCGGCAGAAAAGGTTTGATCACTGTTAATTTCCATGGATTTAAAAATTACCGGACCGGATGCTTCATTTTTATATCCGGGACTGGCATTATAAAATGAGGACTGGCATATTGCCCACAAACATTCTATTTTCGATGTATACCATCCCGAATCAGGTTGACCGTTAAGTTTTAATCGTCGATTCATCGATGCGGTTTTTTTAATAAGCGGATCAAAATAACCTTCTCTTAAAGCATATGGCATATCTGCATAATCTATTTTATTCATACTTCTATCGTATAACTCTATTTTAAAGCTTTCCGCAGATAATGCAAACCCCTTCGAATCAGGTATT
>JAOUFY010000125.1 GCA_029857955.1 Spirochaetia bacterium
AATCCGAAGAAGAAGAAAATAGTTATGATGAAAATAAATACAACCATCATTCTTGGTCGTTTGATGACAAATTTCAGGAATTTATTGAACAAAGAATTCATATCTAATTATAAAACGTGCACTGACAAAAAAAAGAAAGCATCAGAAATGTATAGAGTTTTTTGTTAGATTTAACCTAATTATAAATAAAAAAGGCCACAGACCTGGATTAACATCACAAAGCCTGTAGCCTTAATTAAAATATATGTAAATACCTTAGACTAGATAAATTTCGTCTAATGATATTTAATTATTTTGCAGCTTTTTCTTCTTTTTTGTCAGCTTTAGCTTCTTTTTTCTCAGCTTTAGCTTCTTTTTTCTCAGCTTTAGCTTCTTTTTTTGCTTCTGTTGCCATCATAGATACTGAAAATACAACAGCCAACAAAGATGCAAGTAACAATTTAACAGTTTTCATTAATTCTCCTAGTAGATATTTCGATTGATAAACACTATCGATTCGACCTACGATTCCAGAGACAAAAAGTCATCTGAACGGTCAATATTTTCATTATTATTTTTTAAAATATTAAATGGGGTGTGAGTATATATCGTAGGGCAACCGACCAAAAGTTTGAATAGAAAATACCCCCAAAGATATTATTTTGATTTATATAGGCGCTCGATTTTATAGTTTGCTGCATCAGAATGATTGGAGGAGAATATGAATGAGCAGGACATTAAAGAATTAACTTCAAAGTATGAGAAAAAACTTCGGGATTTGGCGGCCAAACATTCCAGTACCAGACCCGGATTGTATGAGTTAGAGACAACGATCACGGAAGAGTTCAAAGATCTTCAGGCAGACATGCTAAAACGAGCACACAACCGGTTGGCCAGTCCGGTAAAAAAAAATGTCCCGATTGTGAAAACAAGCTAAGATTTCGGGAATATCGAAAACAGAAAATACTCACAACTTTTGGATTGGTGGAGATAAAACGGCCCCACTATGTTTGCAAGGCGTGTGCCAAATATGGATATTTTGATACCGCCTATAAAAATTCAGAGAATACAAATGGTCGATTATCTCCAAGGCTTACCGAAGCGGTTTGCCTGATTGCCCAGCAGTCCTCCTTTGAAACAACCAGCGACTTTATCCAACGGCTGTTGAGCGTCAAGGTGAGCTCCTCTACCGTAAAGGAGGCGTCCGAAAATATCGGTACTGTCTGGTTTGAAAATGAACTGCAGTCGAGTAAAAACTACAAACCCGACATCAAAGGCATTTTTGAGCAAAAAATACCTGAGAATCGGTGTTATTTGGAGATGGACGGGGCGATGCTTCGCGAATTGAAGGGGTTTCATGAGAACAAGTTAGGCGTCATCTTTTCAGAGTCAGATATGATACAAAATGGCGAAGGCGAAAATGCCCGTAGTACCATTCTTAAAAAAACTCTCGTTTCAAGTTTTAAACTTGGCGTTGATGATTTCGAATCACGACTTAAATACTGGTTGATAAAAACGGGTACATATTTTTCCAAAGAAATAATCACCATTTCTGACGGGGCAATATGGATTGAAAACATTGTCGGTAGACTGCTTCCCAGCGGTACCCATATTCTGGACTGGTTCCATGCTAAGGAAAAACTTTGGGAGTGTGCAAAAAAAATCTATGGGGAGCATTCCCCGAAAGTCGCCCCATGGGTAAACACCCATGCCGAAAAACTCTGGGAGGGTAATATTCAGGATGTTCTGAATAGCCTTCTGAGCGAGGCCGCTCAAGCCAAGAACCAGACCCCTCTACGTGAATTACATAATTACTACAATCACCGAAAGTCAATGATGAGATATGCAGAGTTTCGCAAAAAGGGTTACTGTATTGGCAGTGGAGCTATTGAATCTGCAAATAAATATGCCATTCAAGACAGATTAAAAAGAGCAGGTATGAAATGGACCACCGAAGGCGCAAACGCAATTGCCAAACTTAGAACAACTTACCTGTCTGGTCAGTGGGATACCATGTGGTTAACGGCCTGATGCCCTATATAATTCACTCACACCCCAAAAGGTGGGAGCGGATTCATTTTGGTAATTATTATTCTATGTGGTCGCTTCGATACAATTTTTGCGTCGTTCATTGAGTGAAAACGGCTTCTTTTGGAATAAAATGGCCGTTTTGGTATCGAAATGAGACACAAAAATCACTCAGCGACCATTTTTGAAAAGAGTGTTGAAAATGCTATATCGATTCTTACCAAAATGTAGCCGCTCCCTTTTTAGATAATAAAATCTTTTATATCAACAAGCATTATTCTATTTTGTTTTTACTAATCTTTGATCTCTATCATTTGAGCGACTTGAAACACTTTTCCTGATGAATCTTTAAAGATTGTTCCTGTTCCGTGTACCCAAACAATTTTTCCATCTTTGGTTACATATCGCTTTGAACCGGTTTTGATTTTTGGCATATTTTTTAAAATTTTTAAATTTTCTTCTGTCATTCCATGATCGTCTTTATGCGTGATGTCTTTGATATTGAGTTTTTTGAATTCTTCTTTCGTATAACCAAGCATTTTACACATTTCGGTATTCACATAAATTATATTACCATCCAGGTACCCGATTCCCATCGGTGTTGG
>JAOUFY010000126.1 GCA_029857955.1 Spirochaetia bacterium
ATTTATTTCATTGTATGATTAAAAATCCATAATTTTATAGAATACATTTTAATATATAAACATCAGATTTCTTGTCAAGATATAATATGTCACATTATACTTATGATAATATGTTTTACTAAGTTTAATAAGATTCTATTTTTATAATTAGTTTTCAACATATTGTTGAGCAACAACCTCAACCGTGAACCGGTAAAAAATTCAAGTTGTTTTATTTTTACCTTTGGCCTCCCACAATAATTGCAGCAGGCCAAAGGATCAAACTTTTATCTATTTTCTTTCACAAACCGACATCATCAGGATAGAAACTTCTTTTCGCGGCCCGAAAAACGCGCACTGATTACAAAACGATTTATCTTTGCATTGTTCGCAAATTACCTGTTTATTCACAATATGCGGTAAATATTCCAAAAGCTCTTCTGATGCCTTGGTCATAGGTTTACCCGTAGCCCATGCAAACCTTCGTAAAATACCGGAACCTTTTTTCGATAACTCTGGTGTATATGCCATTTTGATACTCCTTTTTGCAAATTAAATTTGCATGACAATTTTGGTATCATTTGCTGATTTTTGGCAAAAAAATACAAAGGAAAAAGCATTATTTTTCAAATAAAATTTTAATTACTTTATTTTATATAACTGGTATTTATATTAACCACCATGGAACATCATAGCAATATCAACGTCGCTCTTTATGCCCGTGTTTCTGACAACAAGCAAGTCTTAAAAGACAATTCTCTTCCAGCACAAATTGAAGGCATGAAAAAGTATTGTGAAAAAAGAGGCTGGCAGATTTGTAATATTTTCAAAGAAGAAGGTCGAACCGGAACAAATGACAAAAGACCGGAGTTTCAAAAAATGATCCAGTTAGCTCAAGAAAAGTCATTTAATGCCATTGTTGTGTGGTCTTTATCTCGCTTTGCCCGAAACAGAGAACAGAGCATTGTCTATAAAATACGATTAAAGAAACTGGGCATTCGTGTTGTTTCTGTCACAGAAAATATTGAAGGGTCAGATGATTTTGGCGAGCGTATTTACGAAGCCATCATTGAAGTCATTGACGAAATGGAGAGTAAACGTATCAGCGATCGTACCTTTGCCGCAATGAACAAACTTGCTAAAGAAGGTTTTTGGGCAATGGGTGGACAAGGCCCTTTTGGTTATACCGTTAAAAAGGTAAAAGTAGATGGTGTCTTTCGTAAAAAACTTATTAAAGATAATGATAATGCGAGGATCGTAAAAACAATTTTTAAAGAATACCTAAATGGAAAGGGAGCAAAGCAAATCGCCAATGACATGAATTGCAAAGGAATTCATTTTAGAAACAATTCATGGAGCACAAACGCTGTATTGGGAATTTTAAATAACGAAACGTATACAGGCAAATTAATCTGGAACAAGAGAGGCGAGGCAATCAAGATGGAAAACTGCTTTGACCCGATCATTGATAATGACACTTTTTATAAGGCCGAGTCTATTCGGCAAAGTCGGCAATTTGATACCACAAACCCAAATATTTATAGATCCGAATATTTATTTCATGCGCTCATAAAATGCGAATGCGGCGCATCCATACACGGAGCGAGCGCAAACGGAAACGGCGGCAAATATTTATATTATCAATGCAGTTCAAAAAAATACGGTCAGGCAAAATGTAAGAATAAATCTATCAATAGAAATTCATTTGAGAATTTCATTTTAAAATCAATCAAGAATCATATACTAACGGAAAAAAACATGATGACTCTGGCGGATGATACAAACAAAATATCAAAGGCAAAATACGAATCAGATAAATTAATGAAAGACATTTTAAAAGAACGCCTGCAAATTCTGAAAGTAAGAATTAACAATACACAAAACATGCTGGCTGATAATGATTTGGAAGATCAAAAGGCGGGATTTTCCATGCTTGGAGATTTTAGAAAAGAAGAAAACGAAATTCAAGACCAGCTAGCGCAGATCGGAAATCTAACTTTTAAACCTTTTGAAAAATCAGATATTGATAAATATTCACAAAAGACCCGGGGAAATTTGCAAATATTGGACTTTGAAAAAAAGCGTCAGTTTTTACAAACTTTCATTCAGAAGATTACAGTAACGTCAGATCGGAAAATTTTTATTGAATACGATTTGCCACTGATGGCGGGTAATGCAGTTAGAACCGTGGGTGTTAACCACGGTTCGTCTCCTACACTATATGCTCCCCGACCAGGACTCGAACCTGGGACAAGGTGATTAACAGTCACCTGCTCTACCGACTGAGCTATCGGGGAATTTATTTTTCAACTTTTTTACCCGGTAGTTAACTCCGACTGAGAGCAAGTCTTCGAGCTCTCTGCCTCTTGGCAGAGCTATCGGGGAATTTTTATTGATCCGTAAAAAAATAATTTTAACACAAACCGTCAAGTTAAAAAACTTTTTCCGTTGTGAATCCGCAGCCATTCACGAGCTTGGGCATGAACTCGAAATTCAGTCAGAATAATCTAAATAAGCGCAGTTTTAGGGCGCTTCGCGCCCCAAAACTGCGCATTATAATACATTTTGATCTGATTATTGAGGTTCCGGCCCATGCTCTCACGGCTACCAT
>JAOUFY010000024.1 GCA_029857955.1 Spirochaetia bacterium
AATTTTAAACGCATTTTTCATCAGTTTATTGCTGATCATTTTAATATAGTGCTTATATTCCTTATAATTATCCTGATCTGGATTTGCAATTAAATTATTTTCAAGCATTTCAAGATTCTCAAGATAAAACTCCGAGTCAAAATTTTTAGAGATTTTCGAAACATATAACGCCTCATTAAGCTCTTCCTCAAAAATCTTGCTGGAAGATGCTGAAATACCTGAATATTTAATACGCTCTTTTTTTTTGGCAGAAGAATTGTCGGTTTTATTTAAATTCCATTTAATTAACAATTTAAATTAACGAGCATGATTAAAAAATTCTTTTTCATTTTCAATCTTGTTTATTTTAGCTCGTCCCTCAAAAATTACATTTTCACTCATAATCATATTAGCGCTGATTATGTCTCCATATAACATAGCTTCTTCTAACAAATGAACACTTTCAAGTGCATAAATATTACCATCTACACGACCTGCGACAATGACACTTCGGGCGACGATATTGGTTTTAACATGCCCTCGTGGTCCGACAATGACTTTTCCTTCAGAGACAATTTTTCCCGTTAAAACTCCGTCGATCCTTAACGAACCCTGCAAGATAAAATCACCGTTAAACTGAGCTTTTTCGCCAATGATCGAATCGATGGGTTCGAGAAAATAATTCTCATTGCTCATATCTAGTTTGGAATATAGCTTAAATAAGGAAGCGGATTTTGAGTATCAATACCAACGTAAATTCTATAATGCAATATACCCTCATCTTGACTGAGTTTTTTGGCAAGAAAGCCCAGGGTTTCACCTTTAACAACTTTATCATCAAGATTAACCAGAATGCGGTCTAAACCTTTATATAAAGTTTCATATCCATAGTTATGTCGAACTCTTACGGTTAAGGTTCGATTGGTGTCTTTTTTAATTTCAGTTATAATTCCAGGGGCAGTAACAACGATTTTTGCGCCAGGCGAGGCAACAATATCAACTCCCTCGTTAAAAAATGTTTTCATTGTTTCTGAATTTCGAATGTAACCATAGGGATTTACAATATAACCCGATACTGGCCAGAGAGTTGGTGTATTTTGAATGATTTTTGATCTTTTTTGAAGATACTTTTCAATTTCTTTTAAGGGCTTTTCTGAAAGCTGCATATCATCCAGCATACGGTTTAACATATACACTTCTGTAGGTATATGCTCATCAGAAACCTCGGTCTCTGTTATTTCATTATTTTTTACTGACTCAATCGGTACAGATACCCCACCCTGACCAAATAATGAAAGATCACTGTTTTCTTTACCCTGACTTAATGCATAAAGATGAGATAATCTAGATCTAATGGAAGAAAAAGATCCTTCCATGCCTTGAATTTCTTCACGAATTTTTTTAAATTGAATTTTTGCATCTTTTTGAGATATTTTTAACTTGTCTACCTGATGAATCGTACTTGTGTGATTTATAATCAATACTGAGCTGATCACCACTATGCTTGTAAATACAATGATGATGATTGAAAATGTAAAGTTTGAAATATGAAAGTTTTTTGCTTTTGCATCATTATGAGGCACAAGCATCAAAGTTAAACGTTCAGCCTTTTTAGCCCTAATAAACCTTTTAAAGTTTTCAAATGAAATCCATAGTTTATATGAAATTTGGCCAACAATACCTTTTGAACTATAATTCGTCGGGTTAATTGTATAAACCTTGCTTTTCTTTTTCTTTTTCATTATTTACGTTCAATATGAATTTTTTATCTTCACTGTCAATGTTTTTTTGTAGTACCAGCACCCCCGAATTTTGAAATTCGTCTTGAATTTTTCCTTAAATTTAAGTCTTGCCGCCTTAAAAAGACTTTACGCGAAGCTGGCTTTAATAAATTTCTGGTTTTAACAATTGATAAGGACTAATTTATGAAATATTTTAAAATATCACAGGTAGTGCCAGGAAAAGGCAATGCCTGGACATACTACGAAACTGATGATTCTTTAACGATCCAGAGAATATTAACACATATTCCTGAAGTAAACGAAACTACTTTGTTTCCAAAACCAAAAATTAAATCCCTTTTTCAACCGGAGCGATTGATTAAATCCGATGAAAAAGAATTCCAGGTGCTATGGGATAAAGGTTAATTTAATCGCTTGAAATACCCGTATTTGGCAAATCCGCCGGTCGAACAAATTTTTATAGATAAATCCCTGCTAAACTCACGGATTTACAAAAATATCGTTAACAATTCCAGCGGCAGCATCACTGAAATTGATGATTATAAATCATTTATTCGTGAAATACAAAACGATATTCACCAACGTTTTGATAAAAAAACTTTATTATTGTATCCCGAAAAAGGTCAGTTTCTACATGCCTGCCCCGGATCCGACGGTGTAGTTTGTTGCCGCTACTTTGTTCTCGACTTTGGCATGAACTGCCCCTACGATTGTCAATACTGCTACCTGCAGACTTATTCCAAAATTCCCATTCTTACCATTGCAGGAAACATTGAAGAATTGTTGATCCAGCTTAAAAACAAAATCCTGGAATTTCCTGATATACATTGGAGAATCGGAACAGGCGAATACACAGATTCACTTGCGCTGGACAATTTAACTGGAATTGGTCAAATACTGGTAGAGTTTTTTTCATTGCTTCCAAATGCGACACTTGAATTAAAAACCAAAAGTGTTGAAATTAATTCATTATTAAATTTGACGCATAATGGAAACACCGTCATCAGCTGGAGCCTAAACCCTGATTATATTGTTAACGAGGTAGAGCTTCATTGTTCATCTCTTGATCAACGGTTTTCAGCAGCGAAAAAAGTCATTGAATCGGGTTATCAGGTTGCCTTTCATTTTGATCCTGTTTTTTATTACGAACAGTGGGAGCCCGATTATAAAGCTCTTGTCGATCGCTTGTTTGCAGAAATTCCTCACAATAAAATAAGATGGATTTCACTGGGAACCTTTCGATACAGTCCGGGTTTAAAAGAAAAACTTCGCCTTCGTCATCCAGATGAATTTATTACAAAATCAGAAATGATACTTGCTTCTGACAATAAATTTCGTTACATCGCGCCAAAGCGGGCTAAAATGTATAAATACCTGTCTGGTTTAATTTTAAAACATCACCCTGAAATGATGCTGTACCTCTGCATGGAAACCCAAACTACCTGGAAAAGGGTTTTTTCACAAAACATGGCCGGCCCAAATCACCTCGATCAGGCCTTTGAAAAAAGAAGGCTTTTCTTAAAAAACAATTTTTAAACATAGAAGTCTTTTATAGTCGGCAATGCCAACCTTCGACCCTGGCACACGCAGCAATTTCGAGTTTTCAAGTGTTCTATGGCAGAGATCTTCAAAAAAATCTTTTTTTTATTAAATTTAATTTCTTGATGATCATAAAGCATTTCGTTATTATATTTAAAATATAACTGTTATAAAAAACTTATGATTACAAATATAACAAAAAGTAATGAGTTTAATCTTCAATTAGATTTTAAACAGGTGATTTACGCTCTTTCGGATTCACTTGATTTTGTAGGAGTTGATGAAATTCATCACGGCAAAAGAGTTGGTATTATGGCGCAGGAATGTGCAAAAACCATGGGAATGTCAGAAGCTCAATCAAAACATGTTTTTGAAATTGGTTTATTGCATGACTGTGGTGTATCGTCAACTCGAGTTCACCAGCATCTTGTTTCAGAGTTTGACTGGTCAAGTTCACAGATCCACTGTGATACCGGATTTGAGCTTTTAAACAGTGTAGAGTTCTTTCGTCCGATGGCTATGCCGATAAAATACCACCATACTCATTGGCAGCTTTTACAAGACCTGGATATAGACGAAAAAATAAAGGAATATGCAAATATCATTTATCTGGCAGACCGGGTCGATGTCCTGGGCGCAGCGCACTATGGAAAAGATATTTTGGCTGCAAAAGAAGAAATTCGCCGAATTGTGAGTGAAAAAAGCGGAGAATACTTTGCGCCTCATATAAATGAAGCATTTTGGGAGGCCTCCCAAAAACAAGCATTCTGGCTTTCACTGACGCCTGAGCATATAATGCACTTCATGCAAAACTTAAGCAATGAAAGAAACAGTAAATTAATATCACCAGAAGAACTAATGGAAATTGCTTTGTTATTTTCAAAAATTGTAGATACGAAAAGTCCTTTTACAATGGAACATTCCTTCGGCGTTGCAAAAATTTCAAGATATCTTGCTGAAAAATTGAACTTAAGCAAGGAAGTATTGTATAAAATTGAAATAGCTGGTTTGCTGCATGATCTTGGAAAACTTAAAATCCCCGATGAAATACTTGAAAAAACCGACAAGCTCACAGAAAATGAACGTGGAATTATACAGATACACTCTTTTGAAACCTATGAAATATTAAGCAATATCACTGGACTTGAAGACATTGCTCGATGGGCAGCATATCATCATGAGAGAGCCGACGGAAAAGGATATCCATTTCAAATAAACAAGGACAATCTTGAGATTGAATCTAAAATCATAGCTGCCTCAGATGTGTTTCAGGCGCTGGTACAAAACAGACCTTACAGGCCGGCTCTTTCTATTCCAGAGGCGCTGGTTATACTAAATGAAATGGTAATAGATGGCAGTCTGGATTCCGAAATAGTTAAAATCATTAGTGAAAATTCAATCGAATGTCACGAGCTTGCTTTTCAAAGATAAATTTTGTAGATTATTTAATTATTGTAAATTTCATCTTTATGTTTATAAAAATGAAATATACTTGACCACGAATCACATACTTCATTGCTGTAAAGTACGCTCGGATGGCGGAATTGGTAGACGCGCTGGATTCAGGTTTCAGTAGGAGCAATCCTGTGGGAGTTCAAATCTCCCTTCGAGCACATAAAAAATATGATATATTACTTAATTACAACTACTTTTCTGATTTTAACTGCATGGTTTTACTTTTTGTATCTTGTTTATAAAGAACAAAAAACTTCTGTCCGCGGCATTATAAAAAAATACAACTATGGAAATCTTGGAACCAGTTTAAATAAAATAATTAAAATATGGTTATTAATCTTTATTGCCTTGTTCTTCGTGACCCTTGCCTGGGTCGTTTATTTTGCATGGCGCACTGATTATAATTTTTTAATCGCCATTTATCCATTTGTATGGCATTACATGTTTTTTAGATATTTTTTATGGGAAAAAGAAGATCTGCTTGACTACCCTCAAAAAAATAATTAGAAAATAATCATGACTACATCATTTGTTTATGAATGTCTCGATTCTGTTGACTCAACAAATACGTATTTAAAAGAACATCCTAAATTATGGAATCAGAATTTTTACACATTACGAGCCATAAACCAAACCAATGGCAGAGGCCGACATGGACGCAACTGGTTTAGCGGTAAAAATAATCTGACCTTTTCATTTATTTTTAATTCATTAAATTTATTTAATACACTTGATATTTCTTCTTTAACCATTTATGCTGGACTTGTATTGAGAAATGCTTTAAGTCGAATTTCAAAACTCCCCGTTCTTATAAAATGGCCAAATGATATTACCTATCAAAATAAAAAACTTTGTGGTATATTGACTGAAATGGTTCAAATAAAAGAATCCAAGATTGTCATTATAGGTATCGGCGTAAATTTAAATACAGATCAAATACCGGAAGAACTCCTGGAAAAAACAACATCATTAAAGGATATTACCAAAAAAGATTTTAGCCCTGAACTGGTTTTAAATGAAATTATGAATGATATGGTGCAATATCTTCCAACGTACAATTTACCTTTTTCAGAAAGTATTTGCGCAGAATTTGCAGCTAACTGTGATAGAGATGCAAACCTTGTAACTCTTGTTGATAAAAATACAAAATCTATAATTCGTAAAAAATTTGATATTTTAGGAATAAACGAACACGGTCTGCTGAGCGTTATCGATGAGAACGGAAATCATAATTACATAAATGCAAATGAACTTGAATTTAACCAAAACCCGAAAAATCAAAATAAGGATACTATATGAAAAAAACGCCTCTGTATGAAAAACACATTGAATTAAAAGCCAGGATGGTAGATTTTGCCGGTTTCGACATGCCTGTTATGTATGCCGGTATTAAAGATGAATATCTGGCTGTAAGAAACAACTGCGGTCTTTTTGACATTTCTCATATGGCGCCTTACTTGATTACGGGAGAAAATCCGGATGAGTTACTTTTGTTCTTAAACCACATCACCTGCCGCGATGTGACTGGTTTAAAACCAGGAAAAATTCAATACAATGCCATAACAAATTCCGAAGGCGGCTTGATCGATGATATTACCATTTATAAAATAGATTTAAACCGTTATATCTTGCTTGTAAATGCGTCAAACAGCGAACCTGTTTATAATCACATAACCGGTCAAAAAAATAAATACGCATCGATAAAAATAGAGGGTTATAATGACTATGTCTTACTTGCCTTTCAGGGTAAAAATGCCGAACAAATTTTAAAAAAAGTAATTTCGCCTGTAGAAAACAATCTTGAATCTTTATTTTTCTATGAATTTACATTGTTTACTGACTATAAAGTACCCCATTTTTTATCACGAACAGGGTATTCCGGAGAAGATGGATTTGAAATACTTATGCCTTCAAAAGACGGTATTCAACTGTGGAACAACTTGATAAAAGCAGGCGTTACCCCCTGCGGTCTTGGCGCACGCGATATTTTACGTATGGAAGTTTTTTATCCTCTTTACGGTAATGAATTAAACTCAACACGTACTCCGATAGAAAGTTCAATCGACTGGATCGTAAGTTCTAAAAAAGATTATCTTGGTAAGCATGAAATCTTTAAGAACCCACCCAGTAAAAAAGTAACCGGTTTTGTAATGAAAGGAAAAGGCGGATTACCCCGATCTCACTACCCTGTTGTCAACAAAGACGGTAAAGTCATCGGCGAAGTTACCAGCGGAGCATTTTCTTTTACATGGGACAGGGGTTTTGGCATGGCCTTTATTGAAATTGAATATTGCAAAGAAGGCGAATCCATTTTTATTGACATTCGGGGTTTAAAAAATGAGGCCATCGTTCATTTAAAATCTCCGTATCAGGGAAGCATCAAACGGCGTCCTAAAAAATAATGCCGTTGATGTTATAGAAAATAAATTGACAATGAATTTGTAATGTAAATGGAAAATCCGTCGGATATAATCGATGACTTAAATAAAAAGTTTCAAATTTATACTACAAAATTTTCAAAACAGTTTCATTTGCAAATTCCGAAAAACACTTTAAATACGGTTCAATTTTACAGGGATTCATATTTTCCATTTTTAAAAAATTCTATCTATAAGTCAAATATCTGTTATCTAATGCAGTTAATTGATTACCAGATTTGGCTTTATAAGGTTTTTAAACCAGGGCTGTCTCTTGAAAATGCATTATTTTATCAACTTCTCATTACCATGGGTATCATCTCTGAAGCGTTGGCAACGGCTATCTTGCTAAATCCGATTATTGACGAAAATAATAGAGATGTTTCTCTTGGTAAAGTTAACGATACACATAAACTCATTCATGATCGAATTGTTAAAAACCAGTTTCAAAATAACATAAGCTTGATTACAAAATTTAAACTGCTCCCAACGGAGTTAATTGAAAAATTTACCAAAATTAGAATCGATATTCGAAATATGATTCACATTCAAAACTGGGACGGACGATTGTACCAGCAGCTATCCATTGACAAGTTTTCCGCAGATCTTGAAGAGTTTCGTATTTTTCTTGGAGAAGTAAAATCAAACGTTAAAATCAATCATACCCCTGAACATTTAAATCTGGAATTTTTTGAAATTTCACAAGTTGATTCCCAAAAAACCTACACCGGAATCATCATTCAGTTTGACTCTGTAAAAGGTTTTGGTTTTATAAAATCAGAATCATTCCAACGTTCAATTTATTTTCACCGCTCAAACAGCGTACAATCAGACAGAGAGCAACTTCAAAGCGGCGTCACTGTAAATTTTAAATTAATCGAAGGCAAAAAAGGTATTGAAGCATCGATTCAATAATCGATGTTACCTAAAAAATAAAAACTGATGAATTTTATGATTTCAGCATTGAGTCGAGACATCCCATTGGTTTTTTCTTGTAAAATGAATTAAATTTTTTTAGTAATATATGATCTACAATACCTTGCAAATAAATTTGGAATTTCCTGTTGAATTGGGAACTTATTACATTCACATCTGGGGTAAACCCGATATTTCGTCCGGTAAAAATGATGAACCGATAGACCTTGTCGAACAACAATTTAATGAATTACGTAATCACTATTTAAAGGTTTTTAACTTAAAACTTTCCATATTAAAACAGGTTCACGGCAATTGTACAGTTAACGCATGTACAAACGATAATGAACTTGCTGAAGCTGATTCTTTTTTCACAACTGACGATAATAATGCGCTGGCGATAAAAACAGCCGACTGCATACCCATTTTATTTTTCAATTCCCGCGATATGTTTTTAGGCGCTATTCATTCTGGTTGGCGCGGTCTTGAATTAGAAATTTTAAAATCAGCATTAAATAAAGCTTTATTAACAAAAAAAAACAAAATTAATGATCTTATATTTATTATAGGACCGCACATTTATAAAGAAAATTATGAAACAGACAGTGAAGTCTATAACAAATTTCCTCAAGTCTATTCAGATCAAATAGCCTCAAGTACAAAACGAAATCTGAATTTAAAAAAAATACTGGAAAATCAGTTTATAAATTGTGGAATTCAAAAATCACAAACAATATGGTTAAACCATAATACATTTGGTTCACATCAGTTTTTCAGTCATAGATCAAAAGATAAAGGAAGAAATTTTAATATTATTTTTTTTAAAAAAGCTCTTAACCCATAGTGGCTCTATAGGTGATCACATCCTTAAGCATCTTCTCAATGGAAGTCATTTCAGATTCAAACCCTTCAAAATTGCCGTTTTTTGCTCTTAAATTAAGATCTGTAAATTTTTCTCCAAGCTGTGTTAATCCAAGGCTTAGCGAAGAACCTTTTATGGTATGAACCCCAAAAAGTACTTTTTCAAAATCTTTGGTTTCCAAAGCTTTTTTAATTTGCTCAATAAAACTTTGGGTATTTGTAATATACTTGTCCAATAAAGTTTTTAACAAATCGTCTGTTCCTCCTGAAAGCTCTTTTAATTCAACTATTTTTTCCTTATCTACAATATCCATACACTCTCCATATATTTTTTCTTTCTCATGATTTGTCAGCTTATTTTAATTGCTGTAAATTGTACAGTAAAATTGTATTTACAACGACCTGAAGTTTTTTTCCCACACAAAGGAACCAAGTTTCAACCATCTTATTTTAAATATTTTATTCTCATAATAATACACTGCAACCTGGCTTTTGTTATCATTTCCAATTGCTAACCAAACTGGACGATCCGTTTCAGTTCCTCTATAAACCGGGCCTAATATTTTTGAAACTTCATTTTCAGACATATCCGGGGTTATCTTTAATATTTTTTCTTCTAAAAATATTTTCTCATCCGGAGACATTTTCTCGACGGCTTTTTCGCCTTTCGCCAGATTGGGCAAACATGAAAAAAGACCTATATTAATAAATACAACCAGCACTAACTTAATGTTTTTTTTAAATTCCATTTTAACCAATCTCCTACATTGTAATATATATTTAATATTTAAACTTAATTAATCATTTAAAATGTCTAGCATAATTATATTTTAAATTCCATAAATATATAAATTTAAGCATACAATATATGTAATTTTAAAAAATTATCAAAATCAATATAATGAACATACTTTTTACAAATGATGACGGAATTCATTTTCCTGGAATACAGGCTTTAGTCGATACTTTTAAAGAATACGCCAATGTTTTTGTATTTGCTCCCGCTATGGAAAAAAGCGCTACCAGCCAGGCCATGACCATTTACGATGATATTTACGTTAAGATCATAGATGATCATACCTTTGTGGTCAACGGCTACCCGGTAGACTGCATCAACATTGCGCTTCATGGCGGATTTATTCACGAAAAAATAGACCTTGTCATCAGCGGTATCAATAAAGGAGTAAATATGGGGCAGGATATTTTTTATTCAGGTACTGTCGGCGCCGCACGGCATGCCTACATTCACGGTATTCCTGCCATTGCCGTATCGTCCGGATTTTTAGACGCCACGGGAGATTTTAAGAAAGTTGCCGGTTTTTTATTAAAATTTGTACAAAATCACTTTTCCAGCCTGCCAAAACCGTTTTTATTTAACATAAACTACCCCGCCGGTGTAAAAATGCCAGAAAAAATAAAATGGACTAAATCAGGAATCCGAATCTACCGAGATACATATAAGAGGAACGCTCTCAGTGAGAATGAATTTCTCGTAAACCTGGGCGGTTCGACATTAGGTTACAAGGAGATTGGGGACTGTGATTTTGAAGTTTATCATGACGGATTTATCAGCTTAACCCCCTTAAATAAAGATGGCACAGACTACAACTACAAGAACCCAGACGAAACTCAATGAAAATAAAGACGATAACGAATGGCTTGAACAATTTTTAAATACAAGCGAAGATGATTTAATTGCCATGACTAAAAACAAAGGTCGCGGCAGTGAAAACGAATATAACGTCATTCAAATTGAAAATATTATCGATATTAAAAAAAGGGCCAATTTTGTCTTTCAAAACCGCAGATACAAAGAGGCATATGACATCATTGAAGATGCCATTAAACTCTTACCCGGTGATATAGATTTAAACTTTTTTCAGGCTCAATGTCTGTTTCACCTTGGAGAAATTGACCGAGTTGAAATTATTTTAAAAAATCTTCTTCAAAGCGATGATAAGCATAAAATGGTTCAAATTCCGCGTATGTTTGCCTACTCGCTTTTAAAAAAGAAAAAGTTTGCCAAAGCTCAGGAGTTTTTAGAAAAAAGTATTCCTGAATATAATTTTGACGTTCAAATGAGAAATATGCTAGGGTTTGCGCTGGAACAGCAAAATAAACTTGCTGAAGCTGAAAATGTTTTCAGCGATATTTTAACTCAAGAACCTGAAAATGCCAATGCAAATAATTCCTTGGCATACATTTATTTTAAATACAATAAAAACCTGCCATTTGCCCAGACACTTGCAGAAAAAGCAATTTTTTATGAGCCGCAAAATCCGGCTTTTCTCGATACCATTGCGATGATTTATCATGCGATGGGAAATAGTGAAGAAGCTCGTGTTGCGTTACAAAAAGCTTTGACCATTGCACCCAGTAATCCTGTTTTACTAGAACACCTTGCGAAAATTCTGGAAGCTTAATTACAAATGAATGGATACAAATGAACCTTTAGTAGATGTAGTAATTCCGGTTTATAATCGTGATAATTTGCTACTGGAATGTATCCATTCTGTAATTAACCAGACTTATGAGCATCTTTCAATATATGTAATTGAAGATGGAAGTGATGTTGTCGCTAAATACTTTTCTTCATTAAACAATCCTGCCTTTGCTAAAAGTTCAAAATCCATTTCTTACATTCGATTAAATACAAATCACGGCGTTTCTTACTGCAGAAATCTGGGTGCGTCGATTGGAAAAGGTCAATACATTGCCTTTTTAGACAGCGATGATCAATGGGATAAATTTAAAATATCCCGTCAGCTAGAATATCTTGAAAATAATCCCGGGTATAAATGGATTCATACAAATGAAATCTGGCAAAGAAATGGCGTGATCATAAATCAAAAAAAAGAACATAAAAAAGAAGGCGGCCAATTTATGAAACGTCTTTTTCAACGATGCCTGATTTCCCCTTCTTCGGTAATGTTTAGCAGATCTTTTTTTGAATCCTGTGGCGGATTTTTACACCATTTTCCTGTTGCTGAAGACTATGAATTATGGCTGCGCTTAAATCTTAAAAATCCGGTTGCCTTTGTTGACGAACCTCTTACCATTAAAAGAGCCGGTAACTGGAGTCAGCTAAGCAAAACGCCAGAAATCGATAAATGGAGGGTTCTTGCCATGCATCGATTGTATCGCATGTATAAAAATGATCAGGATTTTATTGATCTTTTTGAATTCTGGAAAATTGACGTGATTAAAAAAACTCAAATCCTGATAAAAGGAGCTGAAAAATACGGGCATTTACAAAAGTTACAAAAATATCAAAACTGGTTAAAAGTGTTCAATACATTTTGAACTCTGGAATAATGATCTGTTTCATCAGGAACCCGTAAATAATATCTTCCGTAATGTTTAATTAAATTTTTAAAACGATCGACGTCTACCATAGAAGGATGAGTTTTTAATTTTTCATAACTTAACATAATGATTTCATAAGATGATCTTGTATCGAGTTCATTGAGTTCAGTTGCCATTTTATAGTGATATATGGCCGCCTCAAAAAAAGCATTGTCCCAGGATTTTTGTGGATACTCAAATGGATCGCTTTCATAGGCAAGATAAAGCGGCTCATAAAGTATTTCTCTCTCGTCTTTACTGATCCACTCTAAAATTTGATTCATATGATTGCGGTTCATGATTTGAAATATTTCTCGATATAAACCTGCCAGATTATATTGATAATTATATTCAGGAATACCGGCTTTTTCAAGCATGCTTTTATAGCCTTCCTGAATATAACCGCCAACCCAGCTCATTTGTTCTTTATAATGACGAACGTCCTTAAGTAAAAGTAAAAGCTCTTTAAAACGTTTATCTTGTGCTTTAATACCACGAATTTTATCTAACTTAACACTTATATAAAGTCCTGGCAGCTCAAGCATGTCATTTGGATCTACAATTTTATCGCTCCTTTCCCATGCTTCCTTAATATAAGTAAAAGCCTGCTCATCCATGCCCTGGGCCATCGATATTTGAGTAAGTTTTAAATACGTTTCTGGACGCTGAGAATCCGTATCAAGACTCTTTTTATACCAAAAATATGCTTTTGGATAATCATCAAGGGCTTTAAATTTGTCTCCCATTCTTAAGTATTCTAAAGCTGTATTTCGTTCTGATCCAAAATCCAGTCGGGCTATAAAATGACCTTTTTTTACCATCGATAAATTTCCACGCGCTTTAATCATCCAACCTTGAAAACTCGTTTGAAAAACAGAGAAAATAGTAGCTTTTCCGACAATTAAGCCGTTTAAATACTTTCGATGATCAGGATCTTTTTGAATTATATAAATCGTATCGCCAATACGAACGCCTTGATGCTCATTTAATTTAGCGCTGAGAATCATTTCACGGGTATCATAATTTAAAAGCCGAGGCCGGTTTTTTGAAGTCATATGACTTTTTGAGGTAACTTCGCCAAGAATCTCCATTTTTTGCATACTGGATGTTCCATAATCGCGAAAAGCATGTAAAGGCAACGATTCACTTGAAATCCGGACGTTTAAACCGCAAAATAACATTAAGATGTATATAGTTCTTTTTATCATTAGACATAATATATATCGGTCAATTTGTTATACCAACACAACTTTTTATAAAAGTGTTAAATTATAAAATATAAACAGTTAAAAGTAAATGACATTATGTCTAATAATTTGAAAAATACCATATGGAATTTTTTATAGATACAGCGGATATAAATGAAATTAAAAAAGCAGCCGAATTCGGTATTCTTGACGGGGTTACAACGAACCCGTCTTTAATCGCAAAAACAGGAAAATCTCTTAAAAAAGCAATCAAAGAAATCACTGAAATTGTTTCAGGTCCTGTTTCTGCAGAAGTCCTGTCTACAGATAAAGACGGAATTATTCGAGAAGCTGAAGAATTAGCGGCGATTGCCCCGAATATTGTGGTAAAAGTTCCACTTATACCAGAGGGTTTAAAAGCTGTAAAAATACTTTCTGAAAGAAATATTCAAACCAACGTTACACTTTGTTTTTCAGCGCTACAGGCTCTACTGGCCGCTAAATGCGGAGCAACCTATATTTCTCCTTTTGTAGGCAGACTTGACGATATTGGACATACAGGCATGGACTTAATTGGAGAAATTGTTGCTATCTATGACAATTATGGATATGATACAAAAATCATCGTTGCCAGTATTCGAAACCCAATTCATTTAAAAGATTCTGCAATGATGGGAGCAGATGTTGCCACCATTCCGCCTGATATATTTAATACAATTGTGAAACATCCATTAACAGATAAAGGGCTTGAAAAATTTCTGGAAGATGCCAAGAAATTCCAATGGGAATAATCAAATCGTAGGGTATGGGGTTTATCATTTCGATCACAAACCAGAAGGGAGGGGTCGCAAAAACAACCACGGCTCTACATCTTGCCATAGGATTATCCGAGAATCATAAAAAAACATTATTTATAGATCTGGATCCACAAAGAAATGCAACCGGTATATTGTTAAAACAAACAGATTTTCCAATTGACAGCACGGTATACACTGCTTTTCAAAAAAAAATAATTACGGGTGATATGGTCCACACAACAACTTACGACAACCTTTTTGTCATACCTTCTTCAATTCAAATTGTTGAATTGGAAAATTCATTATCTGGAGCCATTGACGGTTTTTTTAGACTTTCAGAAAGTATGCGCGATATTGCAAAAGAATTCCAGTATATTATACTGGATTGTCCTCCCAGTCTTTCTGTAATCACCGTAAATGCTCTGGTGGCAGCAACGCATATTATAATCCCTTTGCAGGTATCTAAATTCTCAATCGATGGAATCAATGGTCTGTTAGATGTGATCTCAACTATTCAGAAAAGATACAATGCAAAATTAAAAATAATGGGCGGATTATTTACTTTTTATGACGAAAGAACAACAATGGCAAAAATGATGAACGATATGATCTTAAAAAAAATATCCATATTTAAAGCTAAGATCCCCAGATCCGTATCTGTAGAGGAAGCCCATATGGTAAAACGTAGTTTATATGATTATGCGCCAAAAAATAAGGTCACGCAGGCCTATTCTAAAATGGTTATGGAGGTAATACATGGCCTTGAATAAAAAGAAGAATAAAAAAGATGAACTAAAGGGTGCGATTGACAGCGAACTCTCGCCCAATGGTATTATGAGCGATTTTGTTAATAATATTAGAAATGATAAAGATTCCGATAAAAGATCTTCTTCCGGCAAGTCAGACGAATCTGAAGGTTTTATGGAGTCCATAAAATCCCTCGCGCAAAAAGGGCAAAAAGCAATAAAAGACAATGATCCTTTTAGCGGTAATTTCCCAATGATCCGAAATCGTACACAGAAGGAGTGGTGGGTATCACTAGGCGCTTTTTTATCTGTTGTTTTACTTATCTTTTTACTTTTTTTTGCTTTTGGTTCAAACAATAAGTACCAAATCCATCTTTCTCCAAATGCTATAGACAATTACACATTTGGAACTTCCGAAACCAAAGAGGTTTTTGAAATTGGAAAGCCGGTTTACATTTATTTTGCGGCACAAAAAGCAATAAAAACCAAAAAAATTTTTATTAAAGTAATTAACTTGAATATGTCTTCAGGAGATGGCAATATATCCATCATTGAAAGTAATATTAATCCAAAGTGGAAAGTAATTGAAACTCATTTTCAAAAGGAATTCTTTGAATCCCCCGGAAAATATAAAATTATCATTGAAAATGAAAAGAAAAAAGTTCTCATTGAAAAAACTTTTACGGTTAATTAAATATTAAAAAATTTATTCTCAATTAGTGTTTATAAATAATATTGGTATATTAATTGTAAAGTAATCGTTTAACGACGTATATTTATAATTACAAAATTAAATTTAATATTAATTCACAACTTAAGGAAAAAATAATGATTAAAAGAACATTGGTATTTATAATTCTTGCAGGATTCCTTCTCAATTGCAAAGGCGGCAGCAGCCCCTGGGTCTGGAAAATTGACGGTAAAAAATATACTGTCAGTGATTTTGACGATGCCTATGAAAATTACATTAATTTAATGGCGCAACAGCTTCAACTTAGCCCAGAGCAATTAAAAAGTATGATTAAAAATCCCGAAAAAAGCGGAATTCCTGAGGAAAATATGGAGATGCTCAGAAAACTCTCAAAAGATAATTTTCCAGATCAATACAAGCAATTGGTACTTTTAAATGTTGAAGCAAAGAAAAAAGGTTTTACGAAAAAGAAAGAAATTCAAAGCAGAATTAATTTTATTCAGCAGTTTTATACAGCAAGCTTGTTTATGGCTGAAAAGGCTGAAGTAAAAGCAGATGATGTAAGCGATGATGAAGCTTTAAAAGCTTGGGAAATGATCAGAAACAGCAATCCACAGATGAGAACAATCCCTCTTGATAAAGGACTTGCCGCAACAAAACAAAGATTAGCAATGAAAAAAGCATTTGATCGACAGCAGGAATCCATTAAAGACATCATGGAAGCCTATCCAATTGAAACTAACCCTGATTTTAAACTAAAAGACTACATTAAAAAATCAGAAGAACAAACCAGTAAACCTGAAGATAAAGCAAAATAATTTTTTTTTAAAATATAGGGGTTGTCTAATAAGTCAAAATTTGAACCGCGAAGACGCAAAGAACGCAAAGGAATTAAAGAAAATGAGAAGAAAAATCCCTTTGTTTTTTTACTTTGCGCCCTTCGCGCCTTTGCGGTGAGACTTTTTAGACAGCCTCTATATTGATAATCATCTAAACCCAATATTATGACTGGATTTTTTCATTAAATCTTCGTAATATGAATCCACTTTAACCTTAACAGATTCATCCATTTTTATCACATCCGGCCATTGACGCTTAAAACCTTCTTCTGGTAATTTTTTGGTGCCGTCAATGCCCATTTTGCTATGAAAAGCAAATTCAGAGGAAGCATGATCGAGTACATCAGTTGGTCCCTTTGAAAAAAGAATATCCCGCTTCGGATCAATGTTGGCCAACGTATACCACCATGCCTCAGCTGTATTTTGTACATTGACATCTTCATCCACAACAACGATGATTTTGGTTAATGACATAAGACCTAATCCCCAAAGAGCATGCATCACCTTATATGCCTGCCCCGGATATTCCTTCTTTATTTTTACAAAGATGAGATTATGAAAGGTACCTTCAGGCGGTAAATGAAAATCAACAATTTCAGGAATCAACAGCTGAGTTATGGCCAGAAAAATTCTTTCTGTGGCATACCCCATCCAGGCATCTTCCATTGGCGGTATACCTACGATCGTGCAGGGATAAATTGCATTTTTACGGCTGGTGATTGTGGTCACATGAAATACAGGATAATAATCTGCCAGAGAATAAAATCCGGTGTGATCGCCAAACATACCTTCCAGCTTTAAAGCTTCTTCTGTATCGATATAACCTTCCAAAACAAAGTCTGCTTCAGCCGGTACAAGCAAATCACTTTCAATTGCTTTTACAAGATCAATGGATTTTTTGCGTAAAAAACCTGAAAATAAATACTCGCTGATTTCAGGGGGCAAAGGAGCAGATGCGGAATAAATACTGGCAGGATCGCAACCAATGGCAACCGCAACAGGCATTTTTTTAATATTTTTTTCCTTGTACATTTTATAGTGCTTGGCGCCCCCCTTATGCAAATGCCAGTGCATGCCGGTTGAATTTATATCATATTTTTGAAGCCTGTACATTCCAACGTTTTGAATCCCTGTTTCAGGATTTTTAGTGATCACCATCGGCAACGTTATAAAAGGACCTGCATCCTGCGGCCAGCATGTGATGATGGGAATTTCATCAAGATTTACATCAGGGCCTTTCTTGATTACTTCCTGGCATGGCGCTTTTTTAACGGTCTTGGGCGGAAATTTTGAAATCTCCATGATTTTGGGTAAAATATCCAGTTTTTCAGAAAATGATTCCGGTTTTTTAAACTTGATTAAATCGCGAATTCGTTGCCCAATGGCATCCAGGTTATCAACGGCAAGGGCAAGCTGCATACGCGACTTACTGCCAAACATATTGATCAACAGGGGATATTTGCTGTTTTTAACATTGTGAAATAAAATAGCCTCTCTGCCTTCTTTCTCGGCTCGATCGGCAATTTCAGTAATTTCCAGATAAGGGTCTACCTCTTTTTCAACTTCAAGCAATTCGTTATTTTCTTTTAATATTTTAATAAATTCAGCAAGATTATCAGCAGTTTCAATTTTTTTTTCTTTTGCCATAAGCTATATTTTTCTTTGATTATCGTCTGACAAGGCTTTTCGTAATCTAACCATTATTAAAGGGGGCTGAAATATTTTATGATGGACGATTTAGTCGCGCCCCCTCGCCCGCGCTTCCCTAAAGGGCGATCGCGGGCGACCCCTGTTAAATATGCAAAAAATACTGTTCAAAGTGTTTCAAGATCATTTAGTATCAGTTACAGGAGAATGAAATGTTTAAACACCACATATTTATTTGTACACAAAGTAAACCGCCGATGGTTCCCAGCTGCGGAGGAACAGGTTCAGCGGAAATTTTGGATATGTTTAGAAAAGAAGTATTTAATGCCGGTCTTGAAAAAGACGTAATGGTCAGCAGTTCAGGCTGTGTTGGTTTATGCACGCGAGGCGCCAACGTCATCGTTTATCCGTCAGGAAAATGGTACACTGCTGTAAAAGCTGAAGAAGTTAAAAAAATTGTTGATGAACATATCGTTGCCGGCAATGTAGTTGAAAATCGAAATGATCCCGTCGAAGATACGTTGAAAATGGAAGCAGCGATGTTTCAGCAAAGAATTAAATCCATGATGGCCGATGCCGGAAGACTTTAAATTAAAATATTTCAGAGAGGTGAAGAACCTTGAAATACAGCTTACTTACCTCTCTTTTTAGAAAGGATGTGATAAGTTTTTTAAACAATTAAAATACTTTTTACGCTTTTTTAGATTTGGCTTTTTGTTTCGAAGATTTTGCCGTTTTGGATATATTCTTCTCTTTAGCAGCTTTTTTCACCGGCTTGGCTTCTTTTGTTTCTTTCTTTTTTTGTAAAGTAAATCGATAATACACGGCATGACGATTTTTAATGTTTAAATACATTGCAGACCCGACAACTCCTGCAAATTCTTTAAAGTTTTTTAAATATAGTTTTGGTATTTTCTCATTAATTCTTTTGTTTTTTATATCACTTTCTTCTTCCATTGCCATGATAACATTTTCTGTAATATCTTCTTCTTCAAGAAGTTCTAAGCCTGATTTTAACAGATTTTTTTTCATTATCTCCATTTTATGCTTATCGCGTAAATCTGTGCAAAGGAAATAACCGCCTGGTTTTAAGATTCTTTTAACTTCGTTAAAAAATTTTAATTCTGATCCGTAGGCATGACTGGACTCTACATTAATAATGACATCAAAAGAGTTATCTTCAAAATGAATTTTTTCGGCATTCCCCTCTATAAATTCTAACCCGTCATGAGGGTGATGCTTGCGTGCAAGCTTCACCGCGCTTTTTGCAATGTCCATGCCAATCATTTTTGAAGGAAAGTGATATCGTTTAATGAACGATGCGCCACCTCCACGACCGCTGCCAACTTCCAAAACTTTAAGACCTTTTAATTTTACCTTGTTGGCAAGATAATGATAACTTTGAATTGGGTATCTGTTTATTTCATCATCTTTATGCAGTTTAACTAACGGTTCATTTTTCAACGGCTTATAGCCATAGTTCATAAACTGCCATTCTTCATATTTAAATTGACGCGCGAGCATCTCATAAATCGGTTTCCATACTATCCGACGTAATGGGCCATATTTATTTGTTAAATTAAAAAATGAATTTACAAGTATTTTCCGCATTTTAAGCCTTTTTAATATAATGTATTTTATTTATTTAAAGAAATTATGCACATTCTAAATTCTTTTTTAATAAATATAATGAATTTGAGTATACCAACATTTATCATGTTGATATAAATTGTTTAATCTAATTAAAGCATTTCTTTTAAAATATACATTATAAGTGTTATTTGTAATATATTAAAGTTATTCTACACTTTTTCTTATCTCATACAGGCTATCAAGATTTATTTTATTATTTTAAATTAAAAATTAAACATTTTATATGCAAAAATACTAAATTACTTGTCCAAGGGAATATATTACCAAAAATGGCGATTCGAAAACTTATATAAAAAAGCACACAAATGAAAGCTATAATAATTGACGACAACCACAGTTTTATTGATTTATTAAAAAATGCATTACAACCCTTTCGAATACAAATAGACTCCTGCTATAAATTTTCTGAAGCACGTAATGTTTTATTAAAAGGAGGAAGCTATTTTAACCATTCAATAGCCAATGAAGTGTTAAAATACCATGAAAGTGTATTAAAAAATAATGATCAAAACAGTATACCTGTACCTGTTTTAAATGCGCCGTTAATTAACCCTGAAGGATATGCTCTTGTTTTTTTAGAATATGACGCAGAACCCAGCATGAAAGGAACTTATTTTATACAAGATATTTTAAAAAATCAAAAAGAATGGTCAGAGCGTAATTTTATATTGATGAGCAGTGATCCCTCAAGGGTTGAACAAACTGCTAAAAAAATGAAAATAGCTCTTATTGAAAAACCGTTAAAAAAGGATTTCACTCTAAAACTGGTAAAAGAATTTCTTCAATCCATGGCACAAAAAGAAAAAGAAGTCCAGGATATAATTGAGAAATATGGAATTACCATTAGATTACCTGATCAAAAACCAGCCCCTACTAAAAAAAAGACAGCCTCAAGTACTAAAAAAAAGACTGCTAAAACTGATAATTTAAAAACTGGCAGTAAAAAGAAATCAAATTTAAAATAAACAGGAATGAAATTTCCCCACTATGATTTTCTTGTTGTTGGAACTGGTATTTCTGGACTATTTTTTGCGCTAAAAGCCTCAGAACTCGGCAAAGTTGCCATCATAACAAAAAATAAATCAAACTCTGGTTCGACCGCATTTGCTCAAGGCGGTATTGCTGCTGCTATAAGCCCTCACGATTCGCCGGAAAAACACAGGAATGATACCATTAAAGCAGGGGCAGGTCTATGCGACGAGCAGGCGGTTGATATTCTTGTTCATGACGGCATAGATTGCATCAATGAACTGATGCATAACGGTTTGATGTTTACATCCGATGAAGATGGTAAACCAGACCTTGGAAAAGAAGGTGGTCATAGTGAAAATCGTATATTACACTTTAAAGATCAAACAGGTAAAGCAATTCAAGATTTTCTTTTAGAACAAATCAAAAAAAAAGACAACATCATTATTCTTGAAAATCATATGGCAATAGAACTTATCACTGAACATCATTTTCATAAAAGTAAAAATGCCAGAATTCAAAATTGTTATGGAGTGTACTGCATTGAAACTGATACCAACAAGATAACGCCAATTCTTGCAAATTTTATTTGTCTTGCATCAGGGGGAGCCGGAAGAGTTTACCCACATACAACAAATCCTCCTGATTGTACCGGAGACGGTATTGCCATGAGTTACAGAGCAGGATGTAATATTCGGAATATGGAATTTATTCAATTTCATCCGACTGTATTATACTCAGATTCTGACCCGGCATTTTTAATATCAGAAGCTATTCGGGGAGAAGGAGCAAGGCTTATAAATAACAAAGGCGAATATTTCATGGCACAATACCATATCCTTGCAGAACTTGCTCCGCGAGATATAGTAGCAAGAGCCATCGATTCCGAGTTAAAAAAAACTGGCGATAAATTTGTATTTTTAGACTGTAGACAAGTTGGAAAAGAAAAACTGGCGTCACGATTTCCTTACATATACAATTCGTTAAAAGATAATTTTGGAATTGATGCTTCAACCACCCTGATTCCTGTTGTTCCGGCAGCTCACTATACCTGTGGCGGAGTGTTAACTGACTATAATGGACTTACCAATATAAATTACCTCTACGCTGCAGGGGAAACTGCGTCAACGGGGGTACATGGCGCAAATAGACTTGCTTCAAATTCACTTCTTGAATCGCTGGTATTTAGCGCCAGGGCAGTTAAAAATATTTCATCACGGTATAATGCCAGAAGGGATGATCAATCCATGTTTGACCTCGTTCCACCGTGGAACAATGAAGGTACAGCTCCGGTAGAAGAATGGGGAATTATAAAGCATCTGCGTAAAGAAATTCAAGGAATCATGTGGGATTATATTGGTATAGTCAGATCAAAGTCAAGGCTTGAAAAAGCGTTAAAAATCATTGATATTGTCTATGGAGATGTTCTCGAATATTATAAAAAATCTACTCTGTCTCGTGAATTAATTGAGCTTTGCAATCTCGCATTGTGCGCACAATTGATCATTCGATCAGCCTTGGTTAGATCTGAAAGCCGAGGACTACATTTTTTAATAGACCAACCTGATAAGCGAGATATTTCAAGAATTGATACAATACTTCGACCTAATTTCAAGATTTCTCTTGATTTTAAAAAAAATTTGGACGAGGCTTAACATCATCCCCGTCCAAATTAATAACAATATTTACAGATATTTGCGAAAATACAAATAAGTTTTAATAGCAATTGCAAAAAGTGAAACTAAAAAAATCGAAATAATCCAGGGTATTGGACTACCAGTAAAAAAACTGGTTATAAAACTCCAATCATTTTGAAAAAAGTACATGTGAAAAAATGTCAGTATACTGAAAATTACAGTTCCAATTTTTACCCACTTATTGATCTTTAAAGTTCTATTATCTAGCTCATTTGCTTTAGATTCAGCACTACCTAGCATATTTACTCCTTAAATTAGTTAAAATATTTGTATTAGAATATCATAATATTTCTACATTTCGGCAATTATTTTTCACATTTCCCCTAATATAGCTTTTAAAATATTAATATTTACTAATGTAAACAAAGCATAAATTTTGAACTAAACTGTAAATCGATTTTTAATTTGCGCTACCTATTTTCGACTTAAACATATTATCGTATTTTTTTCTGTAATTATAAAACCAACAGGTTTATCCCATATATCTAAAGGTATTTCTTTAATGACCTGCCAATGGTAACCGACAAAAATTATTTTATTAACGGGAACCTTGTTTAACAAACGATCGTAATAACCTCCTCCTCTTCCAAGTCTAAAACCATTTTCAGTAACAAAAAGACCTGGAGTTATTACATAATCCATTTCGTTTATATCTGATTTAAATCCACTTAAAAGAGATTTTGGTATTAGATCTTTTTCAACAATTTCCGGGATAAAAATTTCACAGTCTATACCTTGCAAAAGTTGTAATATGGGTATTTCAGATTTTAAAGGCTGATAGGCCATTATATTTTTCTTTTTTGCTGATATCTTTTGATTAAAGAAATCAAACAATCGCTGTTGGATACTTAATTCAACTTCAATTGTATTCTTTTTTTTATACTCATTAAATTGAGTGAAGTATTTTTTTCTTAACTCTTTTTTTTCCATAAACTTTTAGGCAATATTTTCAATTACATGGTATAAAAATAAGCCTAAATAACCTTTTAATATATATTATGTAACATAAATGTAAAATTTAGTATATATGACCATAAAATTTTAATTTTGTTTATTTTAAATATATAAAATACTATCTTTATTAAATTTTTTGTATGTCGATAAAAAATATAGAGAATTGCTGAAATACTTTTAAAATAAATTATGTTTAAACACCGAATACTAATATTTATCTACATAACGCTAATAGCAAATTGCCGAACAGACGTTAACCGAACCAAAATTGATTTTACACCGAACAAAAAAATATTAACTATCAATAAAACAAAAGTACTGATCCCTAAAAATTATAAACAAAATTATACCGAATTTAAAGAAGTAGCCAATAATTATTTCAACATTGAACTTTATGCACGACAATTTGTTCACGGAGATATAATCTATGCAGAACTTGTACCTAAAGATAACGTTAAATTTGGAAATAACCCTAAAATAAAAGTAAACGGCGCTCAGCTTCAGCTAAAGAAAGGCGACTGGGGTTATCGTGGTTTTTTTACAATTCATCCTGAAAATGAAAACCGTAAAGTTATTCTTGAAGTTAAATTTAATATAGAGGGGAAATCAATTACAGAATATCACGCATTTGAACTTGATGAAAAAATGTTTCCTGTATCGCAAAGAACTTTGGATATTGGAAAGTTTTCAAGAACAGATTTACCAATAAATCAAGAACTTTCACAAAGAATTCAAAATGAATATAAATTAAAAGAAAGTATTTTCAAATTAGACACTCATGATCAATTTACGGGAGCATTATCACATCCACGCAATTTTCATTCTTTAACCTCCCCTTTTTATGAAAAAAGAATCTATGAGCAATATGAATTCCAAAATGGCAAAAAAATTTCTCATCCGCCAAGCATATCATATCATCGGGGGCTTGACTTTTATGCTCGTTTAGGTGATCCTGTTTTTTCCATGGCATCTGGTACAATAGTTCTTGCACAATCACTTTATTATGAAGGAAATTGCGTAATTATAGATCATGGTAGTAAAATATTTAGCGTTTATATGCACATGAGCAAACTTAAGGTTAAAGAAGGCCAAACGGTAAAGCCTGGCGATTTAATTGGTTATGCCGGCGCCACTGGTATTTCTACCGGAGCCCACCTTCATGTTTCATTATATGTTAACAGCATTCCCACGGATCCGCTTTCTCTATTATTTCTTCCAATACGAGATTAAAAGATTGACGACATAGAATTACAACAAAAGCCATACCATGATCTTTATAATGTTTTTACTGTTATCCATCAGTATCTGCAATATTTTTGTAACGATGTTTTTCACCTATCCACTGGCTCTTGCCAGCATGGGTTTACAGCTTTTACTCTTTTTACTAAGCTTTATTCTTTTTATATTGGGCATTAAAAAAAAGAAAAAAATCATTAAATCTTTTCTCGTAACTTTCTTACATGGTGCAGCGTTGATGCTAATCATTAATATTTTTTTTACAGTAACAGTTCCAAATCGTGAAAAAGGCGATACTGATGCAACCATTTCAGCATTAAAAGGTGTCTATAAATATTTTACAAGATCCAATACAAAATCGGAAAAACCTGTACAAAATATTGAGAACGAAAAAAATAACCAGAATGACAAAAAAACCATACCGGCCCCGCTTGTTGAAGATCCCCCTTTCTAGTTTATTATGAATAAAATTGTAAATTTGTTAAAACGGGTTCCTGTTAAAATTTGGAAAAATTTATGGAACGTTACACTAACCGTGATTGTCGTATTTGCTCTAATAATTTCGCTTATGCCAATTATTGCATGGTACGCAGGCTTGTTTGGTTTGTTTTTCTTGATTTTCCAATGGGTAAAAATCCGTAAAGATTCTGATTCACCAAATAAAATTTTATCAATTAATGAAATAAAAAATATTAAACATGGAAAAATAACCTTGTATATAATTTTATTTGGTTTACTGATACACGGTTCCTGCAGAGTTCATTCCCAGATTCTGGTTAATAACTTGTACAATGAAGCAATTCATGAAAAAAATATTATACTTACCAATGTTGAGAATAAATGAAAATTAATTTAACTTCTCCCACACTAAAATTTTCTGTATCTGGCATGCGAGGTCTTTTTCCTGAAGACATTAATGCTAATAATATTGCAGAAATAATTCATGCATTTCATAATACAGTAAAAACAGGCCCCATTGCGCTTGCTCGCGACAACCGTAGCACAGGTGAAGCCATTGAGAATATTTTGGTTGGAATTTTTCAGTCATTAGGTAGAGAAGTCCACAAACTTGGAATTGTCCCTACGCCAACCATAAAGGCATATATTCAAAACAAAAAATTACCCGGCGGCATAATGATTTCTGCCAGTCATAATCCGGCTACATACACAGCATTTAAATTTATTAAACAGGGAGGTTTCTTTTTTGAAAAAAACGAAAATGATCAGCTAATTTCATTTTTAAAAACAAATACAAATAATGAAGCATGGGGAAATTATAAAACACAAGGCATGGTCATTGATGCCCATGCTAAATCAATAAGTTTACATTTAGATAGTGTAATTGAAAAGGTATTTCCATCAGGTAAGGCGCCATCGAATTCATTAAAAGTAGCTCTTGACACACTCGGAGCCTGCGCAACAGAAATCATACCTCAATTTTTAGATAAAATAGGCGTTAAATATGTTTCTTTATTTCCGGAAATTTTGTATAATTTTCCTCGACCTCCTGAACCTGTTGCGTCATCGCTTTCAAAACTTTCAAAATTTATCATAGAAAATAAATGCGATATCGGGTTTGCATTTGACCCAGATGCGGATCGGCTGGCAATAGTTGGTCCTGATGGAAAGGCAATCGGTGAGGAACTCACCTTACCGCTGGCAATGATGAAATCACTTTCAAATAAAAAAGGAAATGTTATTGTAAATCTTTCGTCATCTCTTTACAATGAGTATTCGGCTTCACAAAATAATTGCAAAGTTTTTCGTTCAAAAGTAGGCGAAGCCAATGTTGTTGAAATGATGAAAAAAAAGAAAGCATTATTTGGCGGCGAAGGAAATGGCGGAGTTATTGATCCTGATATTCCGTCTTTTGGAAGAGACTCTCTTGCCGGCGTTGCCTGGATCTTGTCATTGATGATTGACTCTAAAAAATCAATACCACAGTTACTGGAAAATTTTCCTTCATATTTTATGAGGAAAGAAGCCATTAAAGGTGATGCAAAAACAGTTATTAAAATATCAAAAAACATTGCTAAAATGTTTCCGACATGGAAAATTGATACTTCAGACGGATATCATCATTTAGCTTCCGACCTCTCCGGTTGGATTCACATTCGGTCATCAAACACAGAGCCTGTAATTAGAATACTGGCTGAAGCCAACAGTAAAGACCTACTGATGAATTTACTGAAAACTGCCAGGCTTTAAATACTTCATTTCATTTACAAATTATTTTGCCCCTGCTGACTTTAACAAAGTTACTATTTCATCGTTTTTTGCCAATGCTGCTTTTTTTAAAGCTGTTGCGCCAGATTTATCTTTTACATTAACATCTGATCCTTTTTCGATTAAAAGTTTTACAATTTTTAAATGTCCGTTACTTGAAGCATTCATTAAAGCGGTATTTCCTTTTAAGTCTGTTATATTAATATCAGCACCTTTATCAATTAAAAGCTCTGCTACGTCATTGCGCCCATTGGTACAAGCATAATGAAATGCAGTATTACCATCATCATCCTGTGTATTTACCTCAGCCCCCAGCTTGAGAAGTTCACGTACCCCTTGAAAGTTTCCACTGGCAGAACTTGCGCTTAAAGATGTTCTGCCTAAAATTTTTGCATTTATTTGAGCTCCGGCCTTTACTAATTCACGCATAATGTAAGTTTCACCATTAACCGAAGCTACTTTTAATGCGGCTTCCAAAGAGCCTTCATTTTTCAGGTTTTCAACTTCTCTTGAGTAAAGAAGTTTTCTGACAAGCGCAGAATCACCTTTACCTGATGCCAAAATTAAAAGATATTTTGCGCTGGAGTCAGCCTTTACATTATAAAGTTCTTTGACAATTTCAATATTTCCTTTTATAAAAGCAAGATAAACTGCAGTTTGACCGTAAATGTCTTTTGCATTAACATCAGCTCCCTTTTTAATAAGCTCAATTATGGTATCTTTATCACCCATCTTTACAGCTCTCATTAAAAGAGTTGAACCATGTTCTAGCTTTACGTTGACATCTGCTCCATTCTTGATAAACTCCTTAACAACTTCGGTATTACCAGATTCAATCGCTTTAGTTAAAAATGTTGTTCCATCCTTAAATTTAATTTTAACATCCGCTCCATATTTTAATAATAATTTTATAGTTTCGATATCATCAAACGAAATGCGCATTAAAGGTGTTAATCCATTATTATCTTTTATATTCGGATCTGCTCCATGTTTTAACAATAGTTCTACAATTGATTTAAATCCATGATCTATTCCAATAGAAAGAGCAGTTTCATTAGCCTTATTTTTCACATTAACATCGACTTTCTTTGAAAGTATCAATTCTACTAAATCGAAATTTCCATTTGATGATGCTATCATTAAAAGTGTATTTCCATTATTATCTAGAGCATTTAAATCTGCATTTTTGTCAATTAATGTAGCAACAATTCCACGTAATCCTTTTTCAATTGCCAGGAGCAAAGGAGTTTTTCCATTTTTATTTTTAATATTTATATCACATCCTTTTTTAATAAAAATATTTGCCAGATCTTCCCGTCCTTGATTAATCGATAAAATCAATGGAGTATTTTCATCTTTATCCTGTATATCAAGATCAGCCTTTTTATTAATTAAAATATTAACTAAATCCTGTTTACCATTTTTAACGGCTAGAATTAAAGGAGTATCGCCATTTACATCTTTATAATTTATATTAGCTCCATGTGAAATAGATTTATATGTTTTTTCAATATCATATCTCTTCACAGCTTCAAGTAAATCTTCATTAACATCTCCCCATGCGCTTACAGGTATAATAATACATATTAATAGTAATAATTTATTTTTCATTTCATCCTCATTGTTTCAATTTAAATAAAAGTCGATCATGTCAATTCTAACTTTTATTTTCGATAATTTTAAAATCAATTTCCAGTTTATTGACAAATGCCAAAAAAGTACTCCCTGGTTTATAAGAACCTTCAAGCATTTTTCTCGCCAGTGGATTGATCAGTTTTTCTTGAATCACTCTTTTTAATGGTCTTGCGCCATATGCAGGATCATAGCCGTTTTCTATTAAATAATCAGCTACTTCATCATTAATTTGCAAATTAATGTTTTTTACATCAAGAAGCTTTTTCAAAAGTGCTAGTTGTATATTCAATATTTCTTTTAAATGTTTGCGTTCAACAGGGTGAAAATGTGTAACACTGTCAAGCCTGTTTAAAAATTCAGGCCTGAAATTTAATTTTAACATTTCCATTACGCGGGCTTCTTTTTCTTCGTTGTTTAATGTTGCATCAGCTAAATATTCCGAACCAATATTAGATGTCATTATAATAATTGTGTTTTTAAAATTTGCCGTACGCCCTTTTGAATCGGTTAACCTTCCATCATCTAAAATTTGTAAAAACAAATTAAATACATCATGATTGGCTTTTTCAACCTCATCAAAGAGTAAAACACAATACGGCCTTCTGCGTACGGCTTCTGTCAACTGACCACCTTCATCATAACCAACGTATCCAGGGGGTGAGCCTATTAAGCGAGCAACAGAATGTTTTTCCATATATTCTGACATATCAAATCGAATCATTGCCTTTTCATCATCAAATAAAAATTCTGCCAGAGCTTTAGCGGTTTCAGTTTTACCAACTCCGGTTGGTCCTAAAAATAAAAATGATCCTACCGGACGATTTTCGTCTGAAAGTCCTGCACGGTTTCTCCGAATAGCTTCGGCTACAGCGACAATGGCATCGTTTTGACCAACTACCCGTTTATGAAGGGCATCTTCAATGTGAAGAAGTTTTTGTTTTTCACTTTGCAGCATTTTTGTAACTGGAATACCCGTCCATCTGGAAACAATCATGGCAATATCTTCTTCAGTAACCTCTTCTTTTAAAAGCCGCGTACCATCCTGTCTGTCTTTTAAAAGATTTTCAGCTTTCTCAAGTTTTTTCTGTAAATCAGGAATTTTCCCATAACGTACTTCGGCAACTTTATTTAATTCGCCATCTCGTTCAAATCGTGATTCATCAATTCTCAGTTTTTCAATTTGCTCTTTGATGTTGCCTATGTCTGTGATCATCTTTTTTTCTTCGTCAAGCTGAATCTTCATAGAGTTGAATTTTTCGCGAATGTCGGCTAATGTTTTACGTACCTCTTCCAGTCTGTCTGCCGAGACGCGATCATTTTCTTTTTTTAAGGCGGCTTCTTCAATTTCCAGAGACCGGATTTTCTGGGATTGTTCATCCATTTCAAGCGGAAGAGATCCCATTTCTATACGAAGTTTCGCACAGGCTTCATCCATTAGATCAACTGCCTTGTCTGGTAAAAAACGATCCGCAATATATCGATCTGAAAGCTGAACTGCAGCAATGATTGCCTGATCCGTTATACGTATTCCATGATGAAGCTCATAACGTTCTTTTAAACCGCGTAAAATTGTAATCGCGTCAATCTGGTTTGGTTCATTAATATATACCTGTTGAAAACGACGTTCAAGCGCAGCATCTTTTTCAATTCGTTTTTGAAATTCATTAAGGGTTGTGGCTCCAATGAGTCGAAGTTCACCACGAGCAAGAGCTGGTTTTAATAAATTGGCTGCATCCATGGTCCCTTCGCTGGCGCCGGCGCCGACAAGTGTATGAATCTCATCAATAAACATTATAATTTTGTTTTGAGAAGCAACAACCTCATCCAGTACTGATTTTAAACGTTCTTCAAATTCACCGCGATATTTTGCACCGGCAATTAAAGAACCCATGTCAAGCGTCATAATGATTTTATCTTTAATAATATCAGGAACATCTCCTGAGACAATTTTTCCAGCAAGACCTTCTACAATGGCAGTTTTTCCAACACCAGGTTCACCAATTAACATTGGGTTATTTTTAGTTCTACGAGACAAGATTTGTATGCAATGCCTGATTTCTTCATCTCGCCCGATGACAGGATCTAACTTTCCTTTTTTTGCCAGTTCGTTTAAATTACGACCGTATTTATTTAATACATCGTATTTTACTTCTGGATTTTCGTCGGTAATTTTTTTATTTCCACGAATATTTTTTATAAGAGACATAACCGCATTACTATTGACACCTGTCGCTATAAGTTCATTTTTTAAGCGATAGGAACCATTCAGGTAGGCCAAAAAAACATGTTCAAGAGATAAATATTCATCCTCAAATTTTTCGGCCTCCTTAAAACCCTGTTGGATCAACTTTCTGCTATCCGGCGACATCATATCACCATAATTGGCATCGCCATCTACTGCTGGAATTTTATTTAAGGAAGTATCTATAAGATGTATTACATTTTGTACATCCGTAAGATTTTTCGCAGCCTGATACGGAAGTCCTTCTTTATCGGCAAAAATACCATAAAGTAAATGTTCAGGTACTATTTCGACATGTTTATGATTAACGGCCTGTTCATGCGCCACTTCCATGGCGGTACGCATTTTTACAGTTAATTTATTTAAATTCATAATAGATTAGCACTCCTGCTATACGAGTGCTAATTTATTAAAGTTTTTGTGCCTTGGCAATTATTTAATAAATGGAAGTTCACATTTTATGTTTAATTTTTTTTACATGCCCATGTTTTTTATCACGGGTTTCAAGCCATGCCGTCATAAAAATCATTGCAAAAATTAAAATTACAAATTCGCCGATCATGGCCATCAAGCCAAAAGATGCCATAGACTGATTATCTGCTATAACCATTGTGCCATAGCCAATGATCGTAGTAAGTGAGCACAAACCCACGGCTCCGCCAGTATTTTTAATTACATGACCTACAGACCCTCTCCCTTCAAGCTTGTATCTGAAATAAATATTTATTCCATAATCAACGCCAATGCCAAAAGTTATAGGTATAACCACAAAATTAAAAAAGTTTAACTTTAAATTAAAAACCTCTAAAATAGAAATAAATAACAGCATACCAAAAGTCATAAATCCATAGACATATAAAAAATCTTTTAATTTACTTGACCCAACAAATACTAAAAGGCCGATTAAAAGATACGAAAGAAAAGTAATGATTGGCCCTTCATTTGCAATATCTTTTACAATATCAGAAAAAATCATGGATTGACTGGCCAGCCTTGCTTCATCGCTTTCCAAAGGAAGATTTTTTTCTATATCAGTTCCAAATGTAATGAGTTCACTTATATTTGTAATGTTAATATCATTTTTAGCAGAAAAATAAACCAGACGGCCCAACGTTCCATCTTTTTCAGTAAAACCTGCAAGCATAATTGGCGGCATATCTTTTTCAGTAAAGGGATCTTTCGAAATTAAATTAATGGCAGCTCTACCCCACACTTGATCTTTATTTTTCAGTAACTGTAAATATTTTTCAGGAAAAATATTCCGCATTTGATGTATAATAACACTCTTTTTATCCTGATTTTTTGGCAATATCCCATCTAACCATTGAACCTGACCTATGGTTAAAGGTTTACCTTCTATTTCGGCTTCTTCTATTTCTTTTAGCTTTAAACGTGCAAATCGATCAGCCTCAGATCTAGATTGCGCAAGCAGTACTGCGGGATTCGATGCATTTCCGATTACTTTCATTAATTTTTTATTATAATAAAGCTCATGACCTTTATAGCTTGCAGACTTGTTTCCAAGCTTTTCCGCATCATATTCGAATTGGTTTTTCGTAACGTACATAATTGTAATCACGACAGATACAGGAACGATAACCAACAATGATATAAAGATTTTTTTATAGTATGAAATAACAAATGTTGATATCCTTCCTGAAATTGGATGAAGACGTCTTTTTTTAAGACGATGCTCATCCAATGGTTTTAATCTTTCTGATAATACCAATAAAGGCGGAAGTAATAAGTAAGAAGCCACCCAGCATAGCACCATTCCAACTCCACCAATAAATCCAAATTGAGAAAAACCTCTAAAATGTGTCATGGAAAGTAAACCATATGCCAAAGATGCTGTAAGGGCCCCCATTCCTGTGGCGGACATTGTTTTAATAATTGAACGTCCAACCGCTCTTCTGACATTCACCCCTGCGGTTCGCTCTTCAAGATACCGAGCCATTTGAATTAGACCAAAGTTGATACCATTACCTACAATGATAGAGCCAAGAAAAGCAGTCATTTGGTTTAAATAACCAATTTTCATGTATGTAATTGCAAAAGTCCACAAAATACCAGTTAAAATAGCAATGGAGAGTATAAAGATCATTCTCATGTTACGGTAGTAAAGATAAATAAAAAAAACAACAAGAACAATCGTTAAGCCTGCGGTTGAAATCGCGTCAATGATCACAGATGAAAAACTCTCCAGTAAGCCAGAATAAGCCCCTGTTAAACCGACTTCAATTTGATCATTATAAGAAATCGGGTTTACTTCTCGAATAATTTTATTTAATGAATCAACCAGACGACGACTAAATTCAAAATCATTAGTCGTTCCAGAAGGTCTCAACATAATGATTAGCTCGTTTCCATCTTCTGTGCCAATATATCCGTTTGGAAAATAACGATATGGATTCTTGTCTTTATACTTATTTAATATTTTCTCCATTTCAAGGTTTACGCTTGATGAAGAATCCTCCAAAAGCATACCCGTCGCCTCAAGCCTAACCTGAGAAACCCGTTTATATAAAAGATCACGCAAATGTTCGAGATCGCTGATTTCCATGTAATAGAGGCCGTATTTTTCATAAAAATTCTCGATTTCTTTGGTTGTATACTGAAAATCATTGATTAAATCTGGCGGTAACTTTTTAATTTTATCAGCTATGGCCTCAATCACATCACTATTTGCCTTAAAATCAGGCGATGAAACTACAACAAACTGGGTTCCGACACCCCCGACACGATTTAAAATATAACGTAATTGGCGCACACTTCTGTCATTATCTGGCAAAAGAGTTGCAAAATCTGTTCTTACATTTTTAAAAAGTTCAATTGTAAAAAATAAAGAAATCAAGGTAATGAAAAATGCAATCGAAATAACCATAAGGTTTTTTCGCATGATTAAATGAACATATCTTAATAAAATTCTAACAATTTTATTTTTAATTTTTTTTCTGAATTTATCAATCACCAAGAGTCAATTCCATAACATTATTCAGAGTGATAATCATAAAATATTATTTATTTTCACTTATTCGCCTGCTGTAAAACAAACCAATCAATATAAAAATTTTCTGTATTTTATCGTTAATTCACGACTTTGTAAAATGAAAATAAATTCGACTCAATCGTAGACGTATATTTTCTCTGATTGTACAGTATTTACCAAAAAAGACATGACAACTTGAATTCATCTTAAAAAGTTCTCATGCTTCAGAAGTCTTACAAAATATGAAAAAAATGATCATCATATCATCACCCTCAGGCGGTGGAAAAAATACATTGATAAATGCACTGATCAAACAAAATAAAAATGTAGAACACAGCATTTCTACCACAACCAGACCCCCTCGTGTCGTAGAGAGGGCAGACGACCCTTATTATTTTGTAAGCCGTGAAGAATTTGAAAAAATGATTTCCAATGGCATGTTTCTGGAGTGGGCAAAGGTTTTAGATCACTATTATGGTACGACGTTATCTGAAGTTGAAAGAATATTCAGTCATGGCCATATTGCAATATTAGACATTGATATTCAAGGAGCAATGCAGTTAAAAGAGAAATATCCAGAAGTTTGCACTGTATTTATAGAACCGCCATCATTGGAAATACTTGCTGAAAGACTAAGCAATAGAGGAACAGAAACTAAAGAACAAATCAAAGGAAGACTCGAACTGGCTAAAGTCGAGCTGGAACATAAAGATCAATATGATCATGTGATTATCAATGATAAACTTGACGATGCACTTTTACAATTAAAGAATATCGTTAATCGTCTTTAATGAAATGAAACCTGTAATTGTATTAACAGGCCCCACCGGTTGTGGAAAATCTCACATAATTTATAATCTACCTCAAAATTTACCCATTGAAATTATAAATGCAGATAGCCGTCAGATTTATCGATTTATGAAAATAGGTACGGCATTACCCGATCAAAACGAAATAAAACGATTTAAACATCATATGTTCGAATTTCTTGATCCTTCTGAAGCTTTTTCAGCAGGACAATACATACAAATGTGTAAAAATATCATTCACGAGATACATTTAAGAAATAATATCCCTGTTATTGTAGGAGGGTCTTTTTTTTACATTAAATCCTTATGGGACGGACTTATTGAAAATGTCCAGATAAATCCAATAACACGTGATAAAGTAAATCAATTAACAAAGGAAAAAGCTCACGAACTTCTTTGTGAAATTGATCCAGAAAGAGGTCAAAAGTTAAACCCCTCTGATGAACATCGCGTAAAACGTTCTTTGATGTTGGTTCTCAGCACAGATCGTCGAGTATCGCAATTAAAAAAGTCGGGAGAAATTTACTCTAAATATGATTTTCAATCTTTCTACATAGATATGGATAGATCCGTATTATATGAACAAATCAACAAAAGAGTTATGTTAATGTTTCAAAACGGTTTAATTGATGAAATAAAAAAACTAACTAAAATGGGCTATACCATACATGACCCAGGGTTAAACGCCATCGGCTATAAAGAAATATTAGAAATAAGCGAGTCCCGAAATTTAACTTTAGATAACTGGACTGAAGAGGTTAAACAGGAAGCAGTTTTAAAAATCAGTAAATCAACAAGGAATTTCGCCAAAAGACAACTTACATGGTTTAGAAATCAGGATAGACTAAAAAGAATTGACCCTCTCTACGCAGTTTCTCTATTATCCGAATTAATTCTTCAATATAAAAAAAAAGAGGAGAGTCTTTAGAAGCATAACTTTGGGTATTATAAACGAAAATAAAACGTTTTAATCCGCAATTCAAATGAATCTTAGATTCCTGATAAAAAACAGAGGAAATTTCAATGATCAAAAATAACATTCAAGATTATATTCTCAACCAGACACGTAAAGAAAAACAAGTCATTACTATTTACCTTAGTAATGGTGTTCCTCTTAAAGGTAAAGTCATAAGTTTCGATAATTATACAATCATTATCGAAAATGATAATAAACAAAGTATGATATATAAACATGCTATCACAACGATTATCCCAGAAAAATCCATTAAGCTTAATATTAATGAAGCTGAGATGGAGAGCATTACCCAATAAGCATGATATCTGGTTTTTTTAAAAACCTGTTTCAGGTCATTGCTTTTGGATGTATTCTTACTTTAATTTATTTAAACATTATAATTGTTCCTGATAACCATGTAGGTCTTTTGGTGGAAAAAACAAGGGGCTTAAGCGAACCAATGCTAAAGCCAGGGTACCACTGGAATTGGACAGGTTTTGTTCCCTTCAAATGGAATGTATATAAGATAGACTTAAATCCTCCTGTAGTTAATATACATCTTCGTCAGCCATTACGTTATGGGCGCTATCTGGAAGATGCAGATATGTTTTCTATCAATCTCAATATAAATGTTAAGTATAATTTAAGTGAACAATCTGTACTTTTCTTCTGGAATTATTTAAAGCATAATATACCCGAATACAACAATTATATTAATGACCGGGTTCGATTAATGGTTGAGCTTTTTTTAAGTGAAACCTATAGAAAAGAAGAAGATGTAGCGTATCTTAACGTTTTGTTTAGAAAATATGTATCAAATGAGGGAAGATTTAAAAAAGACTGGGATGAAATTTTTAAAGATGAAGGCATTGAATTAATACAATATGAGATTACCAAACTGGAAATTCCCGAAGCTGCCGTATATTTTGAAAACATAAAAAATATTGATAAAATTTTTCAAGCGCGCAGAGAAGCTACGGTTAAAAGACTGATGGCAGAAGCCAATGTATATGAAAAAAATCTTATTGATCATGCCGAGCTGGAAAAAGCAGAAAAGTTTATTGAAATTATGCAAAAATACCCTGATATTATTAAATATTATCAAATTGAAAAATTAAACCCGAAAGCTAAAATTTTTATCGTAAACGACCAGGTGAAGGATCATGTGAATGATCAAGTTAAAACAAATGAAATTATTAAAAATAATATCCAGAAAGAAGCTGAAAAACCATCGAATGCGGCGCCACCGCCTGAAGAGAAAGGTAAAATCGAAAGTATTAAAAAATAACAATACTTAACAGATTGGTTCAAAACACAAATACAATTTTAAATCGCATTATGCCTGTCCAAGAAAATACCAAAATATTTGACAACAGGGGCACAAATGGAAAAAGGATTCATGTCACTCTATATTCGGAAAATATTATTTATCCTGAATTTTGCGATTTTACAAGTTTCTGTGGTATTTCCGCTCTTCTCCCTTAATATCAGCGAAGTTGACAACGCCAATAACTTTATTCACAATCCAAATCTGCCCATTGATTCAACTGCCGCAGCCGATGATATCACAAGTATGTATTTTAACCCCGCTGGCATTGGTATACACCCTCTACAAATCGGCATGTACTATGGAAACAACAGTGTGGAAAAACTTCAGGATTACCTTGTATTTCTCAATTTATTCGGCCTTGCTTTTTCATCTCAATGGCGTCAGACTGATCCAGGTTTTAATGCCCAGAAATTTACAGTTGGTACAGGATTTGAGGCAAGTGATTTAATAAGTATTGGAACAACGTACAATTGGTATCATTCCAACTCTTCCATTTTAAACAACTATACCGAGTGGGACGTGGGTTTAATCTTCAGACCAATACGATGGCTGTCTTTTGGTACTGTAGCGAGAGGACTAAATATTCCGGTCTTTCAAAATGTACAAATTAAACCAAGGCTGGACGCCGGTATTGCCCTTCGCCTTCCGATTTCAAAATATACGGAACGATTTACGCTTTCTGCTGATGCAACATTTTATTTTGATAAACGAATTGACTACATTATTCCCCGTTTAACAGCTGAAGTCATACCGTTAAATGGATTTACCTTATATGGAGGTACCGTAAATTTTCAGGATTATTTTTTTGGTTTAAAATTGTCTCAAAACATCACACAAATTTCATTTCAAGGAAGTATTCCCCGTAATCGCGGTCAAACCTATAGCGGCGGAGTCCTTATAAGCCAGGAAAGGTATAAAACCCAATTTGAAGCAATCCAGTATTATCTGCAAATTCCTTTAAACGACCATTATCAGGAAAATAAAAAAAGTTCTGTTATGTTTTTACAGGAAAGCATTTCTTTTTATGACTTAATCGCCAGTATCCAAAGTGCCGTTAATGATCCACAAATTCGCGGTATTATTATAAAAGCAGATAACTTTTCAGGAGGCTGGGCTCAGGCAGAAGAATTAAGAAACAGTCTGCTGCAATTCCAGGAAATATCCGGCAAGCCGGTTTATGCCTTTATTGAATCCGGAGGTAACAAGGAATACTACATTGCAACTGCCGCAGAAAGAATCATCATGCCTCCTGCAGGTACTTTACAACTAAACGGATTACAGGCAGAAGTTTATTATTTACGGGGGCTCCTTGATCTGGTTGGAGTTGAACCTGATTTTATCGCCATTGGCGATTATAAATCAGCCCCTCATATGTTTACAAATAAAAATCCAGACAAGTATGAAAAAGAACAAATAACAAAAATACTTACCAACATTCAAAATGAACTAAAAAGAGGAATTCTTACCAGAAGAAAAGAGATCAAAGCAGACGAACTTGATAAACTTTTTGATCAGGGATTTTTTTCTGTTAATATGGCAAAAAAAGCGGGATTTATTGATGATGTAATGTATTTTCCTGAAATAAAAGAAAAGTATTTAAAAGTAATACCAACCATGACTTCATGGAAAATTGATTTAAAAAATTACATCAAAACCAAATTGTACAATGACAGCTGGGGGCAGCGACCGGCTGTTGCCGTTTTAACGCTAGAGGGAGAAATCAATTCAGATGAATCCAATATCCCGTTTCTTGGCGATAATGCCTCGATCACACAGGAAAAGACAATACAATTGATTGAGAAAATTAAAATAAATCCGCTGATCAAGTCAGTTGTTATAAGAATAAACTCTCCCGGGGGTTCAAGTCTTACATCAGATATATTGTGGAAAGAAATACGTTTGCTTCAAGAAACAAAACCAGTTGTGATATCGCTTGGAAATACAGCAGCCTCTGGAGGTTATTATCTGGCGGTTGGGGCAGATGAAATACTTGCAGATCAAACATCCATCACTGGTTCCATTGGTGTATATTTTGGAAAATTCAGTCTTAAAAATTTATATAAAAAACTTGGTATTCACAAGGAAGTTTATAAGATTTATCAAAATGGTGCTATTTTCAGCGAAACAGATGTTTTCTCAAAAGAAGAGAAAAAGTTACTCCAAAATCAAATGATTGAATTTTATGATCTCTTTATCGATAGAATTCAGCGCAGCCGAACCAGTTTAACAAAAGAAAATATTGAAGAAAATGCAAACGGGCAGGTCTATACCGGCGCAGATGCCCAAAAGAAAGGAATGGTTGATAAAATTGGAGGACTTTCATTAGCAATTGAAATTGCAAAACATAAAGGAAATATAAAAGACGATTATATGAATGTCTTGATGTTTCCAAACAATACTGAAAATATTCTTTCAAATAACAAATTTACTGTTCCGTTACCTAATAGCGTCAAGAGCGCGATTAAAATCTTGAGTGATAATGAAAAAACAGGAAGTTCTGATAAAATTCTTTTTTTAATGCCGCTTGACATTGACATTCATTAATGATTTAAATTACCTTTTAAATTATTGATTGGTAAAGATCGTGTGTATTTTTTACAAAATTTGCACTAGAAAAATTTTTAACGTGTTGAAAACCATTTGCTGCTAATTTTTTATGATTGCGATCGATTAATAAAAACTCAATGGCCTCGGCGATACTTCCAGGATTAAATACATCTGCATAGATACCGCCTTCGCCAGCCGCTTCATGAAAACATGAACCCCGGTTGGTAATGACCGGCGTTTTACATAGCAAAGATTCAATGATGGGAATTCCGAAACCTTCATAAATAGACGGATAAACAAACATTTTTGCCCCTGCATACAGGGATGGTAAATACTCTCCAGATACATTATTTAGAAATCTTACCTGAGAAGTAACCCCCTCATTTGCCGCTGTTTTTTCGAGATTTGTTTTTTCGCTTCCGCTTCCAACAATGATTAATTTTATTTTTTTTTGTTTTAACAACGATATCGCTTTAATCAGAGGGATTAAATTTTTTCTTTTATTTAAGGAGCCTACATACAAAATATAGGGATCTTTCAAGTTATATTTTTGCATTACAATTTCATGTTTTGATTTATCGATTTTTGTATAATATTGCGGCGCCGCGCTTTGATAAATTACAAATATTTTTTCAGATGGAATATTTAAAAACTCCATAATGTCATTTTTTGTGTTTTCGCTGATGGCGATGATAGCATCTGCCCTATGGCAGCTCTCCAGGTATTTTTTTTTGTAAATCATCACATCCCAGGGTTTGTATAATTCAGGAAACTTGAGAAAAATTAAATCATGAATGGTAACAACAGTTTTAATTCCAGTTTTTTCGATATTGCGGGGTATTTCGTGAGACAGCCCATGATAGATATCCAGGTTAAATTTTAACAAGTCTTTTACCATCGTAAAATTACGCCAATACGTTGAAAACATACGATCAAAGAAAGTATCCGGTTCAATGATTGTGCAGTCATTAAATGTATTTTTATACTGCATCGGTTTTAGTCCCCGAATTGTCGGCGTAAATAAAAAACAATTGTCGTCCGGATAATTTTTTTTTATTAATTTAACGAGCGTTCTACTGTAATTGCCAAGTCCAGTCTCATTATAAAAAATACGTTTTGCATCAAAACCGATGTTCATTAATGCAGATAATAATACAGATATTTACCGAAAAGCAATTTCCTGAATACAAAGTTACAATTATATGATTTCAACTGTAATTTTGCGGGGGATAGCGAAAAAGACCCTGAGCAAGTGAAGGGGCTTTGAAGCGTAAGGGGGGAGCGGCTACTTTTTAGTAAATCATACGACTAAGTCAAAGGCATTTTCCCCATTTAGAAAAGTTCGGTATTTCATATTGTCCCAGAATTCAGCCCAGCGACCTTC
>JAOUFY010000073.1 GCA_029857955.1 Spirochaetia bacterium
AAAGCATGCACAATTTCATGTGTCAGGGTATGGTGCAATTCGTCGTAACTTCCGCTGTAGGGAACCAATATCCGCTTTTTATTTGATTCGGTTAAACCTCCTATTCCTTCATCAATAAAATCCGGAACTACATTGGTCATTTGAAAATAATTGTGCGAAGGATAAATATAAACGGGTATGACTTCGGAAAGGTTGTGTTCCAGTTTTTCGCTGATAAAAATATTGGCTTCTTCTGCAATTTCAACGCTTTTTTGGCCTAAAAAATCATAACCGTCAGGGTAATTTATATCAAAATGCGCGGTATGAATAACCCGCCATTGGAGAGTTTCCCAGATTACTTTTTCATGAAATTGAGCAAATAAATTTAAAGGAAAAAACAAAAGTATTATTTGAATAAAATAAAATACCCGCACACGCGAGAATTCATCTCGTTGATATCTTGTCAAAAATTAACTTTTAAAGTGAAGATAAATATCGCATGGGGTAGCCAGGTAACGCCGACCGGCTTACCTGGCGAGGGGCACGCTATGCCCCTTTTTAAAACTTTTAAATAAAATATCAATGCAATATATTTAACAGCTTCACTTCAAAATACAATGTTGAATGAGCGGGAATATCTCTTGCCGCTCTTTTGCCATATCCAAGATGGGGAGGTACGGTCAACCTGCGTACGCCGCCCTGTCTCATTCCAATTAGTCCCTGATCCCAACCTTTAATGAGTTCGCCGTCGCCAAGAGTTACCACTAGCGGATTACCTGAGTTATAGGAATTGCCAAACTCAAACTTGTTTTCAAGCCAGCCCTTGTAATGGACTACGATTTTGTCGTTTTTATGCGCGACCTCGCCGGTTCCGACAGTAATGTCTTCAATTTTTAACTCGCCAATAACCGGTTCATCTGCTGTTGGGTCTGACTTTGGTTTATTCCATCCGCAACTGCTTAAAATTGCCAGCGCGGCGATTAAAATGATTGATTTTTTAATTAACATATATTTAACAAGTCAAATTTGCGAATTCACCAGTCAATGCCTTTTTGAGCCAGCAAATTCTTCTCTTTGTACGGATGTTTAATATTTTTCATTTCTGTAACGAGATCGGCCGTCTCTATCATGGCATCGCTGGCATATCGACCGGTTAATATAATGCTTAATCCTGCCGGCTTTGATTTTAAAAAATTTAATACCATATTTTCATCCAGAAATTTATATTTAATTGCATACAAAATTTCATCTAACATGACCAGACGGTATTTTCCGCTTACCATTACGTCGACGGCTTTTTGCCATGCCTCCAAGGCAAGTTTTTTATCTTGCTCGATGTTGTTCGTATCCCATGTAAATCCGGCTCCCATTGTAAATATATCGAGGGTGTCAAACTTTTCTGCGATTTTAACTTCGCCATAATGATAGTCTGTCGGGCTTTTCATAAACTGTACTATGGCCGCATTCCAGCCGTGCGCAATCGTTCGCATGACGATTCCAAAAGCTGCCGTGGTTTTTCCCTTTCCTTCTCCGGTATTTACAATGATGATGGACTTATCTTTCACTTCATTTTGAACTTTTCGTTTTGCTGCAATTTCATCTTTCATTTTGTTCCTTGGTTTTATAATTTAAGATCTCTTCGAATACTTCATACAAATTTCATACAGTTGTTCAATGGCTGTTTTGTTTTTTGAAAACTGGCAGGACTGTTCTTTCATAGACACATACCATTTGCCGCTGTTTTGTTCTTTTGTGGTCGCCAGCAAAACCGGCGTTTCTGCTCCACGGTCAGGACTCTGGCTGCCGCCAAACCCCAGGCTGTTGCTTAATTTTGAATTTACTTCACCGGGATGACAGGCATTTACCATAATTCCATTTTGTTTAAATTTTTCCGCAAACGAAACCGTAAGCATTCGGTTTGCCTGTTTTGACTGTCGATAGGCAATATTGTTATCGTATTGTCTTTTTTTAAATTCCAGATCGTCGGGGTCAAGATCGCCCGCCCAACAACTGGCTACGTTTACAATTCTTGAATTGGAAGATTTTTCAAGATGTTCATGAAAAGCATGGCTCATCCAAAAATAATTTAAAACATTGGCGGCAAACTGCTCTTCAATACCTTCAGGGGTTTCTGTTCTTTTTTTGGGCGTTGATGCCGCATTATTAACAAGAGCAAATACTGGTTTGTTTACTCGCGCAGCCAAAGATTTAATTTCTGACTGACGGGATAAATCTGCAATTTCAATTCGTATTTTTGCTTCTGGTATCTTGTGAATGATTTCTTTTTTAGCTTCTTGAGCTTTGGACAAATCTCGGCAAACCATGATGACTTCATAATCTTTTTCAGCAAGTTGATGAACAATTGCCTTACCGATAGCGCCGTTTGCGCCGGTTACGATAACCAATTTGTTATCGATTGATTTATCTATATTCATGGTTTTTCCTTTATAGCCTTATCTGAGCTTGTCAACTAAAATCGCAGCTCCTAAACACAAATGGGTAAAATGAGTTGATTAAACTATTGCCGCTCTCGACCATTCATTGACACTTTTCATAATTTTACATTGACGGATGAGCTCAAAATAAAATGTTAGTGTTTATTAACTTTTTATTTACGGAGGTAAATTATGATAAAAATTGCCGCGGCTGTTACAGCTGTTGTGATATTTTTGATTGTGCTGATTGCCCTGATAATAGGAAAATCTGCATCTCAAAAAAAAGACGGAGTGCAAGCCGGATTATATAAAATACGATCCCTGTATTTTTATTTCTTGATTGCAGCCATAGTTGGGGTACTGTTCATTACATTAAAACCGGGCGCTATGCCGTATACATCGCTGCAATCTGGCGAACCTGCTTTAGTTGTAAATGTTACCGCAAGAACCTGGTCATGGGATCTAAGTACAAACCAGATTCCTGAAAACAGTCTGGTTGAATTTGATGTTCAATCTGAAGATGTAACTCATGGTTTTGGAATTTATAGCCCTGAAGGTAAAATATTAGCGCAGACACAGGTTATGCCTGGGTATACCAATCGCTTGCGATATACATTCACCAAACCTGGAAACTATAAAATCATGTGTATGGAACTCTGCGGAGTTTCTCATCACAACATGATGTATGATTTATTTGTAGGTCAGACTTCCGATTTAAAAACAGAAGCATCTAAAAAAGGAGAAACAAAATGACGAACGTTGAAAAAAATAAAGTAACCATCACCAGATTAACCAGTCTGATCACGGTAACTGTTATGGTCTTGTTTCTGGTACTTGTGCTTCTTGGTTTTTTAATGAGAGTCAGCCAAGGCGCCATCATTCAATTACCGCCGGATTTCTTTTATGCTATCATGACATTGCATGGACTTGGAATGGCAGGTACTTTGTTTGTAGGCGGAATTACCGCGATTTCTTTTCTTTTATCAAAATATGTCAACTTAAGCACCGGCTTAATGAAACTGAACTTCGGTTTAATTTTAGTTGGCGTGGTTGGTCTTGTAATCGCTACTTTGATCGGTCGTTTCGGCGCTGGATGGTATGTGCTTTATCCGCTGCCGTTTCTGGAAGGAGCATGGCCTAGATGGACAGTCGTAACGGTCATTGTTTCAGTTATGCTTCTTGGCGTAGCCTGGTTATTATGGCAACTAGATATATTGAGAGCCATCGTAGTACGTTATAAGCTTAACGGTTTTCTAGGCTGGAAATACTTCAGCGAAAAACCAGAAGGCGAAGAAGTACCTCCATTGGTTATCATTTCAAGCGTAAGCGTGATAGCCGGCGCTTTAACCACTGTTTTTGGAGCTTTAATGCTCATGCTTTATTTAATCCAGTGGATCAATCCCGACATGCATTTTAACGCATTATTGATGAAAAATCTTGTATTCCTGTTTGGTCATACAATCGTAAATATCACGATGTACTTTGGTTTAGGTATTGTGTATGAATTACTTCCAAATTATACAGGCCGCCCATGGAAATCAAACAAGTTCATCGCCTATGCATGGAATGCTGCGTTAGTGTTTGTTCTGGTTGCATATTTTCATCACCTTTATATGGACTTTGCACAACCGGTTGCCTTACATTTTATCGGACAGGTAGCGTCGTATTTAAGTACGGTTCCTGCTACAGTGGTAACTATATTTGGAGCCATGGCGCAATTTTACAAATCTGGACTAAAATGGAAATTTGCTCCGTTGGCAATGGGACTTTCTTTAATGGGCTGGCTTATTGGAGGATTTATTGCGGTTGTGGATTCAACCATCATTGTAAATAATTTCTTTCATAACACACTTTGGGTAACCAGTCACTTTCATACCTATTATTTACTGGGGTTTGTATTGATGCAGTTTGCATTTATTTACGACTACTTTGATGTAAAAAGCGAAGGTTCTTCGAAACTAAGTTTATACATGATGCTGATTGGCGGTTATGGAATCATCACGATGTTTGCTGTTGCAGGCGTAAACAGTGTTCCACGACGCTATGCTTCTTATGTAAATATTCCATTCGAATCTGTCGTAAAATCAGGACAATCTACCGCAGCAATTGCATCTATTTTTGCTCTGGTTTTAATTGTCGGAGTATTGTTGGTTTATAAAAATATTTTATCCAGTTTTAAAAACCGATGGTAATTATTTAAAAACTGAATAATTACACCCTCAATGTCGCCACAGAGACCTAAAATGCAGAATGGAATTTTAAACATTCACCTGTCTTTTGGCCTCTGCGGCATTTTATAAAATATCCAAATATTTTTTTATTTAAATGAAACGATCTATACTCTTACCGCTGACAATTTTTTTTGTCTGGATTGGCGTCATCCTGTGGTGGACAGGAGGCTTCAGGCATTTTACATCTTATTCGTATGCGATGTACCGCGCAGGAACACCGCCTAGAAATATGCCCGATTTAAAAATGGTGGATTATGACCAAAAAAACATTGATTTTAACCGATGGAAAGGAAAGTATATTCTTGTTGATTTTATGTATCTGCATTGTTCTTCGGTCTGCGGAATTTTACGATCGCGGCTGTATGACTATCAAAAAGAACTTGCTCCCTACCTTAAAAAAAATCTGGTCATGGTCAGCGTAAGTTTTGATCCGCAAAGAGATACAACCACGATATTAAAAGAAACATGGAGATCGCTCGGAGCCGAACCAAACTGGATTTTTGCTTCTCTTAAGGGTACCAATGAAGAAATCATCAATGAAATGTATAAATTCGGCATTGTTATAATAAAAACCCCTGAAGGCGATTTTAACCATACAACGATGCACTATTTAATAAATCCTGACGGAAAATTAATTAAAGTCATTGACCCATCTTCAGGAAAAGATAAAACCTTACATGAAATTACAAAGTGGATTCAATAATTTTTTTGCAATGATTATGATAAAAAACCCCTGGGTTACTTTTTCACTTTTCTTTTTGCTGGCTACATTTATACCAAATGTTCATAAACTTTTAAATAGCGAAATGTATTTAAAAATGCTTGTACAAATTCCGGCATACTCCATCTTAAGTTTTATAATTGGACTTAAATTACGCAGTTTAAACAATAAAGTCATTTTACAAATATCTAAACACGGATCATCCGCTTTAATTTTCTTGTTTGGTTCACAAACCTTTTGGATGATTCCGCGATCGCTTGATCTTTCAGTTTACAATGAAGCCTTCGCGATTTTATTGCCGTTAAATTTAATCGGCGCCGGCTTTTTATTCGGCATTGCTTTTAAGAGCGCGCCCTTTGTTTTAAAAACCGCCTTCAGCATTTACGGGTTAGCCATGTTTCTTGCAATGGGAATCATCTACATTAATTTTAATTCGCTAATATGCGCTGTTTTTTCCATTGAAATGCAGCACCTTGCCGGAAAATATATTTTATACGTGTTCCCTTTTGTTTTTGTTTTATTTTTATACCGGTTATTTTATAACATGTCAAAACTTACAGAAGAAATTATCATTCAATAAATTTATTTTTCAAATTTTAAATGGGCAAGTCTGCCCCTTCGCAGGTACACGGTACCTGCTTTACCCCTCACGTTATTTCGCAACATGAAATGTAGAATGAATGATTTCTATAGCATTTTGCACGCCGTTTTCTTTTTTCATCAAGGAACCGACAACTCTTGATTTTTCTAAAATCAATGGATTTGCTAACAAATCTCTTATACATTTGCCAAGCTTTTTCGAAGTTAATCTTTTACGAGAAATTACCCCTGTCGTTAATCCCAGTTTTTTTAGCTGATCACCCCAAAACTTTTGCTCAGATATATGATAAACCACAATGGAAGGAATTCCTTCAAGTGCTGCGCTTTGCGTTGTTCCCGCCCCGCCGTGATGAACGATTGCCTTGCAACGAGGTAAAACCAATGTATGCGGCGACTCCTTTACAAAATATATAATTTCTGAATTTTTAAAACCCGTTTCTTCACATAGTGAAGCCTGGATAATGGCTCTGCAATTTGCAATTTTAGCTGCATGAATAAATATTTCTATGGTTTTTTTTTGTGAGGTTATTTCTGAAGGCATCATGCTTCCAAAAGACATGTACACAGGGGGGGCTCCTGCATTGATAAATTTTTCAAGGTCTTCAGGGATTTTTTCTTCAACAACATCTTTTGGCATATCGAAAAATCCGCAAACTTTATGAATATTGCCCCATTCCGCTTGAAGTGGACATAACTCTTTACTTATGGCAATTAAATTTAAAAATTTTGAAGTCCATACATCATTTATTAAATCCTTTGATGGTTTTAAACCTTTTGCAGCCCTCAATTTATCTGAATACCTTTTAATCGTTATATTGAGAACAAACCTCACCAGCTTCCATAAAAAAGAGTTCATCAATCGACCAAAATTTAAAAATCCATGCGGAGGGTACTTTTTGAGGGGAATTAAAATATGCGCCAGTGAAACACTAATATATGGAATTTTAAAAATTTCTGAAGCTATACGCATTGGATAATGCAGGTAATGCCCAATGACCAGATCATTGTTTTTACATAAATTTTCCGCAGCTTCATACATTTCGTTTTCAATGGGAATAAATAACCGTGATAAAATTAACTTTACCTGCAGCAAAGGGTTGCCCGTATTGTATACCTTTTGTATAATCCTCGAAAGAACCATTTTATCTTTCATTACCGGAGTTCCTACGATCTTGATTTTTAGTCCATTACTAGAAATATAATTATTATACCTTTCGCTATCTACGCATGAAATGACCAGCGTAACGTCATGCTTAGATGCTTGAAGACCTTCAGCCAATGCGATAAAAGGGCGTATATCGCCTCTACTGCCCCATGTTTGAATTCCTATTTTCAATTTTAACTCCATGGATAAAACGAATTTTATTTACATTACAAATTACTGGTAGAATATGCCTAATGCAAAGAAACCAGATTATAAAAATAGCGTTTATCAATTTATTTTTTGCAACTATTTTATTAGCACAGAGCGCCAGTGAAATTATCCATACTCCGCATGAACAGGCTGAAATTTTAAATCTAGGGAGCAACATAAATTCAACATTTACCGAATTTACTCCTTTCATAACTCCTGATGAAAAAATTCTTTTTTTTGAATCCGACCGACCCGGCGGTATTGGCGAAACGGGAAGTTTTGATTTATGGTATTCAATTAACAGCGCAAATGATCGAAAAATTCCTGCGTTTTCATTACCAACTAACCTTGGCGCACCGGTAAATACAACCGGTTTTGACGGATTACCGTCTTTACGTAAAACCAGCGAGAACACTTATGAACTTTATTTTTCTTCTTTTGCCGGAAACGGCAGAAATGGTCCGCTTGAATCAAATATTTATTATTCACGTCAAATAGGTAATGAATGGTCAACCCCCATACTTGTTCCTGGAATTAATTCTGATTTTCATGATAGAATGCCCTCTATTTCACCAGATGGTAAATATTTGTTTTTTTCATCAGATCGTCCCGGCGGATTCGGTAAAGATGATATATGGATGTCGCAATACGACGACGTAAATAAAAGATGGAAAGATCCTGTAAACCTGGGAGAAACCATCAATACTTCAGCCTCGGAAATTTCGCCATCAATTCATGCTGACGGTATAACTCTTTACTTTTCTTCAGATAAAATCGGCGGTGTCGGCGGATACGACATCTATGTAACTCAACGACTTAGCGCCGGCAACTGGAAACATCCAGTAAATATGGGCACCCCATACAATACAGAGCAGGATGATGAATACCCTACAGTTTTAAGCTCCGGCGAATTTATGTACTTTACATCAAACCGCCCCGGAGGTTTTGGCGGATACGATATTTACCGAGCCCGAGTACCGGATTTTGCCAAACCAACTGTGGTCGTAACACTAAATGGCCGTGTTTTTGAAATGGATACAAAAAAAGGTATAGAGGCGACAATCACTGTCAGGGGAGATGAAAGACGATTTGATATTTCAAGCGGTCTTCCTGACGGTAACTTTAAAACAGATTTTATAAATAATAAAATTTACCAAATCATGATCACAGCGCCAGGTTATGAACCATTTAAGTACACTCTCGACCTGAGAACTTCTCACGAGAGTAAAATCATATCCATGGATTTTCCAATGAAAAAAATCAATCATTCAATAAATTCATATAACATTGTTCTGCAATTTATCGACAAAGATGGCCAAAATGTAGAAGCGCGATCCATTTATCAATTTTCACCTGACGATAAAGAAATGAAAAAAATGGATAAAAACTCAATTGTATTAAATGTACCTAAAAGTATAACGTCCTGGAATTCATTTTTAGAACGAAATACTTTAAATATAATTGCAGAAGCCGACGGATTTGAAGATAAAAACTATTCCGTTTCTATGTTAAGCCTAATGGACAGGGGAAAACACGACAGCAATACAATTATAATTCCCATAGAAATGTCACGAACAGGCGTTAATCAAAGTGATGCAGGCGTAGATTTAAATAATTTCAAAGGAAACCTTACACTTTTAAATACAATATACTTTGAACTTGATGTAGCAAATAAAATTACAGAAAATGAAATTCAAAAACTCACTGTTATTGTTGAAGCGCTGAAAAAATCGGACATCATCATTGAAATTCATGGTCATACCGACAGACAGGGAGGGCTTCAAAAAAATGTAAAACTCTCAAATGACCGAGCTGATTTTATTAAAAATTTACTTGTACAAAAAGGCATACCTGCAGAGAGAATGATCACTTTTGGACATAATTATTCACGACCTGCCGTTAAAGAAGTAAACGAAGCGACGCGCAAGAAAAACAGAAGAGTAGAAATCTTCATTAAGAAAAAGCAAAATAACAATATGGAATAAAATGAATAAAAAAACACCTGCTAAAGTATCAGAAGAGGAACTGGATTTAACTAACTACAGTTTAATTACCCGCCATCTGATCATGCCAAATGAATTAAACCCTAATCACAGTATTTTTGGCGGTCAATTGATCGCATGGCTAGATACAGCCTTGTATGTGTATTTAACAGGCGTAGTGAAATACAAACTCATGGTTACGGTTGGTATGAACAATGTTCATTTTAAAAAACCGGCCTACCTCGGAGAAATCATTGAAATTTACGGATCTGTAAAACAAGTGAGAAAAAGTTCTGTTACGGCATATGGAAAAGCCATCGCCGTTGACGCTTCAACAGGAATTTCAAGACTGATTATTCAATGTGAAATCACATACGTTGCCATAAATGACAAAGGGAAGCCTGTCGCGGCATTTGCCAATTTTAAAATATAAATTAAAACAAATTTATCAAACAATTAAATTTCAACACGGGAAATCTTGGCGCCAATTTCCGCTAATCGTTCATCTATTTTTTCGTACCCACGATCTATTTGTACAATGTTTTGAATTAATGAAGTCCCCTCTGCACAAAGCGCTGCAATCACCAAAGCCATTCCGGCTCTGATATCAGGTGATGTCAACTGTGCCGCATGCAGAGGAGATGGACCGATTACCACAGCTCGATGAGGGTCACAAAGTACAATTTTTGCGCCCATGGAAATAAGTTTATCTGTAAAATAAAGCCTGCTTTCAAAAAGTTTTTCATGTATTAATACTGTTCCGGTGCATCTAACCGCTGTTACAATTGCAATTGAAATTAAATCAGCAGGAAATGCCGGCCATGGTGCGTCGTCAATTTTTGGAATTTCGCCATGCACGTCGGTTTCAATGATCATTTTCTGATTTTTACGTACAAACAAGTCAGTCATTGATTTATCAGGATGCTCGTATTCAAATTCTATTCCAAGTCGTTTAAACACCATTTGAATCATACGTAAATCTCTGGGAACCACATCTTTAATTGTAATTTCGCCGTTAGTAAGCGCAGCAATGGAAATAAAGCTTCCAATCTCAAGATAGTCTGGACCAACCCAGTGTTCTGTTCCTTTTAAATGTGATGCATCACCCAGGCCATAAATGGTAAGAATATTACTGCCAATGCCTTCTATTTTTACGCCCTGCGAAACAAGCATACGGCATAAACCCTGAACATGTGGTTCGCTGGCTGCATTTTCTATTAC
>JAOUFY010000074.1 GCA_029857955.1 Spirochaetia bacterium
AACAAAATTTTCGCCGAAGGTAGCCTGATTTTATCCAAAAAGTGACATTTCTCCTAATGATGTATTTTGAGATTGTAATTTCCGCCATTCACCGAGAATGGCTGATACATTGATACTAAATTTTTCATGTTTTGATGAAGAATCTATTAATGAAGGAATTTTGAGAATGTCAAAAGCTATCGCAAAATATATAAAGAGTTAATGGAGCCAGGTTATCTAAAAAGACGCATATTTTTTTAAAATATGAAATATGGATATTACCTTTTTTCTGCCTCAGATACAATATCGCCGGCTTCATAGTTTAGCAGCCCAACCGAATCAATTACCATTTGAGATTGTTTTGTCAAGTATCGTACAAGTGTACTTCGTTCAATAAATTCCAGTTCAACGAGAGCAATTCCAATTTTTACACCCTTGCCTTTTTGGTATTCCAAAGCCTGATTTAATTGATTTTCAGTAATTTCATTGTTTTTAATGAGGATTTCACCGAGACGTAACTTTTCTGGTTGCTCAACTTTTTTTCCAGAAGCTTTGTTTTGCTCATCAATGATTTTCATGTATTTTGTAAGATTTTGAGGAGATAAGACTCCCTGTTTTACCAATATCATTTCCAAAAGTCCGCCACTTTTCTTCTGGATGGAGATAGCATGATTTAGCTGGTCTTGTGTGATCATTTTATCTTTTACAAGCATATCACCAATTAATGTATTATCACTCATTTTATATTTTTTCGCCTTATTTATTAATATATTTTATTAAATGTACTGCGTCAACTTTTTATATGTATTAGTGCAGTAAAAGCAAGAAATACCATTTAGCAATTACAAATGGCTAGACTTCCATTGTAACGGATACACGAATTTATTCTTTTTATCTTTTCAATCTTGTTGAATCAAATTTCATCAAGACTCAGGACTTATTGGATCATCTTGTTTAATGGTCAAAACAGGGTGCATCGCCTCAAGTCGTTCTTTTGTTATTCGTTGAATGTGTTTTGCAAAATCAGGATATTTGATCAGGATTTTATCAAATTCATTTTTTTCTAAAATGTATACGTCACAATATTCTCTTGTTTTAACAGTGGCAGTACGAGGCATATCGAGAACTAACGCCATTTCACCGACAAAACTACCCTCCCTTAATGTAGCGTATACGGTAACTTCATCTTCTGACACAACATCTACCTGACCGCTGCTGATGATGTACATGCAAGAACCAGCTTCCCCTTTTTTGATAACATAGGAGTTTGGTAAATACACCATAGGCTGCAGCAACATAACAAGATCTTTCAGCAGATTTTCCTGGGCATTAACAAAAAAGGGAACTTTTTTAATTAGATCCTGCCTCATATACAATGCCAGATCAGACTTTAATGGTTCAGGAATTTCATTGAGCATTGTTGATTCGTCATTTCCAAGACGGCTTTCCCAGATATGATCGTAATACTCCTGAACTCTTCTTTGCATTTCCGGCGGTATTGAGCGATAGTTTAAAAATGCGCTGACTTCTTCCAGTTTTTTTCGATAACCAGCTTTTACAACATCGACGCTGGCTAAAAGACTGGAAATATTACCAATTACAAAACCATAACTGCCGGCGCCAACGATCATTACCATGATGGTAAAGTATCTTTGAGTAAAATTCTGTGGAGTTATATCTCCGTATCCGACTGTAGCGACGGTGGTAACAGTCCAATATATGGCCAGAGAATATATTTCACTGAACTCTTTACTCTCTGTTTTTACCCCGCCAATCATGATCCATACACAGGCTATCCAGTGAGAAACAAGAGCTAATAGCAAAACAAAATTTATAAGACGAAGTGTACCTGGATTGATCTGAAACTTTTTCCGCCATATATCCAATAAATGATTTAATCGATGCAGTTTTAGTAGTCTGTTTAATTCGAGAAGACGTAATGCCGGTATTGTTTGCGTTGCGACGGTACTGACGAAAGAATAAGCCAAAAAGAAAGGAGCAGTTGCCAGAATATCCAAAATCAAACGTCTTCCTTGATAAATTTTAGCGATATCTTTTTTATCAGTAATGTATTTTATGCCCTTTTTTACCGCTGTATTGAAATTTAAAAAAATGTCAAATGTAAAAAGCAGTGTGATGATTATTTCAACGATGTATAGCCACGAATCAAATGAATACCCCAAAGCAATTCGGTATGGAATTTCTATAGCTACATAAATTGTAAAAATGAGGACTATAAAGTCCCACAATTCACGTTTTGGATTATATGGATATAAAAGCATATCATATATTCATCGGATTTACTCAATGAAAACATGATTTCAAGAAGAAAAAAAAATACTAACTCTGATACAGGTGTGACTGGAAAAACCAAGTAATAAATAGAATTTTACATATTCCTTCTTAATTTAATTACTTTTTTGAAACCGGTCACACCTACCAGAGGTAATTGAAAATTATTGTTCTCGCGGTTTCGCCGCGCTAACTCTTAATTCACGACCATTGAAATCCTGGCCGTTTAATTTTGCAATGGCATCTGCACCATTAGCCTCATCCGCCATTTCTACAAAACCATATCCTCGCGATTTTCCACTAAACTTGTCAGTTACAACCTTGACAGAGTTCACTGTTCCAAACTTGCCAAACAAAGCCGTCAGTTCATCTTGTGTTGCCGAATACGGTAAATTACCCACATAAATATTCATGTATCAAATCTCCTAAAGTAAATTCATCCGAAAGTGAATAAAATTTTATACAATTGATTGTTCTGGCATTTGTCAGTAAACACTCAACTGAGCATATTTTTATACACTCCCTTTACTAAGGCGGGTAACCTATGCTGCAAATACTGAAAATTATTTTCATAACCTCTGGAGCCCGGAACCTGTCCTCTTAGTACCGGATAGACAAACAATAAATTCATATCCTGTCAATAATAAATGCAGCATTTTATTTAAAATTTTATTGTGAGTAATTGCAAAAAAACATACAACCTCAAGTGTGATATTTTTATAATTAAAATTTATTTCGGTGGGTGATGCAATAATTCAACTTCGGGATGGTCTCCTGTAAAAGACTCCATTCGATAGCGTGTTTCAAACAACACTACGTTGTTATTAAATATGTCTTTTACAATTTTATCGAATCTCGAAAATTTGTTAATATCTGAATCATTTTTTATCCAGCGTGAACATTCAAATCCTAATGGTTCAATTCGGCAAGATGCTCCATATTCATCTTCAAGTCTGAATTTAAATACATCAAATTGTAATTGTCCGATTCCGCCGACAATCGGCGATTGTTGATCAGAATTAAAAACCTGAACAACTCCTTCTTCTGAAAGTTCCTCAATTCCCTTGCGAAATGCTTTAGACTTTGAAGTGTCAATTAAAATAAGACTTGCAAAAGCTTCTGGCGCAAAAACCGGTAAGGGGGAGTATTTAATGACATCTCCTGTACACAACATATCGCCAATTTGATACAATCTTGGATTAATTAATCCGATCACATCGCCAGGATAGGCATGATCGATAGTACTGCGCTCCTGTCCAAAAAAAGACACAGGACTTGAAAGTTTGACATTTTTCTCAAGACGCGGAACAAAGACCTGCATTCCTCGTTCGAAGACACCGCTTAAAATACGCACAAATGCAACTCTGTCTCGATGAGCTTTGTTCATGTTGGCCTGTAGTTTAAAAACAAATGCTCTAAAATCGCCGTCGGTCGGTGCAATGGTTGATCCATCATCAGCGATTACTTTTTGAGGAGGCGGAGCCAATTTTAAAAATTCATTCAGTAGTAATTCAATACCAAAATTCGTGCCAGCGGAACCAAACAAAACAGGGGTTATCTCTGTGGCGTGAAATAAATCGAGATCAAAGTCTGGTAACATTTCACGAGCCATGGAAACATCGTCAATAAACCGGCCATAATCGCGTTCACCCATGATATCTTTTAATTCGGGGTCATCAAGTCCTGAAACTTTTTCAGGTACACGAAAAGCGCCGGCTACGGTTTTTTCAAAACGATGTAATGTGTTTTCCCGAATATTGTAAACTCCCTTAAAATAGGTGCCGGAACCCATGGGTAATACAAACGGTACGCAAGTGATTCCAAGGACGTTTTCGATGTTGTCTAGCAGCTCAAACGTTTCTTTCGCGGGTAAATCCATCTTATTGATGAAAGTTATTATAGGGATTTTCCGTTCTTTACAAATTTCAAAAAGTTTTATGGTTCTTGGTTCAACACCGCGTGCGCCGTCGAGAATCATGATTGCCGATTCAACCGCCATTAAAGTGCGGTAGGTATCTTCAGAAAAATCTTCGTGGCCTGGTGTATCAAGTAAATTTAATACATAGTCGCCATAAGAAAATTGCATTACAGATGTATTGATCGAAATTCCTCTTTCTTGCTCAAGCTTCATCCAGTCAGATCTGGTTCCCCTGCGGTCTTTTTTTGCGCGAACCTGCCCCGCCAGATGAATAGCCCCGCCGTATAAAAGCAGTTTTTCAGTTAGTGTTGTTTTTCCAGCATCGGGATGAGCGATGATGGCAAATGTTCGACGCTTTGATATTAAGTTTTCACCTACAAAGTTTAAATTGGTTGAATCTGTTGAAGTTGCCATTTTATAAATTAAAATCTAGGCTGTCAGACCAAATTCTTTCTTTTTGCCTTTTTTACCTTTTGTCTGTGGTTTTGCTTTAATCATTGTTGTTTTTGATTTATTTTTTTCTGTCTTTTTTACCGCAGTTGTTTTTTTCATTCGATCATTGTACTTATCTTCACCATGATTTTCTACCTCGTTTATTTTATCTCTGGTTAGTTTTACAATAAACTTTGATTGCGTGTAAAAGTGAATGTACATTGCGGCAAGATTTACGGCTGCTTCAATACCTTTTATATTTTTAAATAATGTTAAAAATATCATTTTCCAGTAATGAATCCCCGTAATTGAATTAAACCCAAGTTTTGCAGTTACACGTAAAAAAGATTTCAGGTAAAATATTTTTTCTTTAAATGTAGGTTTAAATTTATAATCAACCTTAATGTTTAAGGAGGTATAAATGACTCTTTCAAAATATCTCTTAGGATTGTAAATGTATTCTATAACCCTGGCATAGTCTTTAAGAATTTCCAGTCGTGGTCTTTTGGTTAAAAAGTTTAAACCGCTGGTTAACTGGTCGATGCTGGTATCTTCTTCAAGACTGGAGCCTTCTTCAAACAATCTTCCTTCTTTTCGCAGTCTGCGGGTTAATTGTGTGTTTGGCAGGGCGTATAACGTACCAAGCATGGTAAGAGTAATGCCTGTATCTTGTACAAACTCAATCATACGATCTGCAATATCGCTTTTTTCATTGTCAAATCCCATGATGAATCCGCCGTTTACAACCATACCATGCTGATAAATTTTTAAAATACTTTCTTTAATGGGTTTATTGACATTTTGCCGTTTGCCCATTTCGACAAGAAGATCATCGTCTGGAGTTTCTATTCCGATAAAAACAAATCGAAAATCGCATTGTTTCATCATGTCAAGAAGAGCATCGTCGTCAGCCAGGTTTATGCTGGCTTCTGTAGTAAAAAAGAACGGAAAACCATGTTCTTTTGACCATTTATAAATTTCAGGCAGGGCTTTTTTAACGTTATTTTTATTGCCGATAAAATTGTCATCGACAAAATCCACATGACCTCGATAGCCCAGTTTATATAAAACATCCAGTTCTGCTAAAACCTGCTCAGTGGTTTTTGTCCTTGGCTTTCGACCATACAATTCAATGATATCGCAAAATTCACAAATGAATGGACAACCGCGGGAATACTGAATACCTACATGGATGTAATTTTTAAAGTTAATTAGATCATAACGGGGTATGGGAGATTTTGTCATATCTGCCATCGTATCATCGATATAAACTCCCTTTTTTGCCCCTTTTTGTAAATCTTTCAAGAACATGGGAATTGTTAATTCGCCTTCTCTGGATACCAGATAATCGGCATCTTTATAAATTTCCGGTTGAGCGGTTGGATCGGGTCCTCCGATCACTACTGGTAGTCCTGCGCTGTGAGCTCGTTCGATTATCTTCAACATTCCTTTTTGCTGGGGAAGCATACCGCCTGTACAAACAATGTCAGCCCATTTAAAATGCTCGTCGAGCAGTTCTTCGACATTTTCGTCAATCAGCTTAAATTCCCAGTGTTGCGGCAAAAGAGCAGCAACGGTCATTAAACCAAGGGGCGCAGCTGGATATTTTGCATCGACCAGTTTACAAACCTCGATATAATTCCAGAAACTAAAGGCAGAAAATTTACTTTGTACAATTAAGCATTTTGCATTTGATTTGTATAATTCTTTCATTAAATCCTCTCTAAAATTTGGAATATCGATGTCTTTGTAAAAAGATCAATTAATTAAGTATAACTTTTATAATAATAAATTTTCAATAAAAAAACTTTTTTTTGGGAGCGTCTACAATTTACCAAAATCCAATCACTCCCTTTTTTTTTATCGTAGACTGGCCATCAAGGATATTTTCATACGTTTTTTTGCGTGGGGTAAGCAGGTAACCGCGTACCTGCTGAGGGGCGTGCCAAGCCCCTTTAAAGTTAACTATTATGAAAAACAAAATGAATACAACGGCAATTGAGTTGGTTGAAGCCGGCAGATTTATGCACTCAAAAGGCTGGGTACCCGCAACCAGCGGTAATTTTTCTGCAAAATTACCGGATGAAAATATTGCCATCACCACGTCAGGGGTGCACAAAGGCAAGATGACGATAGACGACATTATGCTGATATCATCCGATGGAATTCCTGTTGATGTTTCCAGTAATGGGAATAAAAAGCCATCGGCTGAAACATTGCTGCATGTTCAAATTTACCGTCAATTTAAAGATGCCCGCAGTGTATTGCATCCGCATTCCATTTATGCGACTTTATTATCAAAAACAAAAAAAGACAAAATTATTTTACAGGATTATGAGCTTTTAAAAGCTTTTCCGGGAATTGATACGCACGCCTGTTCTGTGGTTGTTCCTGTTTTTAAAAATAACCAGAATATTGAAGAACTTGCGGAAGTTGTCGGCAAGTACTTTAATAAAGGGATTCCGGTTTTTGGCTACCTTATAGAAGGTCACGGGTTTTATGCCTGGGGAAAGTCAGTAGATGATTGTTTAAAACAGGTCGAAGCTTTTGAGTTCTTGTTTCAATGCGAATATATGTCGCTGAAATCGTAAATAATTACCCGCAGAGTACGTAAGGTCCAGACCTGTTCACTGTATGAAATCTCGATTTTGGGGCTCGTAACCCCGATTATGGGAAAATATCAAATCATAAAAATCTCTTTACAGGGCTTGGCGGTTTTTGTTTTTTAGTGAAAAGAGGTAATCATGAGCGTACTGGCAATTTTCCCTGAGACTGGAGCCGAGCCTGCAGAGGTTTTAAGGGATCATCAAAAAATTTCAAAAATACTAAATGGTATCGGAGTTCTTTTTGAAGCGTGGGAAGCGGCAATCATCATGACTGAATCCGCAACTCCGGAGGATATTCTTAAAACATATGAAAAACAGGTAAGTCGTTTAAAAAAGGATTTTAATTTTCAGGCTGCAGACGTGATCAGTATGAATCCTGGCAATGCTGATCGCGAGACTTTACGAAAAAAGTTTTTATCCGAACATACGCATACTGATTTTGAAATTCGTTTTTTTGTCGGCGGCAGCGGATTGTTTTATTTACATGTCGATAAAATTGTTTACGCTGTTTTATGCGAAAGCAATGACTTGATCAGCGTTCCTGCCGATACTCCGCATTGGTTTGATATGGGCAGCAAGCCTTCGTTTCAGTGCATTCGTTTATTTACAGATCCTGCCGGCTGGATTGGACACAGTACAGGCAGCAATATTTCTTCATTATTTCCAGACTATGATACATTTGCGGAAGAATTTAAGTAAAACTGTTTTTCATGATAAAAATTATATTAACGGATATTGAGGGAACCATTTCATCGATATCATTTGTAAAAGATGTGTTGTTTCCATATGCTCGAAAAAATATTGCCGATTATCTGAAAACTCACGCAAATGATCTTGAGGTAAAACAGATTGTCACAGATGTTGTAAAAATTTGCGGCAGAAAAATGGTTGAGCAGGAGATCATTGATACCTTGATTCAATGGATCGATGAAGATAAAAAAATCACGCCATTGAAAGTTTTACAGGGATTAATATGGGAAGACGGATTTAAAAAAAATGTTTTTAAGGCGCACATTTATCCTGACGCATTGGAGAAATTACAATATTGGAAAAGCAAAGGTTTACCAATTTATGTGTATTCTTCCGGTTCTATTTTCGCACAAAAATTATTTTTTACATATAATTCAGCCGGTGATATTTTGCCAGTATTTTCTGGTCATTATGACACGGTTATTGGCGGTAAAAAAGATTCCGCTTCATATACAAAAATTGCAGAAGATATACAGGTACAGCCTTCAGAAATATTGTTTTTATCGGACATTGTTGAAGAGCTTGATGCGGCTTCCGATGCGGGTATGAAAACTAAATTAATTTTACGAGACAACCAGATTGTCCACCAAAGTCGTCATAAGGTATACTCTGATTTTACAGGCATTGAGATCAATTAACATGAAACTTCGATTTTGATTTTGTTCAACCTTCACGATAATTCATTACAAAAACGGGAATAAATTTTCATATAAATGATGGTCAAAGTATCTCGTGTTTTGTAATTTGATAATTATGAGCGAGAATAAAACACATTACGACGTAATCATCATTGGATCAGGACCGGCAGGTTATACGGCTGCCATTTACACAGGGCGGGCAAATTTAAAGACTTTGGTTTTAGAAGGACTTGAGCGCGGAGGTCAGTTGATGATCACCAACGAATTGGAAAATTTTCCAGGTTTTCCTGATGCCATCATTGGTCCTGACTTTATGGAGCTTTTACGTAAACAAGCTCAAAAATTTGGAGCAGAACTTATAACAGCTCTTGCAGAAGAAGTGCAACTTAAAAATGCTAAACCATTTAAAATAAAAGCTGATGGTAAAAATTATACATCGGATTCTGTGATCATTGCGACGGGAGCAACCGCTCGCTTTATGGGCATACCGTCTGAAAAGGAATATAAGGGACGCGGCGTATCAGCATGTGCAACCTGCGACGGGTTTTTCTTTAAGAATAAACACGTTATTGTTGTGGGCGGCGGCGACAGTGCTATGGAAGAGGCAAACTTTTTGACAAAATTTGCAACAAAGGTCACAGTAGTTCATAGAAGGGATGTATTTAAGGCCAGCCCGATCATGGTTGACAGAGCCAGGAATAATCCAAAAGTAGAGATTTTAACATTTAAGGTTATAGAAGAGATCTATGGCGATCCTTCTACCGGTACTGTGGCTGGCGTAAAACTTAAAGATGTTCGCGATAATTCTCTTACTGATTTTCCGGTGCAGGGGGTTTTTGTCGCTGTTGGGCATGATCCAAACACGACATTGTTTGCCGGCCAACTTCCAATGGATGAATCAAAATACTTGATTACAAAACCGGGAAAAACAGCAACTGAAATTCCAGGTGTTTTTGCCGCCGGCGATGTGCAGGATTCCTATTATCGTCAGGCCATTACTGCTGCAGGCAGCGGTTGTCAGGCGGCTATAGAAGCTGAAAAATATCTTGAATCAATTCATTAATTTAACATATTGACTTAATTTATTGATTCAATCGTCACGAAAAATAAATTTATTTTTCTAATTGCTTTATTGCGGAAGATATTTTATATTTAATTATAACTTGCGCGTCGGGAATTTTTTCTCCTGACACGCAAATTTCATTACATTTGTTTATAAAGAAAAACAATCGTTGATATGATAGAAATCGTTAATAAAAATGTAGCCAGTTTATGCGCTATAACCATTTTGGGATTAACCTCTACGGCAGCTTTTAAACGCGAACCTATGATTGCATTTATGATCAACGCAAAGCCGGCGACGTATAAAGAGATTGTTGAGTAGAGTTTATTAACAGAAGTTTCTTGAAGTTTTAAAAACGACATCACTAAACCTGCGGTGACGATAACAAATAAAGCAATGTGAAAAACCAGTTTCATATTGCTATAAGGTTTGCCAGATTTGCCAAGTAAATTCCCTGTTGCAGAAGTGAGCAAAAGAAAAACGCCAGTTACCACAACGATAGTTAAAATTGAATCCATAATACTTCCTTTTTGTTTATTAAATTTTAAAATGCTAAAAACATTTTACACGAATGATGTCAAGTTTTGCTGCGGCGTCAATCAAAATCTTTAAGCGTAGTTAATCGAAATTGGGAGCGGCTACTTTTTAGTAAATCATACGACTAAGTCAAAGGCATTTTCCCCATTTAGAAAAGTTCGGTATTTCATATTGTCCCAGAATTCAGC
>JAOUFY010000025.1 GCA_029857955.1 Spirochaetia bacterium
ATCCTTATCGCTTATAATAACAAAATTTTCGCCGAAAGTAGCCTGATTTTATCCAAAAAGTGACATTTCTCCTAATGGTGTATTTTGAGATTGTAAATTCCGTCATTCACCGAGAAACGCGGTCAAACGAGGGGCAGGGCTATGTTAGATATAATCAGTCTCTATTGTACCGTATGTATTGTACAAGGTTGATACGGTTTTAGGCGATTTGATAACGCTTTCAAATAAAATATTTGAAAAGTATCAGGTATAAATTATGTAAAACCGATAATGAAAACGATGTATTACATAAAAAAAGTAAAGTTTATTGCAGTGTTATTAATTCCAGTCTCGTTAATTTCGCAAACAGTAAATGTCGATGAAATTAAAACAACGGCTCCTGTTGAATTTGAAGATTACAGCGGAGCAAATAAAATTGTAAATACTCATGAAGAAATCATTGGGATAGGTAAAAGCCTAAAGCAAGGCCTTAAAGGCGAAAAATATAACTGGATGAATTTATACACCATAGTTCATGCCATAGAACCCAAAAATGATAAATTAAATGCAGACATTTTTATAATAGAAAAAGCAGCCACAGTTGATACCATTTACAATGTCCGTAGAATACTTTCTGGATATTTACAGGAGGCATATGGTTATTCTTATGAGGATGCTTTTACGTTAGCTACATTCATTACATATTATAACGCCGTTTATCGTGGTAATATGGAGTATTTTGAAAAAAAATACAGTAAAAAAGTTTTATCTTATCTTTCTGCGCATGATGCAGGGTTGGCTAGAAGTTATAAAGAGTGGCATGGAAAATCACACGTCGTTATTCCATTATCAAATGGAAATTCCAGGCTAGATACATCGAATATTACAGATAAAAATGTTATTTCAAACTTAAAAAATACAGAAGGCGATCGTGGTGTTGCCGATAGAAAAAAAATTGTAGCGGTAAAAAAAGATGATTTAAAAAAAGATCAAAAAGAGCTAGCAAAAAAAACTGAAGATACGAAGAAAAAAGAAAAAGAAATTGTAAAAAAAGAAGTAGAACTTAACAAGAAAAAAGCTGAGATAGAAAAAATTCCAGATAAAGATGCTAAAGAGGCTGCAAAAAAAGAGTTAGTTAGTGAAGAAAAAGCATTGGAAAACGATAAAAAAGATCTCAATAAAAATAAAGAAGAAATCAAGAAAGATGAACAAGCAGTAAAGGCAAAAGAAGCTGAGATTAAAGAAGACGAAAAAGAAATTAAAAAAGATGAAAATTTAAATGAACTTGAAAAAAATCCCAAACAGGCTGTTCAAGAACTTGAAGAAACCAAAAAAGAGCTGAAAAATACCCAGGAAGAGTTGAAAAAAGAAAAAGACAGCATAATGAAAGATAAACTTTATTATTTAAAAGTAATCAAGTGGGAAATAGACGGTCATTACGATAATGATTTGATCATCATTGACCCAAAAACGAGAAAAGTAATTGTTCGTTCTCCAGTTGAAAGAATTGATTGCAGTAAATACTTATTAAATGAAAAAGGGGTTGTTGTGATTCTTCACAATGAGAGCAAGCCGACAGTACATAACCTTGCCTTACTGGATAAAGATAATCTTACCTTGATAAAAAAAGGCGAAGATGATGTTTTCTGGAGAAGTTTTATTGAAGACAGAGACGGGTTTATTTATGTGATTGTTTCTCAACCAGATGGCAATTATCTGGGGCGCTTTACTTATGACCTGAAACTTGAAAAAGTTTCAAGCGTAAAAATGGACAGAGATTCATTTATCAGTTTTTTTGAAGACACAATATATATTAACAGAAGCGACAAGAATATCATTGTACTGGATAAAAAAGATTTATCTTTTGTAGAAGAAATTAAACCATAAAGATACCTAATTATTTTTCTATAAATGGAATTTGCTGCGTGTGCCAATATTTACGATTTCAAAAAGCCTTCTATGTTTTTAAAAATTTAATATAATATATGCTTATTTAGGTTTTGTCCACTTTTTATGGTTATTTACGATAAAATCATGTAAAAATATTTGACAGATCAGGTTAAAAAAGTTTTTAAGGGTTAACATGGAAAAGCTAATAAAATTACGAACTCTCCCCGTTTCTGCATTAATGCGGCGCGATGTGGCTACAATAAAAGGTTCACAAACGGTTGCTGATGCAATTGCTTTAATGAAAGAATTTTCTGTCACCAGCATCATTGTTGAACCTAGAAACCAGGATGATACATTTGGTATCATTACTGAAAAAGATATTCTTGAGAAGGTTATTGATCCAGGAGAAGACATTCACAAAGACCCGTGGAATACGCAAATTCATCTTGTTATGAGTAAACCATGTGTATCGGTTAGTCCAACGCTTTCTATTAAATATGCAATTCGTCTGATGAAACGTATGGGAATACGAAGAGTTCCTGTAGTTAAAGATGATAAACTTATGGGAGTACTTTCTCATAGCGATATCCTTCATGCCGTTGAAAATTTACAAGGTGATGATAAAAACGTAGCGATTTAAGCGCTGCAAAAGGTATATTAATTATGCAACCATACGATATAATCATTGTTGGAGCCGGCGGCGGCGGTATGTACGCTGCGATGGAAGCCCTGCAAACCAATCCCAAATTAAAAATTGCTGTTGTCAGCAAAGTTTATCCTACAAGATCGCATACTTCTGCAGCTCAAGGCGGGGTAAATGCAGCTCTTGCAAATCGTCATAAAGATGATACCATTGATCTTCATATTTTTGACACAATTAAAGGCAGCGATTATCTTGCTGATCAAGATGCAGCCACCATACTTTGTGAAATGGCTCCCTATGTGGTCCGAGAATTGGAAAATCTTGGCGCACCATTTTCGAGACTTGAAGATGGTACCATTGCCCAGCGTCCTTTTGGAGGCGCGCAGAAGTATCGTTGTTGTTATTGTGCCGACCGAACAGGTCATACGATACTAACCACTCTTTTTGAGCAATGTTTGAGACAGGGTGTGCACTTTTTAAGTGAATATTATTTATTGTCACTTGAACACGACGGACAAAAAGCCCAGGGTGTTGTTGTAATGAACATGCAGACAGGCAAGATTGAAGCGTTGCCTGCGCGATCCGTTATTCTTGCCACAGGCGGATATGCTAAAATGTATTGGCAGAAATCGTCTAATGCCGCCGGAAGTACCGGTGACGGTATTGCTGCGGCACTGCGTGCTGGACTAGCCGTTGAAGATATGGAATTTGTTCAGTTCCATCCAACTGGTTTGCGTAAAAGCGGTCTTTTAATCAGTGAAGGCGCACGAGGTGAGGGCGGTTATCTTGTAAACAACAAGGGCGAGCGTTTTATGAAAACCTATGCTCCTGAAAAAATGGAGCTTGGACCTCGTGACCTTGTATCCCGTTCAATTGAAATTGAAATAAATGAGGGTCGTGGTTTTGATTCTGACGCAGGTCAGTATATGCATCTGGACCTTCGTCATCTTGGTGCCGATCTCATATTGGAGAGACTGCCTCAGATTAGAATGCTTGCTATTGATTTTGAGGGTGTTGATCCGATTAAAGAACCAATTCCAATTCGGCCTACGGCTCATTATTCTATGGGTGGTATTGATGCTAACAATGATGGCGCAACAGCAATTCAAGGTATCTATGCTGTAGGCGAATGTTCGTGTATTTCTGTTCATGGAGCTAACCGACTAGGCGGAAATTCATTGCTGGATATTCTTGTATTTGGCAAACTGGCTGGTCGACATGCAGCCCAACTTGCTCCATCACTTAATCCTGGCGCTATTTCTACCAGCGCTGTTGAAAAGTCACTCAAAGAAATAGAAGGCTATAGTCATCATGACCGTACAGAAAGATATGGTGAACTTCGAGACGAACTGGGTAAAACCCTTGGCGCAAATGCGGGTATTTATCGTACGAAAAAGAAACTTGAAAAAGGTGTCGAAGATATAATGGCTATTAAAGAGCGTTTTAAAAATGTGCGCGTAAATGACAGTTCTGCTGTATTTAACACAAACCTGTTTCAGGTTTTAGAGTTAAAAAATATGATAGCACTGGCAGAAACTGTCGCCCGAGGCGCACTTGCGCGTGAAGAAAGCCGTGGTTCTCATAGTCGTGAAGATTTCCCTGTACGTGATGATGAAAAATGGCATAAACATTCCATTTTTCATATGAACGAAAAGGGAGATATTACATTAAGTACTAAACCCGTTACGATGGGTAAATACCCTCTCCAGGCAAGGACATACTGATGACAGAAGAAAAAAAGGATATATACTTTAAAATTTTCAGGTTTAATCCGGAAGTTGATCAACATCCGTTCTACGATGACTTTAAAATCAGTGTTGAGAAAGGGGTTACAATACTACGAGCCATTAACTACATTAAAGATCACGTAGATTCGACATTGACTTATCGATTTTATTGTCAAGCTGGTATATGTGGTTCGTGTTCGATGCGAGTAAATGGAGTTTCAAAGCTTGCGTGTACGACCCAGGTTTGGGATGAACTGCCAAATTGCAAAGAAACTGACGTCATTACCATTGAACCCATGAATAACTTTGAAATCATTCGTGATATGGTGGTAGAATATACTCCGGTAATCAGTAAACTTGAAAAATACATCAGCTGGGTTACTCCAAAGATTAAGCAGCAGGATCTTGGTAAAAAAGAACATATTATATCTGAAGCAGAGTTTAAGGTCTATGATGCCGCAACGGATTGTATTTTATGCGGAGCCTGTTATTCTGAATGCAGCATGATGACATCAAGTCGAGAATACATTTCACCACTGGGCTTATTAAAAGCTTATAGAATGGTAAAAGACAGCCGGGATACTCGTTCAAATGACAGAATGAAGGTATTAAATGAAGACCACGGTATGTGGGATTGTACTCATTGTTATCGATGTGTTGAAGCTTGTGTAAAAAAGATTCCGATTATGGACGCAATTCAAGGTGTTAGAAATGAAGCCTTTTTACGAGGGATGAAAAATTCAGAAGGATATCGACATGCCTACGCCTTTACGCAGGATATTAAATCAGTAGGTCGGTTAAAGGAATCTACCATTGCAGTTCGAACAAAAGGTATTTTTGGAGCGATCTCGATGTTACCATTTGCTTTAAAAATGTTAGGTAGAAACAGAATGCCAAAAGTATTTGTTCATACGATACCGGGCATTAAACATGTTAAAAGAATTTTCCAAAAAATAAAATAGGATAACAATATAATGAAATACGCATACTATATAAGTTGTATCAATGAATCATTGAGCATGGAAGCAGATACTTCCATGAATTTATGGAAAAAAGATCTTGGAATTGAACTGGTTCCCCTTGAATCGGGTACATGTTGTGGTGGTAGTAACCTTGATTTTACTTCACCGGATCAGTTTTTAGCTATAAATGGTCGAAACATTGCACTGGCTGAAAAAATAGGTCTCGATATGATCACATCTTGCAATACATGCTTGCTTGGTTTACGACATGCTAAACATATTCTCGATACACAACCAGAGAAGAAAGAAATGGTTAACGCCATAATTAGAGAAGAAGGCCTGGAATATACAGGAAAATCAGAGGTAAAACATTTACTATGGGTTTTAGTCGATGATTATGGTTTGGATAAACTTGCTGAAAAAGTTACAAATCCATTGACTGATTTAAGTTTTGCTCCGTTTTACGGTTGCCATATTTTAAGACCATCTCCTCTAATGGGAGGGTATGACGATCCAAACAGGCCACATACTTTAGAAGACTTAGTTCGTAGACTTGGCGGTAATGTTGTTGAATATGAATCTAAAAATAAATGTTGCGGTTTTCATACATTATTGGTTGCTGAAGATGAATCTGTTAAACTTTCAGGTTCCGCTTTAGATGAAGCAATTACTGCCGGTGCTGACTTTATTGTTACTCCTTGCCCGTTATGTCATATGGCACTAGATGCCTACCAAAAAGAGGCCCTTGCAAAGGTTCAAAGCGGTGGTAAAATGAGGATTTTACATCTTTCACAAATTGTTGGGCTTGCGCTTGGCTATTCCGAAAAAGCTCTCGGTTTACAAAAGCATGTCGTTGTTTAACTAAACAACGATTATATGATGTTTCAACAGATCCAGATTATATAAAGCGCGCAAAGTGTGATTTATAATCTGGCAGAAACTTGACAAGGTTTTACTGGTTGATATATTGCAGCTACAAAAATCCATAATTTTGAACATTTATTGGACATGGGTATATCAGTTAGTAGATAAGTTTGACAAATTGAATTTAAGTTGTAATTTGACCCATGAAAAAAAAAGAGATTTTTTTCATTTTAATTTCAATAATATCTTTTATTTTTAATAAATCAGAACTTTATGCAGAAGATGCCATAAACAGTTGGCAAAAAGTAAAGTATGAGGTAGAAACTTATTCAACCACAGAAAAAGTTTTTATTGATAATTCAGAAATTCAAACATATCAAGGGATGACAGGAATCTGGAAAAAAGTTTCTCCTGGTTTAGATTTAAGTACATTTGTCGTAGCTTATCAGGCTAGTATTGATGAAATCATTTCTATAAATAATTTACCAGCAAATAGTAAAAAAATATATTCAACTATGTGGTTATTTATACCATATTCTCAAAATTATATCCATGAACTAGAAAAAAAGGGGATTAATCGTTTATCGGTTGATGTTTTAATTAATGAATATATTTGGCCAATTGAAGGAATTCGTATAACCAGTAGACTGGGGAAACGATGGGGAAAATTTCACCCTGGTATTGATATTGCAGCCTCTCTTGGAACCATGGTTTTAGCTGCAATGGACGGGGAAGTTACTGAGTCTAAATATTTCGGCGATTATGGAAATGCCGTTATGGTTAATAACAATTCATCGTATCTTACTATATATGCTCATTTATCACAGATTCTAGTGAAGAAAGGTGATAAAGTTAGAAAAGGGCAGCTAATTGGTTTTTCAGGAAACTCTGGTCATAGTACAGGCCCACATTTACATTTTGAAGTGCGTTATCTTTCTGTTGTTTTAAACCCAGAGGTATTTTTACCAATGTTTAAAGAGTCAATTTATACTTTTGCAAGAAAAGATATCGAAAATATTGGTACAGTGGAACAATAATTTTAATTATTTTTTTTTAAAACACATAAAAATAAGCCCGAAATTGTTTTATACGATTGAATTTTTACATTTTTTGATTTATTAATAAATGATATAAAAAAATCATGTGAAAAATTTCCAGATGAATCCAGTTGTTCTATAATTGAAATTTTTCCTTTTTTTTTCAAAATTCTTAAAGCTTCATTAAGTGCAGCTTGCTGATCCTTTATAAACCTCAGCGCCATTCTAAAATATACTGTATTTATCGAGTCATCAGCAAGAGGTATACTTGCTCCATTTGATTGCAGTAGATATAATTTATCATTGGTATTTTTTTTTTCTGATGCTATGGCTAACTGTGTTTGAGAAATATCAATACCAATGATTTGATCAAAAGTATTTTCAATTATTTTAAAAAAATCACCAGTGCCACAACCAATGTCGACGGCTATCCCTGAAGATGAAATGCCTCCAAGGGCTACTTCTGCGGTAAAAACAATGTCTGGCTGTTGTTTTCGCCACGCATTGAATGTTTTATCAAGATCAGTATCATTTCGTTTGGTTAATACATTTATTAATTTTCTTTCGTCGTCGCCTGTTTCTTGAGGATCTTTAACAAAACTTTTTAACTCTCCCCAGATTTTTAAAATATTTTCGGAAAGATCGGGGTTTTTTATATTCCTGTAGTATTTTTGACTGCCTTCTTTAATAATTTCAATTAATCCCTGATCCTTAAGGATTTTTAAATGATGACTTACGTTTGATTGAGATAAAGAAAGAATTTCGACAAGTTCTGATACACTCAATTCAGAAGTCTGCAGTAAATTTAAAATCCGTAACCGTTGCGGCTCAGAAAATGTTTTCAGTAATTCAATGGTTTTCACTACTAGTCAAATTGAAACGTATAACCTAAATTAATCATTTTATTATTCGCAACAATGCTAAAATGATTTATTAAAGTGTAAGCTACTCGATATGTTCCCATTAAAGCAATTGTAGGTATTAAACCTGTTCTCAAGGGGTCAAAGCTATGTGTGAAAAAAGTTGTACTTCCTGCCCAGAATAGTCCACCGTCAATACCAAGAAATAAAATTGAAAATAGCCAGGAATATTTCATATTTAAAGGGGAGTCAATATTGGTATAAATACTTCCTGCAGCAGGTAAGACAAAACTCAGTATATCTCCAACAAAAATATTTTTTTCATGATGAGTAAAAGGAAATTTTGTATTGTACGCTTCTGTAGTAATGGCGCTTAAAAGGGCATTGTTGGTATTGTCAATCGATTCAATCCTTACCATGCTTCCACTTTTATATTCGCCAATATATATATCAAATTGATAAAGATTAAAAAAAGGATTTATATATCGAAATGTAAAACCATTTGTTTTTTCTTGTAATTTATAATTACTTCCGAGTTTATCAAGCGTTTTTAAAACTATGGTGTTTACTTCTTCAGGGGATTTGTTCGGAAATTCGCCTGTATTAACGCTTAATGAAAATAGTGAAGCGGTTAAACTGCAAAAGAATGTAAAAAATATTACGATATTATTAAATGATTTCATATTTATGCTGATTATTACTGTCTCTTAAATCTCCATTTATGTTTATACTTTTGTAATATAATGCTATAAATGATTTAATTTAAAGAAAATTTTCCTTGATTTAAATTATTATACCAAAAATCAATCTGATATGAGATGGACAAGAAAAAATTATTGTAGAAGGAGAGATTACCGGATTATTGACTTAAAGTGTTAATTTTCAAATAAGGTTTACTAATTAATAAAAAGGAACTTATTGTTTATTAATATATGTCGATATTATTAAATAATTGAAATATAATTTGTAATTAATATTTTAATTGTTGATTGTATACGTGTTAGATGATTGCTGGGTTGACTTTGTATAATTACACTTAAGGGGTTTAATTAAAGATATGGACATTTTAATATTATTTATTTTTTTGTTGATATATTTTATCTGTGCGGCTACAGTACTTTTAATTTACTATTACTATCGAATTTTATTTCCGGGTAAAGATAAATACGATAGAGATGAATTGATTAACATTCGATATATTTTAAACATTGAATTTAAAAACTTGTTTCCTTCAAATGAGAGGGCTCCAGAATTTTTAGTATTAACACTTGGGTCTATAATCGGTTTTATATTTACCTATATAGGCGGAATATATGGGGAAAATTATGAAAGCTATTTGTTTCATTCAGCTATTTTACCCGTTTTATTATATTTTGGACTCGGATATCTTAAAAAAGAAAAATTAGAAAAAGAACTTCCTTCACCTATACAAAATCTTTTTAAACATGATTTTAGCTTTTTTATCGGGTTTACATTAAGTACTCTTGCAAAAACAATATTAGTGTATGGTTTTTACCATGTTGTATCTTTTATCTGGGTATTGCCAAATATTATAGCAATGGTAGCCTCACTTGTGGTTAGAATCGTAGAAAAACACAAGAAGGATGATTATAATCTTTTCTTTAAACGTAAAACATCCGATAATTAATGTATTAAATTTACTTACATTTACTGTTTCAATGATAAATGTAAATGAATTTCAAGAGTGTACATGAAAAAAAAGGATGATTCAGGAAATACAGACAAAATTGATGATGTATCAATTTTAGTTGAAGATGATACATTTATACGTAAGTATAGTATTCAACAGCAAATTACCGGCGGAATTACGTTTATACTTGGCGGAATTGCTACCATTGCAGCAATTGTTGTTTTTGTAATGGGACGTTTATACGTAATAAATGATGCAAAAGAACATTATGAAGAAATTGCTCATTCCAGCGCAGTAATGGTTCAGCAATCCCTTCTTAAACATGCTCAATTTTTAGAGCAATTTTCTGAAAATGAAGTATTGCATCGATCATTATCCAGGAATGATCCTAATTTATTAAAAGAACCAATCAATCATTACATAAGTCGTAATATTGAAATGGAGGGCATCTGGATTTTAACTGGTGACGGTAAAGTATTTGCTTATAATCAACGAAATAATACAAATGAAACCAGGTGGGGCGATTTAGTTAGAAAAAACTATTCTTCCGAAGACTGGTTTTATAAATGTAAAAATACAAAAGTTCCATTATTTTATCCGGACGCATTAAATTTAAAAACGGATGAAACCTCTCTTCCTAAAAATGTATATTTATGGACACAGCCTATTTCTGACGGTAAAGGGTGTGTTGTTGTTTTTGAAAACTCCACTTTACTATCAAAGAATATATTTAAAAAAATTACTTTTAATCGAAAAAACCTGAAGTTAAGAACAATTCAGGCTCATGTATTGGGTATGGACGGTCAGGTTTTATATAGTACAGATTCTGACTGGAATAAATACATTGCCAATAAAGAAAAATATAATCCAATGACATTGTATATTAAATCAGATGCAATTGGATCAAGAATTGAGCAAATTCATAATCGAAATGTTATGTTTGCCTGGAGCACTCTTAAAGAGAATCTAGGTGCACAGGAAGATTTATTTTTAAATGCAGCAGTTGTTATTCAAGTTGATACCAATGAAGTATTTAAACCGCTCTACTATTTGATTCTTTTATTGATTGGGCTTGTACTTTTTGTAACTTCAACCGCAAGTTATTTATCATATTCAAGAAGTAAAAAACTTGTTCATTTTCCAATAATGGAAATGGAAGAAAACATGGAAAAGGCAATTTCGGGTGATTTATCATTTGAATCGATTAAAATTATTGATAAAAATGATATAGGCTTTTTAGCTTATAACATAAATCAGATGGTCAATCGTTTTCGAGGTATGCTGGCGTTAATGTTAGATAGCGGAAAAGAAGTTATGGATGAAGGCAAAAAGCTGTTTAACAATCTGGGTATAATGCAGGAAACTGCATTAAAATCTAAAAATATGCTAAAAGATGCTTCTGCGATAGTAACGCAAATTGCGCGTGTTTCTGAAGAAGTTTATCAGGATGTTATTACCTCACAAAACATAGCCAGTACCAATAGAGCTGCAATGGAGAATTTAAGAGTATCCTTTGAAGAATCGGGTAATAAAAGATTAGAAATTACCGTGAGCGCTAAAAATGTTGTACAAAAATCAAATTCAGGTCTTCAGACAATCGATGAATTTGCAAAGAATGTTGAAAAAATTTCGGAATCATCAAAAAAAATTCGAGGAATTATTAATATCATTGATAACATTTCTGATCAGACGAACTTACTTGCGTTAAATGCTTCTATCGAAGCTGCTCGAGCTGGTGTTCATGGTCAGGGTTTTTCAGTGGTAGCAAATGAAATTTCAGAACTGGCAAAGCGATCTGCAACCAGCGCGCAGGAGATTACATCATTAATTAAAGAAACTGTTCAGCAGGTGGTGGATGTTTCAACCAAGGTTGAAAGCGCGAAAGGCTTTTTTAAGCAAATCGTTGAGATGATGAAAAAACTCGATAAAGAAATCATTGACATGGCTGATGCTGTAACTCTTCAGGAAATATCTGTATCTGAAACAGCAGAAAGAGCGCAAAAAAACGCAATGATTTCAAAGAAAATAAGCGAAATCACCAAAAATCAGACACTTCATACAGAAAGTCTCGATTTAATTATGAAAAAAATTGAAGTACTTTCCATTGAAAGTAACAAAGAAATAGAAGAAGATGATCAGCTACTGCAAATATTTATGAGTAAAATAAAGAAATTAGTCGATGTAGCAAGCCAATTTAAAATTCATAAAGAAACGCTGGAATCAAAAATAAACACATTAAAAAAAGATGCATAAAAGTAAAAATTATACATACTTTAGTGTATATTAAAGGAAATATATGGCAGAAAATAATAGTATTCGTAAAATAAACGAGTTTGACGAAGACTTCAATGTAAGTGCAAGTAATAAATCAAGACAGATCATTGTATTTAGAGTAGGTAAAGAAGATTATGGACTGGAAATTGATAAGGTGCAGGAAGTTATACGCATGAAAACTATAAAAAAACTTCCCCGCAGTCCGCATTTTATTCTTGGTGTAATGAATCTTCGTGGAAATATAATACCCATCATTGGTTTAAGGCAAAAGTTCGGGCTTCCTGAAGTTACTTATGACGAGTATACAAGGATTGTTGTAGTAAATCATGATTCTAAACTTGTCGGAATGGTAGTGGATGAAGTAAATCGAGTTATCAATGTACCTGAAAACAGCATTGAAGGTAATTCGGATATGGTTAGAGAAAATACAAAAGCGCTTGTTCGAGGTGTAGCTAAACTTGATGATCAGGTTGTTATTTTAATAGAACTAGATTATCTCATATATTCTTATGAAGAAGTGGATCATACTGAAAAATAATTTATAATGAACAAAGTATGAAGTATTTGCATGAAGCGTTTATGCAATCCATTTATGCTATTGGTAATTCTGATCCAAACCCCCCTGTCGGCGCAATATTAGTCAGTAATAAAAATAAAATCATTGGTTCTGGTTATACCCAGGTTTATGGTTCGCATCATGCGGAGATCATGGCTATTGAAGAAGCTAAAAAAAATCATGGCATCGATAGTCTGATTGGTTCGACACTATATGTTACACTTGAACCTTGTAATCACTTTGGAAAAACTCCACCCTGTACAACAGCCATTAAAAAAAATCAAATCAGCAAAGTTGTTATTGCTTCTTTAGATCAAACTGATAAAGTAAATGGCGCTGAAGAACTTCGATCATCAAATATTGATGTAAAACTTTATAATTCCGATGATTTTAAAGATGAATTGTTATGGACTTTAGATGCATTCCATTATGCTCAAAAAAATAAAAAACCAAGAGTGATATTAAAATGGGCACAGACTTCAAGTGGATGGCTTGCTCCAATGTCTGGAAAAAGCGGTCCAATTTCTAATGCGTTTTCCAGGGAGGCTGTTTTTCGTATCAGAAAACTTTTTAATTCAATTTTGGTTACCCCTGGAACTGTATTATCAGACCGGCCTTTATTAAACTCTCGATTTAATGGTAGTTTTTCACTGAATTTAAAAAATGAAAATTTTTTATTAAAATCACTTTCTGCATTTGAATTAAATTATCCCGATGAATATCGGAAAAATATTAAAAGATTTATTATGTTACCACGACTTGATAAAAATTGGAATGAAAATGATTTAAAAGAATATTTAAATTTACAGGCTTCTTTGGAAGGATCGTACTTTTTTATTACAGATGATCCTCAACAGGAAAAATTGATGACCTCGTGGGGTTTTAACTGTTTTGTATCGGATTATAGTGATATTTCAGGTATATTGAATTATACCTATAAAATGGGCGCCATAAATCTAATGGTTGAAGCCGGACCATCGTTTTGTAAACACTTTATTGAAAATTCTGTTCCAAACTTATTGTTTATTTTTAAAAGCAGGCAAGAACAATGGGGGAAAGGGCGAGGTTTTTTTTTAAGTTTTGATGCTGCACAAAACAATGAAAACAAGATAAAAGAATCTGGATATATCAAACTTTACAATATTCAATTAAACACAGATGAATTACAGGTTTACCAAAAAAAATAATTGTTTAAAACATCTGTAAAACCCGACTAAATTGCTGCGTGTGCAAATATGTGAATTCATAAAACCATCCTTGTTTATAATGTATTTTAAAATTGCCTGATTTGAAACTGGTTTTGATAATTCTGGAATTGACGACCTGTCTTATGAATTCGATATTACCTTTACACTAAATGATGTAGGTATGATATAAAAAACATCATGTTTGGTATAAATTGTTTAAAATGATATGATTGAAAATTTAATTGTACAAAAATTTGGCGGTACATCTGTAGGCGATCCTGAGCGAATTCGAAATGTCGCGGCTCGTATTAAAAGTTATCATGACAGGGGTCATAAGGTTGTGGTTGTTGTATCTGCAATGGGTAAAACAACGAACAATCTCATTAGTCTGGCAACAGAAGTTGCTGATATTCGGCCAAAGCGTGAAATGGATATGTTGCTGGCTACAGGCGAACAGGTTTCGATCGCTTTACTTGCAATGGCATTACATTCCAATGGAGTTGATGCGATTTCATTTACCGGTTCACAGGTAAAAATTTTAACAGATAAAAATTTTTCTAATGCCAGAATTGAAAAAATTGATACCAAAGTTCTTGAAAATGCGCTTAATCGAGGCACAGTTTGTATTGTAGCCGGATTTCAAGGTGTTGATATCGAAGATAACATCACGACCCTTGGCCGAGGCGGGTCTGATACTTCTGCTGTAGCTCTTGCTGCTGCTCTTGGCGCAAAAGAATGTGAAATTTATACCGACGTTGACGGGGTTTATACCACGGATCCCAATAAAGTTCCCGAAGCGCGTCTCATGCAAAAAATCAGTTATGATGAAATGCTTGAACTGGCATCGCTGGGAGCTGGTGTTTTACATTCTCGATCTGTCGAATTTGGTAAAAAATACAATGTCATTATTCATGTTAGATCAAGTTTTCATTATTCAGAAGGAACCCGTGTTGTTCCTGAGGAGCAAGTTATGGAAAAATTATTAGTAACAGGGGTGACCTTGAAAAACGACGAATCGAGAATCAGTTTAACCGACATTCCCGATCGTCCGGGAATTGCCGCCGCTGTTTTTGAGGTACTGGCAAAAATCGGCGCGAATGTGGATATGATTGTTCAATCGACAGGCCAAAACAAGTTAAACACGATTTCATTTTCGGTGCTTCGAAAAGACATTGATGAATGTGAAATTGCGCTGAACCTTCTTTTAAAAGAATGGGGTACCGGTTTAATGAGCATAGAAAAAGAAATTGCCATTGTATCTGCAGTTGGTGTGGGTATGAAGTCGCATGGCGGAATTGCTGCAAAAATGTTTAACGCCTTTGCAAACGAGGGAATTAACATTGAAATGATTTCAACCAGTGAAATAAAAATTTCATGCGTTATTGAAAAAGCAGCAGGCGAAAAAGCCTTGAAATTGCTTCATAAAGTTTTTGAGCTGGAAAAATCCGTTACATAATACAATTTTGCAGTACATTGCGGATAGAAGGATACAAGATAAGAAAACAATTGTATGTTATATAAAAAAAACCAGGTTAATGACAGGTGACTTATTCACGTAATTCAGATTTATTTTTTACCATGTATTTTATTCGTGTCTTTTACATTTTTCAAAATTAAATAAAATGGCAGATAACAGAGCGATAGGAATTTTTGACAGCGGCTTGGGCGGTTTAACTGTTCTTGCCGCAATAAAGAAAAAATTTCCCAATGAAAATTTAATTTATTTTGGCGATACAGCACGTGTACCCTATGGTTCAAAATCACGCGAGACCGTAATCCGTTATTCGCTGGAAATTCAAGATTTTTTAGTTGAGCAAAATGTTAAAATGATTGTGGTGGCGTGTAATACCGCATCTTCACATGCCCTTGATGAAATGCGAAAAAAATATGACATTCCTGTTTTGGGCGTCGTAGAGCCAGGGGTAATGGCTTTAACCAAACAACAACAAATATTAGAGCAAAAGATTGAAAAAGCCGCTGTGATCGCTACACGTTCTACAATTAAAAGCGGATCATACGATGCAGCATTAAAAAAAATAAACCCCGAGGTATACCTTTATTCAAAGGCATGTCCTTTGTTGGTACCTTTGATAGAAGAAGGCTTTACTGATCGAAAAGCTACGGAAATGATACTTAGAGAATATCTTGACGAAATCATTCGAGAAGATATTCATTATATTATACTTGGCTGTACGCATTATCCGCTTCTTAAAGGTATGATGCAAAGGTTATACCCTTCAATTACGCTCATTGATTCATCGGTAGAAACAGCAACAATGATGGAAGGTCTTTTAAATGTAAATGGGTTAAAAAATGAATCCACAAATAACGGATTTATCAAGTTATTTGTTTCGGACATTACAGATTCATTACTGGATATGGAAAAATTATTTTTTGGAGGAACCATCGACAGCGTTGAAAAAGTTTCGCTGGGTTGGTGATTATATGGGTTATCAAAATATATCGACATCGCACATTCGCAATTTTTCCATCATAGCACACATAGATCACGGTAAAAGTACGCTTGCTGATCGAATTTTAGAGTTTGCAAGAGTTACAGATGCTCGAACACAAAAGGCTCAGATTCTTGACAGTATGGATATTGAACGTGAACGCGGAATTACCATTAAATCAAACTCAGCGACATTTGTTTATACTGCATTGGACGGACAAAAGTATTTATTTAATTTAATCGACACTCCAGGACATGTAGATTTTACTTTTGAGGTTACGCGATCTCTCGCTGCCTGCGAGGGTGTATTGCTTTTAATCGATGCAACCCAGGGTATTCAAGCGCAAACACTGGCGAATTACTACCTTGCCCTTGACTCTGATTTAATGATTTTACCGGTTATTAATAAAATAGATCTGCCTTCAGCAAATATTGAAAAAATTAAAGAACAGATCGACAAAAGCCTTGGTTTAAATCCTGATGAAGCAGTACCAGTTTCGGCTAAATCAGGTCTGGGTGTAAACAATTTGATGGAGGCCATTGTAAAATACATTCCTGCGCCAGAGAGCAACGATGAAAAAAAATTACGCGCCTTGTTGTTCGATGCCTACTTTGATGTTTACCGCGGTGTGGTTGCCAAGGTTCGTGTTTTCGAGGGCAAGCTAAAAAAGAATGATCGAATTTTATTTATGCGAAAACAGACCTCGCATGTAGTTAACGAAATTGGAATCAGTCAGTTAAGTCTTATACAAACTGGAGCTTTAAATTCAGGCGAGGTGGGTTATATGGTTACGGGCTTAAAAAACGTAGGGGATATCATGCTCGGCGATACTTTGACCGATGCAAATGATCCGGCAGATACTCCTTTATTAAAATATAAAGATATAAAACCAATGGTATTTTCAGGTATGTTCCCGGTTAATTCTGATGAATATGAAGAATTAAAAGAAGCCATTCAAAAACTTGCTTTAAACGACTCAGCTCTTACTTATGAACCAGAAAGCAGCGAGGCATTGGGCTTTGGTTACCGTGTGGGCTATCTTGGACTTCTGCATATGGAGATCGTTCAAGAAAGGCTTGAACGTGAATTTGGTTTAACTTTAATTACAACAGCTCCATCTGTAAGTTACGATATTCATACCACCAAAGGATTGGTTAAAATTGATAACCCTGCAGAATTTCCCGATCCTGGAATTATAACGTCGATTGAAGAGCCCTACGTCAAGATTAACATTATAACTCCTGCCGAATACATGGGAAACATACTTAATCTTCTTCAGGAAAAACGCGGAGAAAATGTTTCGATGAATTATCTTGACTCAACGACCGTTCAGTTAGTTTATTTATTGCCGCTTGGCGAAATGATTTTTGAATTTTATGATCGTTTAAAAAGCGTTTCTCGGGGATATGCGACACTTGATTATGAATTGTATGAATATAGAAAGAGCGAACTCGTTAAACTCGACATCATCGTACATAATCATAAGGTTGATGCGCTTTCAATGATCATTCATAAAAGCTCAGCTGAAATGAAAGGCCGTGAAATCATCGGAAAGTTAAAAAACATCATTAAAAAACACCAGTTTCAAATACCATTGCAGGCAGCTGTCGGAAGCCGTGTTGTGGCCCGTGAAAATATTTCTGCGTTACGTAAAAACGTCACTGCTAAATGTTATGGCGGCGATATCAGTCGAAAACGAAAGCTTCTTGATAAACAAAAAGAAGGTAAAAAACGTATGAAAATGATTGGATCTGTTGAAATACCCCAGGAAGCCTTTTTATCTGTCTTAAAAAGCGGTGAAGGAAAAAGCAGCGACGATGATTAATTTTATCAAATAAAAAAGTCATTATAAACAAGGTTGATTTTTCCGCTTCGTATATTGGCACACGCAGCAATTTATTAATCAACGTGGTTTATTATTCAATTGAAAGAATTTAATCGTCAAAATGAATTAAATGAACCCTCGAAAAACCGTTTTCATTGGTATAGATTATGGATCGTTCGTACAAGCCGAAAATATCTTCAATCTTAGTCAGCTCTCATAAAATTTGTATGTTTTCACATTTGATAAAGTACATTCCTGTGTTTAATTTTACAAATTCTTTTGCTTCACAAAAATTCAAAATTAATGCGCCAACAGCTTCACGCTTGAATTGGAAAAATTAATCATGCATTGCACTCGTACCGCTACGATTATATTAAACGATTGAATTAATTATTTTTCATCAGGCGTTAACCGGTAGATTAGTGATTTTTTATATATTTGATAACAATTTGATTGACAAATGGTGTATAATGTCTATAATTTCATATGAGAAATTTTATAAAAATTATAATTTATATTATAATTGCATCTGAAATTATTTTTACAGGCACTCTTTCCGCTCTCGAAATATTAAATATTTTTGATTCACCTGTACAGAAAACATCAAAATATATTTCAAACGTTACATCTGGAAATGATAAAAAAAAGGCAGCTATTCTTCCTTTTCAATCGCTTGACCAAAAAAATGAATCTGCTGGGAAAATAGTCAGTGAGGATATTATTGTCAATATAGTTAACGATCATAAAATTGATGTCGTTGAAAGAACTCAAGTAGATAAACTTCTTTCTGAATTACAATTTAACCAAACCGGAGTGATCGATTCAGACAAAGCCAAGAAAATTGGAAAAGGCCTTGGAGCTGATGTCATAGTTATGGGGAGTTATAGCGAATTTCAGAGTATTTTTACTAAAGAAAGTATGCTGAAATTTAATATAAAGGTAGTTGATACAGAGACCTTTAAGGTCATTGGCGCCAACCAGTTTGAATTAAAAAATACATGGAAAGATAAAACGGAAACGATAAATAATACGAGTTCAAATACGTCATATCAAAATATTGATCCTGAGCGACTTCGCTGGTTTTCACTGGACCTTGGTTTTGTGGGTGGACTAAAACTTTCCGATGCATCTCAGGATGTTCGTCTATACAGTTCAACTATTTATTCGAAAAGTATCTATGATTTTAGGCAAACTGTAAAACAGGCATATCTGGCTCCTCCGGTAAGTTTTCGTATGAATGTCTGGTTTTCTTCAATATTTGGATTTGGTATGAACGTTGGCTATGAAGTTTGGAGACTTTCTGGAAGTTCATTTACTTCTTCTAATACTTACAGAATATCGAGTTTCTTTACGGATGTGAATTTATTGTTTCGTATTCCCATTCATCCGCGTTTTTTTCCATATGCTAGCTTGAATTATGCGTTCTTTAGTTCAAAAGCTTTAAAAGAAGGGCAGGGGACAGGCATTATACGGGAAAATGAAATGGATGGCTACGCTTTTGGTGGTAAGAATTTAAATTCCTTTTCATCTGCCAAAGATATCTTTGCTATATTTTCTTATACCGTTGGCCTGCAATGGAACATTACCAGTTCATTTGGTGTAACCGCAGAATACCAGATACTCAATGCTCCCGCTATTACCTTCTATGGTCGTTCATCTGACTTAGGGTATATGGATATTTCTGCATATACCCAGCATCGTATCAATGTTATGGCTTTGTTCAGGATTGCATCAAAGACGTAATACCATATTTTTTTACATGTATACTGCCAGCACTACCGTGATGGTAACCATGCCGGCGGCTTTACATATAATGGATGCTTTGGCCGACAGATTGAACGTATCACATTAAAGCGGTGATACGATTTACTGTCGCTGGATATGGTTTTCAATGAATAATCATTTATCCAGACACAGTAAATCAAATAGCATCAGCGGATGATTGACGTATCGAGTAGATACGATTACACAACCAGAAGATGTCAAATTTCCATGAAAATCTCGTGACTCTGTTATACGAATGTTCTCTCATTGGTGGTCGTCAATTGCCATTTACTATATTTCAGTGCAAATCATATTTTGACCGGTAGATTCCAGAACTGAACTCCAGATAGACCCGCGCAGGTTTACAAGCTTTCTTTCTTGAATCACAAGTTTAATGGGAAGATGAGCAAAAAAATGATTCCATTGACCAATGACCATTCCGGTTCTTCCCGACATGCCTGCATGAGCGGCATATTGACCAAGAATGGTACAAAAAAGAGCATCATCGGGAAGGGCTGGTACCGATCGAATTATATAACTTGGATCAATGTATTTAATTGTACAATTAAAATTTATTTTTTCAAAATAACTTTTTATTTGATCCCTCAGCCAGCTTCCCGAATCTATAAGCTTTTTATTTCCTGATGCATCGGTTTCATTACCATGCGGGATGATATCCTGAGCTGCGCCTTCTGCAATTACAATAACAGCATGACCTCTTTTTAATAATCGCTGATGTAAAGCGGAAAAAAGACCTTTTTCGCCTTCCAATTTAAATTCCATTTCAGGAATTAAACAAAAATTTACTTCGTTTGAGCTGATCGTTGCAAATGCTGCAATAGCGCCAGAATGACGTCCCATTACTTTTACGATACCTATGCCGTTTTCGTATCCGACGCTTTCTGTATGTACGCATCGAATAGATTCGACTGCTTTAGAATATGCGGTTTGAAATCCAAAAGATTTACTGATGAAGTTTAAATCATTGTCGATGGTTTTTGGAACTGCAATGATTGATATTTTGAGCCTTCGCCGTTGTACTTCATTGTACAAAGCTTCTGCTCCTTTCATGGAACCATCTCCTCCAATGATAAACAAGATATCGACATTATCTTCAATTAAACGATCTATCATGGATGAAATATCTTGCGGTCCTCTTGAGGAACCAAGAATAGAACCGCCAATATCACTTATACCGTTTACAATTTCAAGGTTAAGTTTGAGTGAAGCCATAGATCTGTCAGCAATACCCTTAAATCCGTATCGATAACCAATCACTTCAGGAATTTTATATTGAAGAGTTAACTCCAGAGTAATTGCAGAGATTACATTATTAATTCCAGGGCAGAGACCGCCGCAAGTAACTATAGCGGCTTTTGTAGTTTCAGGATTAAAAAATATTTTTTCACGTGGCCCGCCACGTTCGAGAGTTAAAAAAGGCTTTTTTTCGTTAATATAACTTTGAACAATGGTTTCTGAAATATCAAACAAAAATCTTTCATTTTCATTTATAAACGAAATGATTTGAACGGGCGATTTATATTTAGGTTCTCCAAGTTTTGTTACATCAAAATCTTCTTTTTTTAACAAACTAAAATCCATTGAATTCCTTTAAGCTCTTAATAATGATATTCTTAATATGCTAAAAGCTCTTTTATTAACAGTAGATTAAATATCGAAGTCTTGTAAACATCATTTTTTATTATTATTTTATCTTTAGGCAAACTTCTAATTAACTGAATAGTAAATCATTTAATTATAGTGAAAAAAGGGATTTAAAAACATATGTAAATAGTAATTGACAATGTAATCAATTACGATATTACATTCAAAATATAAAATATATAAAACCCCCAAGCAGGTCTTTAGAGATCAATTTATGAATAACAATCCAACATCAAAACTAAAAACATATAATCTTGAAAATATTGCCGTTATCGAAATGGTCGGTAATATACAACAGACGGAAACAGACGAACTTGAAGAACTTCTTTATACTTTCTTTGAAAATCAAAAGCGAAACATAATACTTGATTTACAAAATGTAAATCAAGTATGCAGTACCGCCCTGGGATTATTGGTGCGTTTTAAGCAGTTTTTAAATGAAAATGGAGGGGAACTTAAAATGGTGTTTTGTAATCCCCAGCTAATTGAACTTTTTAAAGTTACCATGATGGACAGGATATTTGAAACTTCAGATAGTCTTCAAGAAGCGATCAGCTCCTTTTAAGTCATTTTAAAGGTTTATAATAAATAATTCAAACGTTAAATAAAATGGAAGTCTATGTCCTCAAATGAAGTTTTAATTGAAGTCAAAGAATTATGTAAAGAATTTAAGATTTTAAAAAAAAAACCTGGACTTGGCGGCGCGCTCATGTCGCTATTTTCCCGCGATTATCAAACAATTGAAGCGATAAAAGATATCTCTTTTAAAATAAATCAAGGTGAGATTGTAGGCTATGTTGGACCAAATGGCGCCGGTAAATCTACAACCATTAAAATTTTATGCGGAATTCTTTACCCGACTTCGGGGTTAATTGAAGTAGCTGGTTTTGTACCGAGTGTAGATAGAAAACAATTTGCAATGACTCTGGGAGTTATGTTCGGTCAAAGAACTCAGCTATGGTGGGATTTGCCAGTAAGCGAATCCTTTGATTTATTGAAATCAATTTACAAGGTAGATAACGCTCGCTATAAAAAAAATCTTGATTTTTTCAATGATATATTTGATATAAAAGAATTTTGGGGACAACCCGTTCGCAGACTTTCTCTCGGTCAACGGGTAAGGGCAGATCTTGCCGCAGCTTTGATTCATGATCCCAATGTTTTACTTTTAGATGAACCAACCATTGGTCTTGATGTTCTGGCCAGATCGCGATTTCGTGAATTGATTAAAATGGTAAATGCAGAAAAAAAAACTACTATTCTTTTAACCAGTCATGATATTGACGACATTGAATTGATCGTTGATCGTTTGATTTTAATTGATAAAGGAACCGTAAAATACGATGGTACTCTTAAAAAGTTTCTGAAAAATTACGGCGGTCAAAAAAAACTTTTAGTTAATTATTCAAATAAACCCAAGATTGGTAAAATACCTGACGGAGCGTCAGTTCAATCCTTAAAAGGTAATATTTTGGAAATTAAGGTAGATACAGCAATTATATCGTATCATGATTTAATTAAAGTTATTCCAGATTGGGGTAAGGTGATTGACATTCAGTTAGAAAGCGATTCGTTGGAAACTATACTTTCTGAATTGTATAAAAAATAATGTTTGTCTTTTATAAGTGGGCTGTTAAAAGTTTTCAAAGAAATCTGGCTTACAGGCTTGAATATTTTGTATCGTTGTTTAATGCATTGTTGTACATATTTATTTTTACATCGATCTGGCAAGCTTTAATGCCAGAAAATGGCGCCAGGTTTGGCATGACGCGTCAACTGATGATCAACTATGCAGTGTTTGTCACTCTTATTAAAACCACCCTTGTAAAATCTCGCGACATGATTGGTACTAGAGTTAGAACCGGTGAAATCTCTCTTGATTTAATAAAACCCATTTCACTTCCTGTTATGACACTTGCTGACGCTGTTGGTACAGTAATTTTTCAGATATTTTCCAGGTTTCTGCCTTTAATCATCATTTGCTCATTGATGTTTGATCTTACCATTCCGCCTGGAATTGATATTTATTTTTTTATTAGTTATTTATTTTCATTTTTAATTTTTCATGCAATTTTGTTTACATTTGGCGTGGCATCTTTTTATATTGTAGAAAATTTTCCATTATGGTTATTAAATACATCTTGTGTATCGTTGCTATCAGGTTCCATCATTCCACTTGAGGTGTTACCGGATATTGTAAAAAAAATTGCCCTTTGGACTCCTTATCCGTATATTTTTTACCTGCCAACGATGAAGTTGCTAAAAAATGAATATCCTGTGGATCATGCAATTTTACGACAATTATTCTTTGTTATTATTTCTTACGCAATCGGGTTAACCTTGTTTCATTTTGGCAAACGAAAGCTGCAAGTTCAGGGAGGTTAATTTAAATTGAAAATCTGTATCGGGGTAGTTTTATGCGATATGTATTTTTATTAACGAAGCTGCTGCGTGTGCCAATTTACGAATTGATAAAACCTTCCTTGTTTAAAAATTTACATAAATATTCCTGGTGATGTTTGTAACATAATAGTTCTTTCTACTTTATTTGTATCTTCTTTTTGAAAATATTTTATTGTAATTTTAATAAATTTTGGTAAACTTTTATTTAATGAATAATCCCATGAATCCTGCCAGTCTTTTCCATTTAAAGAAAACTCAGCGATAAATTCGGAAATATTATCAAGAACCGGAATAGGGACACCCAGAGAGGTCTCTTTATAATCAACAAACATATCTTCTTTTCGATAAAGAGTCATGATTCCAGTATCGTTATTAACTTTGCCAAAATATGTTACATTGTAAAACGGGGATTGCAAAATACCCGGGTTAGAATACAAACTTCCGCTGATAAAATTTATTCGATCTATTCTTGAACCGCCGGATACATTTTTTTGAGCAATAAAAAAATAATCATTATTCCATTTCTCATAAACCAAGTTTTGAATGTCATGCGAGAGTATTTCGTATAATTCTTCTGCCTGCTGACCTTGTACGGAAGCGTTCGATTGTACATTTAACAGTTTTTGTATTTGCATGTAAGTTGTCATTAATCCAAGAAAAAAAACTGATAAAAGAGAGATCACTATAATCAATTCAATTATAGTAAAACCTTTATTTTGCGGTTTGTTCAATTTTTAATCCTCGCAGACATTCAAGTGTATAAATTTCTTTTGATTGAAAAAATAAAACGACATTGTATTTACGCATTTTAAACGTTAATCCTGTTGAAAGTTCTGTAGATTGACTTGCTCTGTGTTGTTCAAGAATTGCCTGCTCTTTGTCTTTTATTGAAGAAGAAATACCGCTGAAAGGATCATATTCAATTTCATTCATGGAGTATGAATAGCTAAATCCCGGATTATTTTCAAATTCGCCGGTTTTATCGACCAGGTCATCAGTATATTTGATTTCATCCATTAATTTTTCACTTAAAAATATTGCAGTATTTAATCTTACTGCTTTTTTCCGTAAATCCATTGATGAAGTGATCATGAATATTAACATACCCATGATGGCGGAGGCCATTATAATTGAAATAATAATTTCAATTAAAGTAAACCCCTGTTTTTGATTGTATATTTTAATTCTCATAACTAAGATTATTTATTTCTGAAAGGTATGCGCCGCTTCCGCCGTTTCTGGGAATAAAAAAATATGGTTTTGTACGATTGCTGTATTTGAGAATAAATGAATCGGAAGTACCGTCTGGATAAAAATGAATAAAAATTACGGGGTTATTTAATTTAATTCCTGAAGCCGAATATATATCTTCAATTTCAGGCGGCAGGTTCGATCTAAATAAAGTATTTTTGGAATTATTTTTATTTTCTGTTTCTTTTTTTTGCAACTCGCTATCTGATGATATTCGCTCATCATTTACATTGTAATTTGATAATTCCATAATATTTTTATCTTTATTAAGAACTAAAGTTAAAACCCTTCCTTCAGAAAGTGCTTTTTGTCTGGCGAGATTGATCACTTGAATAAATTCAAGTGATGTGACACTGTTAGATTGTTTCTGCCACAGGCTTTTTAATAATTTAAGCCCCAGGGTCATTAGTGAACCAATTATTATAATAACTACAATGAGTTCTATAAGAGTAAAACCCCGGGAGGCTTTTATTTTATTGTAACGAAGCAAGGTCTACATCTGCATTTATTCCCTCGCCGCCAATTGCACCATCAGCGCCAAGAGATAAAACCTTAAAGCCCTCATCAGAAACTTCATAGTGATAAGGTTTTTTCCATTGATCAAGTATGGATTCTCTATCGATAAAAGATGAAACTTTGTTACCGGATTCTGTTTCTGGCGGTTCGACTAGCGCCTCAAGACCTGTATTTGAATCTGGATAATTTCCAAATGTTCTTTTGTAATCAACCAATGCAGAATTTATTTTAGCCCAGTCCATCTGCATTTTCAGCTTATTTAATTTTCCTTCTGCCCTGTTTTGATTTTTAATTAATGAATTTATGGTAATAGCAAGGATAGATCCCATAATGATCAATACCATGAGCAATTCAATAAGAGTCATACCACGTTTTCTTTTTAATTTTTTAATTTTCATTGTTAATTCCTCTACCTGTTTTATATTGTTACTTTTGTATTAGTTTAATGTATTTTAAATCATTTGTCAACATATTATTTTTTTCCATACTTTTTAAAACTAAATCAAAAATAATTACAGGTTGATTTGACTTTTCATTATTTCCAATCATATACTTGATGTATTCTTTCATAAAAACTAGATACACGTTTAACTTCTCAGGTTGCGTATAAATAATATGAAAATTACCGTAGCTTTTTCCATCGATTTTTTTAAATGAATCTAAAGCCATTGGTTGAGAATAAAAATTTATCAATACATTTGAGTTTCCGTCAACAATATCTGAATTTAATCCTATGCTAACCGGTTTTTCGTTTTCTGTTGGTGAAGCCGGTAAATACATTTTCATGATTGAATAACCTGGAGTATTTATTAACCCAGGGTTAAAACTCCATGTAATTGTATCTGTTAATGTATTTTCCCTGTTCTCTATTGCGGTTGTTGAAGTTGTAAAATATTGTAATCCAACATCAAGAGCCAGTAATTTATTTGTTATAGATTCATCTTTAGCAGGAAGATAAAAAATATCATCATAATTTTTTTGTAGTAGTTTATCTACATCAGAAAACTTGATTTTATCAAATTCAATTTTATCTTTCTTCCATGTCCAATAATAATATTGATCAAAATATATTTTAATGATTCCATGTACATTTTTTATAAAAGGAAAATTTATTGCAGTTTCATTTCTATCATAAGTAAAGTAATCAAATAATGTTTTTTGATTTACTTTTGACTTTAAATTATATAACATTAATAATGAATAATCTTTAAAGTTGATATTTTTACTTTTAAGACCTGATGAATTGTTTACAAGTTTTGTTAGAGAATCCGTAAACTCATTATTGTTAAATTGCAAATTTTCATCATTTTGTGACTGAGAAACTACTTCATATGGATTGTACTGTAATGATAGATTTTTAAGAGATTGAATATATTTAATATTTACTTCGGATAAATTATCTTTATAGTTATTTTGAAATTTATTTAATTCATCTGGTTTCATAATTAATGACATGGCGAGAGTCGTTAAATTTTGAAATATCATTTGTTGTTTATTGTCGGTATCTACGTTAAGTTTTATTGATGAAATATATTTTAAAACATTGTTGATAAAATCTTCAGGACTAGAATAATAATCAATATGATGTAATACATAATTTATGGTTGCTTGTTTGATGTAATAATCCTGTTTTATATCATTTTCATGGTTACTTGTTAAAAATTTTAATTCTGAAAATATATTATCATAATTTTTTAAATCAAACATCACTATCAGTCTTGCATATGCTTTTACATATTCATCTTTTGATTCGTTTAAAATATTAAAATATACATTTGTATCTTTGGGATTTTCGCAAAGCTGACGAATCCAGTCAATTTCACTGGTATCTTTAATTGTTGGCGCTATTTTACCGGTAGATTCATAAAATGAAATAGCTTCCCATAAATCCATTTTATATGTATTGTTTACAAGCATGTTACTGAGTATAGAGTATTCACCTGAAATGAGAAGCGATTTAAACCATCTTTGTGAAAGGTTGCTACTTTTAATAAAGTATTTAATTTTATCATTTTTTTCAGTTGGTATATCATTTAAAATATTTTGATTTTGGTTAAACAATTCAATTTCTTTTGGTAATGAAGTGATAAAAGATTGAATTTCGCCTTTAAGCATTTGTCCAGAAAAATAATTGTCGATAATTTTAATGAGTTCATTGTCATTTTGTTTATAGTTTTCTTGATAATCTTTAATTGTTTTTGCGGCTGCTTGTTTTTCACCATTTGCAAATAAAAGAGAAATGTATTTTGTAATATTTAATGAAAATTCATTTTTAGACGCATCATCATTTAAATGTACATTGCTTGTAAAAGATTCAAACGTTTTTTGTATATCATTTATATTGTAGCTAGAATTTTTATCCAGCATCAATTCTATTTTCTTGATAAAAAGATCATAATTTGGTTTAATATTCTCTATATTAATATTATTAAAACTCAATTGATTTCTTTTTAAATCAAAATCAATATTTTCGCACATATTTAATGTAACGATTGCTTCTTGTACATTTTCACCTTTTGCCAACTTATCTGCTTTTAAAGTACAGTTTTGAAGATCTTGTTTTTGAGTTTGAATATAAAAATTTTTATTTTCATCTTTATTAATATTAAAAAAGGATTGAATTACATTTAAATTTCCGTCAAATGATAAATCATCATTGTGATCATTTTTGTGATCTAATAATTTGGAATATGTTTCGGATGCAAATTTATGATCATGCGCAGTATGGAAGACCATCGAAGATTTGGAAGCGGCAAATAATAAATTCAGCGTGTTCATGTATAACGAAAGTTTTTCGATATTCTTGAAATTATAAGAAAGAAAAGTAATCGAGGTTTTTTCATTATTATTTATTATTTTACTCAGTAGCGTTGATTTTTTTTCAGAAAAATCATCATCAGTAATTTCATAGTCAATTGCATTGTATTTTATTTTTAATTTTTCAAAATCTTCAGGCGATGTTATATAGTTATAAATATAGTGATTTTTATCTCCAGTAATATTCTGAGTACTATTTTTAACATTTTGTATCCAGTTAGTATTCGTGATACTTTGGTTTTTTTCAAAAAGAATTGCGGCCTGAAATGTATATTCAGTTGCTACATTGTAATTTAATATTTTTGAAAAAGGAAAAAAAGAAAAAGCTTTATCAGGGAAAATTATTTTAAATTGTTTAATACGAATCCAGTTAACGAAGCGATTTAATTCTTTGCTCATTTCATTTTGATTATTTTTATCGAATGTTGTATTTTTCATCAAGTCAATAAATTTGTTTAGCTCTTCGTCATTTATTATAAAAGAATTATATTCAAGTTTTTCGCTATCTGGATTTTTTGAGATAGCACTTACTACTTTATTTCTTTTAATAAGATATAGGTATCCTGGTTTTAAATTTATTATATCATTTACAGTTAAGATATCAGGAAAACGTGCAAGGGCAAAACCAGCCATTTCTGGATCTTTTAAAATATTTTGTTTTAAAGTATTTTTTTTATTTATCAATTGCTCCATAATAGATTCTTGTATTTCGGTTGATTCTCTTTTAATTTTTAAATTTTCAATATCCGAAGCAAGAATTTCTTCAATTATATCAAACTCCTTATATGCATTTAATGTTTTTATTAACTCGGAATTTGTTTTACTTAAAACAACATCAATCGTATCTTGCAGTTCTAACATTCGATTATAATTATCCATGTAAATGGCGTTATAATACTGTTTTTTACCGATATTTTCTTCAAATATCATATCGCCTAAATTTTGATAAATTGTAATATATTGTTTTATTAAATATGGATTTGTTTTAAAGGTTAAATCAATATTTTTTAATAATTTTTGAGCATCAATATTTAAAGATTTCGCTAAAACATAAGCTCTATAACCTGCGATAATGAATAATCCATTTGCTTTATACTCATATGCTTTTTGAGAAATGTCTAAATAAATATCCATGGCTTCTTTTTTTCTACCCATCGACTCAAGCACCATTGCTTTATTCATATCAAGTTTCATTGCAAGATGTTTTTGAGTTTTTTTATTTAACAAAGGAAGTATTGTATTGTTAATTTTAAAATTTCCATCCAGGGTAGTCAGGGCATTATTGTGAGAGACAAAATGATTAAATTTATATTCATAATATTTATTTATATCGCCAAATTTTTCAGTTTTAGAAATGGTATCATTAGATGTAGAGATAAAAGCTTCCAATACACCCTGATATATTAAAATTCCATTGATATCATTGATTGCTTCTCTTTCAATATAACTTAATTCTGCAAGGGAAAGCTTCATTTTTGAATTTTTTTTAGATAATTCTTTTTGGGCTTGAGAATACTTTAATTTAATATATTCATTTTTAAAATCTGTAAGTTCTGTTAAGTATTGACGGGCAAGTTTTAATTTATTTACAGCAGGGTAGGTTTTTTCAATTTCATTACAAGCGATTGTCATTAGATTTTTTTCTGATAAATAATAAGTATGCATTTTATTTTCAGATAATGAAACTTTTTTAGATTGTGTATACGCACTTTGGGATTCATTTAAATTTCCTTGTATATAAGCAAGTTCACCAAGTCGCATATAAGCGCTTATTCTGGTTTCGTTTCCATGTTTTGTATCATCTTTTTCTGCGTATTTAATCAGGTTTTTAATCGATTCGCTTGCTTTCGAATAATTTCCATTAAGTTTGTATAAATCAGCCTGAATGGAATACAAATACTGATATTGATTTATGGTTGGCAAACGAAATGCAATATGATTGTCTCCATTTTTATATGTATCATCATAATTTCCAAAATTAAATTTAAATGGAAGGGTAAAACCAAGTATTTTAAGTTTATAAGGGAATTTCGGTGCAAGTACCTCTTTTGATCTTTTTAAAAGTAATTCAGCCTGGATTGTATAATTAAGTGCTTCATCAAAATTAGATAAATTATGCGTTACTTTAATTTGCGCCAGTGAGTTTCTGGAAATTTCAAGGTAAAGAGAAGTGAATAGATTATTTACTTCTTCACTTTCATTTGTTTGTATTGTTTCTTTGATAATTTGTTTATATACATTAACTGCCTTACTGTACTGACCCTGGTCAGAATATACAAGGCCAATGTACTTTAAAACTAGGCTTCTTTTTAAATTATTGAAATTCTGGTCTGTGCTTCTTGACAGATTGATTGGATAAAATGTCAGCGCAGTTTCCAGATTATTTATGGCATCATTATAATGTCCAAGAAAATAGTTTGTTTTACCAATATGAAAGTAGTACTGTGCTTTTTGTAAACTATTTTCAAATTTAAATTTTTCGTTTCCGTTTACATCTATTTTTGAATAATATTCATCTGCTTTTGTATAGTTATTAAGTAAAAAATAATTATTGGCCAGATTTAAGTAAAAACTTTTAAGTATTTGATTTGACGATTTTCCAGAAAGAAACGCAATACTTTTATGATATAATTGAATATTCTTTTCAAAAAGATAATCAGGAAAATACTTTTCATATAACGACTTAAAAATAACTTTATCAACCTCAGTTTCATTGCCGATTTTCGCAAGATACACTGATGAATCTCTTTTTTCGTCAATATATTGATACATCCAACCAAGCATTACATAGGAATCTGCAAAAGACGAATCTGCGTAAATAGACCATTGAAAATCTTCTTCGGCTTCAGAAAAATATGTAAGAATCGACTCTTTATTGATAATATTGAGTTCTCTTTTTGATTCATAAAGTTGGTGCAATTTAATACCCAGCATGGCATTTAAATAAGCTCTTCCAAAAATAAATGAATTAATTGTATTTATTCTGGCAAATGATATGTTGTTGCTATAGTAACCAAGAACCTGTTTAATAGTATCATTTTCAAGGTAATAGTTTTTTAATAACATTTCATCAAGCTCAGTAAATATTTTTAATGAAGATTGGCTGACGACTTTAGTGGCAATTTTCTTTGGTTCAAGGTATAAAATTAAATTAAGCAGAGTCGAGTAGGCACTCCATGCTTTATCAATTTTACCAGATAAATTTTCTGCTTTTGCCAATTTACTATAATGGTTGAAAACGCTGTAAGTTAAATTTTCAACTTCAATTGAATTGTATTTATTCTCATATACAAGTAAAGCATTTGCATAAATTTCAAAAGCACTTTCAATTTGTTTTAACTTTTCAAGTATTCGACCTTGTAACAGGTTATATTTAAAGATCCATTCAGTATTATTGAAGCTGCTTACATCAATTTCTTTAAGTGTAAGCAGGGCTTCATCAAACTTGTTTTTATCGAATAAATTCTCAGATAATGAAAGTTTTCCGAGATTGTATATAAATGTATCATTTTCTTTGGTGTACTTTTGTATAACTGTTTTAATTAGCAATTCCTGGTTTTGTGAGTATATTTTTTTAAAATATTGATATATTTCATTTTCTACTTTTGATTTAACTTTTTCATCCTCCATTACTTTTATAAACTGAGAATCTTCAGGAGTGTTTTCTGTTGACAGAGAATTGTTTAAATTTAACTTAATCTTGTAGGGATATCGATCGGGAAATATTATATGTAAAAATTCCAAAGGAATTTCTGTGTCAAATGAGTTTTTACCAATAGTGTAAAGTACATTTGAATTGTTGTAATATTCAGGTAAATTACTTAGAATATTTTGATAAATTATTCTTGTTTTTTCTATTTTACCTTTTTGATATATCGACTGGGCATATTGTTCATAAAGAAATCCAAGGATGGTTTGATCGTATTTTGAAAGAGTATTCAGCTTTAATTTATTTATTTTTTGTTCACTTTTTTCAATGTTTAGATCAATATTTTCAGAAGTCTTTGATTGTGACTTTAAGATTGAAGCAGGATTATTATAGACATGTTTATAATACAATTCAAGCGATTTTTCAGGAAATAGATAGGTATAATTTTGGGGTTCATAATCAGGATGATTTTTATAATAAATATCAAGCATGACTTTTTCAAATAAGTCATTTTCAGATATTTTTTTATTAATTATATTAAGTACATTTTCTTTTTCAGATTTTTGAAGTTTAAAATGTTCTAATAATTCAAAATCGCTTATAGTTGAAGTAAAGTATTTTAATGGATCATTTTCATGAATAAATTCAATTTGTGAAAATGACATTTTGAAATCCTCTGAAGTTGGCTTGGGTAAATTCAGTGTATAATCCAGTTGTTCAATTGAAGACTTCTTAATTGGATAGATACCAGTTTCAGGTATGATTGCCAGGTTTATATTATCGCCTTCTTTAATAGCAAATAAAATGGAACCACCGAGAAAACCAGTAATTTGTGTATTAAAAATATTGTTGTTTTTTGAAGTTAACTGTATTGGATTTACTTTAAAAATATCAGTTTTTAACTCAGAATTTGATATATTGTTAGATGAAGGAATAAGCATGATTTGCCCATGATCCTTATAATCGATCACACCATCATTATTGGTATCATTATAAATTCGTGTAAAAATAATATTTTTGCCATTTGAGCTATATCCAGGACTAAGGTCAATATATTGTTCGCTGGTTATTTGTCGTGATATTCCAGTATTAATTTCAACTTCATAAATATGAGTGATATTATCCGAGTCATTTCCGTTTACATAAAGAATTTTACTGCCATCGCGTGAAAAAACCGGCATCGTACCGCCATTTTTAGTCAATTGTGTGGCTTTATCAGGATTGCCAAAGGGCATGATCCATATATTTTGAAGTGCGCCGAAGCCGGGTCCAAAAGAATTGGAACCTGAACTTGGCTTGTTAGATGCAAATGCGATCCATTTACCGTCAGGAGACCATGCAGGGTTGTTTTCTTTTGAACGAATAATGTTCTTTTTATTATTTGTAAGATAAATTTTGCTATTAATGAACATGGCATCGATGGCAGATTGTCCACTTTGTAAAAAAAGTTTTTCTACTGATTTTGGATTGATTTTAACCATAACGATGTCGCCATCTGGATCAAGTTCATCATCTATGAACAAAAGATATTTTCCATCTGGACTTATGGCGGGTTGAGTTTGATTTGTAGCCCCCCGAATAACAGGAATGCTTATGATATCATTTAGCGGTCTCATAAAAATATCAAAGTTGCCGTTTTGATTGCTTGTATAAAAAATATATTTTTGATCCGGTGTTATGGAGCCACTGTAGGTTTCTCCTTTTTCCAGGGTTACCATCATTATGCCGCCATTTCCATCCTTATATTTTTGATTATAGATATTTTGATAATCAAAGTTAGAATGCCTTTCTATTTTTCGTGCAGTGGCGCAGTTTCCAGATAATATTATTATAACTGGTAAAAAATAAATGAATTTTGGAGTTTTTATTTTAAACATATTTATTATTAATTCCGAAATTAAATTTACATACATAATATCAAGAACAAAGTTTTGTTTTCGATTAAAAATTCTCATAGAAGAATCTTTAAAAAAGATTTAGTAATCCATATATTTTAAAATATTCAACCGAGATTGATTTAAATTATTAAGTATTTTAGATAGTGTGTTTTGTTACAATAAAAAAAAACACCTACGCTGCATATTAAGTTTTAAGTGCAAATAGATTAAATTCAATGAATTATTTATAAATTAGGTTTAAATGAAGTCAAGTTTTACAAAAATAATTTTATAGAGGCGGTAATTTCCACCTCTATAAAATTAAATAAATTAACCGATAGCTTCGTTGCCTCGTTCACCAGTTCGAATGCGAATACATTCGTCAAGTGTGGTTACAAATATTTTCCCGTCACCAATATTTCCGGTTCTGGCGCCTTCGATGATGGATTTTATGGTCGCTTCGACAAATTTGTCATTTACACCAATTTGAAGCATTACTTTTTTCAGGAGATTGATTTCAATGTCCTGACCACGGTAAGTTTCTCCATAACCTGCCTGTTGACCGCATCCTGTTACGCTAGTAACAGTCATTTTAGTGATTCCTTCTTTTGCAAGGGCATCTTTTACATCTTTAAATTTTGAAGGTTGTATAATCGCTGTTATTAATTTCATTCTATACTCCTTTAATTATTACCGAATCATGATTTGGAAATCGGCATAACCTTCTTCGCCGTGATCATGAATATCCAATCCTTGCTCTTCAACAAGTTCTGAGACTCTAAGGCCAATTGCAAATTTAATTGCATACGCAATCACAATACTTGCCACCACAGATAATGTAATGGTTAGTCCAATTGCCTCTAATTGTTCGATCCATAAAGTTTTTCCTACCAGTGAACCAAGGTTTGTACTAATAGCTGAGTTTATTTTTTCATCAGCAAAAATTCCAGTTAATAATGCTCCCAATGTTCCACCAACTGCATGGATTCCAAAAGTATCAAGTGCATCGTCATAACCAAGCCATTTTTTTAATTTAACTACGGCAAATAATGGTACGACACCGGCAGAGATACCAATGAATACTGAACTACCTGTAGAAACAAATCCAGCCGCAGGAGTGATTACCACAAGACCTGCAACGATTCCGGAACAAAATCCCAGTACTGTCGGTTTTTCCACAAAAATCCATTCAAGCATTGGCCATACAAAACCAGCCACAGCTGCAGCAAGGGTTGTATTTACAAAGGCTGTTGAAGCAATTCCGTCTGCTGCAAGTGCGCTTCCGGCATTAAATCCATACCAACCAACCCAAAGCATACCTGTACCAATCATTGTCATAACCAGACTATGTGGAGCCATAGGTCTTTTACCAAAACCGGTTCTTTTACCGAGAATAATACATAATACAAGAGCTGACCAGCCAGATGCCATATGTACTACAGTTCCACCTGCAAAATCCAGGGCTTTGATACTGGCTTTTGCATTCCACACGCCATTCATAAAACCGTCAATTCCCCATACCATATGTGTCATTGGGAAATACACTACAAACATCCAGAGAGTTACAAAAATCATTACGGCAGAAAATTTCATACGTTCAGCAACTGCGCCAAGTATCAATGCCGGCGTAATGATGGCAAACATCAACTGAAACATGGAAAATACATTTTGTGAAATCCATGCGCTGTAGTCAGTATTTGGCATTGAATCAACACCTTTTAAAAAGGCAAATTTTGAAAAAGAACCAATGAATGTACTACCGCCGTCTGTTCCGCTTCCCGAACCAAATGCAAGGCTGTATCCAACTAGCCACCATAAAATAGTGACAAGTCCTGTGATACCCATACTCTGAGCCATAATCGAAAGAATATTTTTTGATCTTACCAGCCCACCATAAAATAATGCAAGTCCCGGCAATGTCATAAACAATACCAGCAAGGCTGATGTCATCATCCATGCATTATGTCCAGGTCCTGGTCCTGGGACTTTTGACGCAACAGGAGGGTTTGCAGCTGTCGTCACACGCCCGCCATTATTCATATACGCTTCAATGTCAGCAACACGTTGTTCTATGGTTGCTTCTGCTGAATAGACGCTATTGATTTTAAAAGAGGGACTTAATACCAGCAAAATGGTTGATAATATCAGCCAACTGCCGTAATATTTTAAAAAGTTTTTTGTTGTCTTCATATTTTTTTCCTTTGATACCTGTGTATCTCCTGAGCTAGTTCCTTTAATTTAATCTTACTATTTTATTTTCAAAATTCAGAAGAAATGAAAGTAACTCATTTAATCTTCATTTTTAAATATAAAGCAAAAATGATGCCATAATTGTTTCTATCAAAAAATATAAATATGTATATTGTTTAATCAAATTGATTTAATGATTTTAAATTATGGGAAATAAATGTGCATAAGGAATTTAATATAGCACAATTAATAGACAAAATTAACTATACTATGTCAGGATAGAATACTAATGGAGTAGTGAATTAGAGAAATTACTTAACCTATGGCTTCTTTGCCTCTTTCGCCTGTTCGAATGCGAATACATTCGTCCAGTTTTGTGACAAATATTTTTCCATCGCCAATATTATTTGTACGGGCTGCTTCAATAATAGCCTGTATCGTTGGTTCTACAAAATCAGTATTAACTGCAATTTGCAAGATTACTTTTTTTAAAAGATTGATTTCAACTTCCTGACCTCGATAAGTTTCTCCATAACCAGCCTGTTGGCCGCATCCGGAAACATTACTGACGGTCATTTTGGTTACACCTTTTCTAGCGAGGGCATCTTTTACATCTTTAAATTTTGCTGGTTGAATGATAGCTGTGATTAATTTCATATTTTCCTTTTAAACTAAATACATTAAATATTATTGAAAATTTATCGAATCATGATTTGAAAGTCGGCATATCCTTCTTCTCCGTGATCATGAATGTCAAGTCCCTGTTCTTCAACAAGATCAGATGCCCTGAGTCCAATGGTATATTTAACAAGGTAGGCAATCGTAAAACTTCCTGTAACAGCTATTACAATTGTAATTCCCATTGCTTTTAATTGTTCAATCCATAGGGTTTTCCCGAGAAATGTGCCAAGGTTGATTGATAATGCCGGATTTATTGCGGCATCGGCAAAAATACCGGTTAGCAACATGCCCATTGTTCCCGCTACCGCGTGTATTCCAAAAACATCCAGGGTATCATCATATCCAAGCCACTTCTTAAGTTTCATAACGGCAAAGAGTGGGACAATGCCAGCTAGTATGCCGATGAAAACGGAATCACCTGTTGAGACAAAACCGGCTGCAGGTGTAATGGCCACCAGGCCAGATACGATTCCTGAACAAAAACCCAATACAGTTGGTTTTTCCACCAACACCCATTCGATCATAGGCCATACAAACCCAGCCACCGCGCCTGCAAGTGTCGTGTTTACAAAAGCTGTCGATGAAATTCCATCAGCTGCAAGTGCGCTGCCTGCATTAAATCCATACCAACCAACCCATAACATCCCTGTACCAATCATGGTCAATACAAGGTTATGCGGCGGCATTGCTCTTTTGCCATATCCATTTCTTTTACCAAGAACAATACACAGAACCAGAGCTGACCAGCCTGATGCCATTTCTACAACAGTTCCGCCGGCAAAGTCTATAGCTTTAATCGTTGCTTTTGAATTCCAGACTCCGTTCATAAAGCCGTCAACACCCCATGCCATATGCGTAACAGGAAAATACACTCCAAACATCCATAAAGCGATAAAAAGCAGTACAGATGAAAATTTCATCCGTTCTGCAATCGAGCCCACAATCAGGGCTGGTGTAATGACAGCAAACATCAGCTGAAACATTGAAAATACATTATGTGAAATCCAGGGGCTGTAATTTGTGTTAGGTAATGAATCTACACCCTTTAAAAAAGCATACTTTGAAATTGAACCAAGAAATGTACTTCCGCCTTCTATACCGCTTCCAGAGGAAAAAGAAAGGCTATAACCGCATAACCACCATAAAATAGTTACAAGACCGGTAATTCCCATGCACTGAGCCATAATAGATAAAATATTTTTTGATCTTACCAGGCCGCCGTAAAAAATAGCCAAACCAGGTAGAGTCATAAATAAAACAAGAAGAGTTGAAGTCATCATCCAGGCATTATGACCAGGCCCTGGGCCAGGAATTTTAGATTCAACATGAGGAGTAGAAGAGGACGTGACTCGTGCCGAATTATTCATATAAGACTCGATATCAGCAACCCTTTGTTCGAGAGAAGCTTCTTTAGTAGTTTCAATAGAATATATTTTAGTGGAATTCCAGAAAATTGATGTAAGTAAAAGCAGTGATATTATAACAATATGCTTTAATTTTATAATATCATAAATATTTTTATGCATGTATTCCTCTCAAATGATTGCTATAGAAAACGAGCAAATATCATGCCGTGTTATTGCGTGACGAAAGTAAACAATTGATGACCAAATTGTCTAATATTTAAGCAATATGGTCACCTTGCTTAAAAAAGTAAGTATTTCTTTAGTTTTTGAGATAAAAGCTGTTCGTCAAAAGGTTTTACAATGTAATCGTTCGCTCCGTTTTTCATGGCTTGAATTACATCATTAGTTGAATTATGACCGGAAAGCATTATGACGGTAGATGAATATTCTTCATTCATCAGTTTT